>JAFVPB010000040.1 GCA_017505525.1 Clostridia bacterium
TCTCAAAAAGAAAAATTCATTTTGAGCCCTTACGCTATTTAATTTTCAAGGTACTTGCCCGCTCGTTTGGCGAGCTTTTTAATTATACATTGCTTTTCGCCGTTTGTCAACACCTTTTTTTAAAAAATTTAAAATATTTTTAAGTTTTTTCAAGGTGCCGCCTCAAGACGCGCAACGTTGTTTATATTACCACGCCTTTTACCATTTGTCAACACCTTTTTTGAAATTTTTTTATCTTTTTTCAGAAAAAACAAATGTGCGGCAAAATACCCCCATTTTACCGCACATTTATGATTGTTTTTAATTGATTAAATAGATAGCCAAATTAAGATATGCCGCAAAAGACACCCATATAATATAAGGTATTAATAAGTTAGAAGCCGTTTCTGAATTTTTGCGAAATCTCACAATTGTAATAAGTATCAGCAGCCATAATGCAACTATCCATATAAAGGCAAATAAGTATTGCCTCATATTAAAAAATATAATTGACCAAAAGAAGTTTAAAACAAGCTGTAATGCATACGGCGTGAGGGCATTATTCTTCTCTTCCCTCGTAATGTTTGATTCACATATAATATAAGAAGCAATTCCCATCAAGGTATATAACACAGTCCACACCACAGGAAACACCCATGCAGGCGGAGAAAGTGGCGGCTGATTAGGAATATTATAATTATCTTTCGTTAAAAGAGCTGACAACGCCCCTACCAAAAGAGGAATTGCCACACATTTGATTAATTTTTTCAAATTTACTGTCATACATCTCACCTCTCTTAATTATATGTAGGAAAAATAAGCATAATTCCTTTCTGTTTTAGAATATTTTCTCTTGACTGAATTTTCTTTTTATGCTATCATATGTAAGGTGGTTTTTGTGGAAAACAAATTTATGCGCATTGCCATTAACGAAGCGATAAAAGCTATTGACGAGGGCGAAATGCCTGTCGGAGCAGTTGTTGTATATAATGGCGAGGTTATTGCTTCGGCGCACAACTTAAGAAACACTCAGCACGACCCTACTCTTCACGCTGAAATAGTTGCTATGCGCGAAGCTTGTAAGCTTCTTAAAGATTGGCGCCTTGAAGAGTGCGACCTTTATGTTACACTTGAGCCTTGCGCTATGTGTAGCGGAGCTATTATAAATTCGCGTATGCGCAATGTTTATTTCGGTGCGTACGATCCTGAATATGGGGCCGCAGGCGGAAGAATTGATTTGTTCTCAAAAAGTTATCTCGGCAGCACAACTACCGTTTTCGGAGGAATTATGGAAGATGAATGCACAAATCTTCTTAAAAACTTTTTCGCTAACCTCCGCAAAAAATAAAATTTGGGAAAATGTGAACCAGAGACTCGAAATCCCCTCGGTTACACTGTAACTGTACCCCTACAAATGGCTTAACCGTGCGGGTTTAAGCGAGGTTCAAACCTCTCTTTCACTGCCTTATCTAGCGGTTTTTCTAGCCGTTTCTAACATTTTTCTAACAAAATTTTATAATTTGCTTGTTTTTTTCTCCGTCAAATCGGAGTTCAAACATACACACGGACAGGTATCGAAGTGGTCATAACGGGGCTGACTCGAAATCAGTTTGTCGGTATTCAATCCGGCACGTGGGTTCGAATCCCACCCTGTCCGCCAATGACAAGACTTTTAAGTATCTTAAAGGTCTTGTTTTTTTGTTAAATATCTGTTATAATTTCTTTGAGATAAGTTCACTACTCCTTCCTTATCTCACCAGAACAGACAGGTTCCGTTTGGAAAAAAGTGAACGACATAGAATGTATTATTGGAAGGGGGATGCGTATGAACAGATTTTGCTCTTTTGTAAGAAAAATAACTAATATTTTCAGAAATCTACAGGTAACTGTAACACTTAAGACACCGTTCATTGATTGCTCGTTCACCCCTGCGTCTATTTAACAGCCTTTACCCAAAGGCTGTTTTTTATTTTGCTCACACGCCCTTTAACAGCCGTCTTATTTGCGAGTTAATGTCTAGGGTGGTGTAACTACCCTACCCGAGAGAGTTTTGTCTTACAACCCCTTTAACAGCCTTGGACATCGGCCCACAAAATCGATTTTAAATGCCCTGTATCACATTCACAACACGAATGCCTTTTCTCTTTGCATAATCAACCGTATTCTTAGTCCCACTCTTTTGACCATTGAACACAGCTATCACAAGATTTGACCTGTCAACCATCCATTCATTTCTAACCTGATAGCAACCTGTAAAATAATGATTATTGATTTCTTTTACAAGGTCAGCCTTTTTAATTATCTTATTAAACCTCATCTTTTCAGCCATACTACGCCTGCTCTCAAAATTTGGGTGCGGCAAAGCACATATAAGATGTAAGTCT
Source organism: Clostridia bacterium (assembly GCA_017505525.1). Taxonomy (GTDB): domain Bacteria; phylum Bacillota; class Clostridia; order UMGS1883; family UMGS1883; genus UMGS1883. Next base: position 2,364 of record JAFVPB010000040.1, read on the forward strand.
TTGTTCGTTTTCTTTCTCTCTAGCACAATCTCCGTTGCCCATATATCCGTTCCCATAGCCATACCTGTTATAAAGGTTACATACCCATCTGCAATAGCCTCGTCTATTGCTTTTTCAAGTAGATGCTTAATTTCTTTTTCTCCAAGCCCCATTTTGTCAGGACGATGTCCTGTAAAACAACATCTGTGTACTCTTAATTCTTCTTGATTCATAGCTTTCTCTCCATTAGCACACATAATCAACATTATGTGTGTAACTTCGAGCCTGAAATTAAAAAAATCGCCCTGAATGGCGATATAGGTTACCACGATTTTCAAAGAGTTCCAGACCAATGAACTTCAAAATCCTCATTGGTCAATTTGGTATGTCCAAATTTTCTAATTTTCTTCTAAAACCTCTTGAAACATTGACCTTTATGTACTTTCGTGGTATAATTTATTCAAATAAATTTATAACTTTGCCACATAATGTTGATTATGTGGCTTTAATTTTGCATCCGCACAAGCCCTAATCTTTGCATCTGTCTGCGATGGATATCTCCGTCTTCATACGATGTTTGTCAAGGGGTTTTGTGAGATTTTTTCAAAAAAGTTTTCAACACCGCAACAAACCGAGCTTTTGCATTAGCTTTATGTGTTCCGTTCCGCTTTCCATTGTATAGATACGGGTGGTTTCTATGCTTGAATGTCCCAAAATGTCTGCAAGTCTTACAATGTCCTTTTGAAGTGAATAAAAGGTTTTCGCAAAAAGATGACGAAAATTATGGGGAAATACTTTACTTCTTGATACATTGGCACTCTCACACAAACCTTTGAGCATTTTCCAAACTGTGCTACGGTCAAGCGGTTTTCCTGTTTTGGTTATGAATACCGAGCCGCTTTTTATGTGTTGTTGCTTTATATATGATTTTAACATTTTGCATAGCTGTTTCGGTAAAAACACTTGCCGTATTTTTCCCTTACAGTTTATTGTAGCTTGCCCTGTGTTTACGGCTTCACAAGTTACATATTTTAATTCGGAAATTCTCAAGCCCGTACTGCCTATGGTCTGCATCAGATAATATAACCGTTCATTTTTCTTGTTTTTAGCTGCTGTCAATAGCCTTTCGTATTCGGCTTTTGTCAGCTCTTTTTCTTTGTCGGCAAATATCCGGCGTTGTATTTTTAAGGTCTTGACTTTCAAATCGTACCAATTCATATACATAAACAAAGCATTAAGTGATGATAAAATTGAATTTACGCTTGCAGGCAAATATTTCTCGCAAAGCTCCTTTTTATACGCAAGCACAACGGATTTATCAACACCTTTACCGCCAAGCCACTCACGGAAGAAGCGAATATCACGCATATATTTCTCTATGGTGTTGTCGCTCTTTTCTTCCTCATACAGATATAGTTCAAATCTTTTTACAATTTCATTCGTAATATTTTCCATTGTATCAACCGCCTTTCAAGGTTATATTTTACCACAGGGCAAAAAATATCCTTGAAACACATATAAAAAGTGGAACAATAGAGCTTTTGAAATACAGTATTTTCAAGGGTTTTAGCTTGTAAATTTTACAAGCTAATGGTTTTATATTCCTAACCTCAAAAATGAGCTTCTATCGTTCCACGCATAAGTTAAGGGCATACTGCTTTTTATCAGCGGTATGCCCTTAATCTATTAAAACAATATTTCAACTATTTAACTAAATTAATCCTTGTATTTATAATTAGTCCCTTGGGGTTTTCATTAACTACCGTTTCTCCATTTACAACATATTCTACCTTATCAGGAACAACTAAAGAAATTTCATATTCGCCCTCCGGCACATAATTTCCGTTTACATCTCTAAAGTCCCATCGTGGCAAACTGAAATGAACCTTTGTTATTGTACTCGTTGGAGCCGGAACAATAAGACTTCCACCCGGAAACTCCGGAACATTATAAGTTAATATGACTTCATCCTTACCATTATCAACACGTTTAATAACATACTGCATTGGAATTGATTTAAGTTCTATATCGCTATCCTCACCGTTTATTATATCAACCGAATCGGCAACATAATCAGTTCCTGACATACTTATAGAGGTAATCCCAAATTCATCATTCCTTGTTACAGTTTGTCTCCACGATGGAAGCGCATTCCATTTATTTATACACCCTGTTCGTGCATCTAGCATCATTGTAGTCGCTGAATGAAGGAATGTCCAGAAATCTTCCGTTTTCGGCGAGTAAAATTCACCACTGTTTCCTCGAATTTTAAATATTCTTACATCGCCCTGCCGAACAGGACAGGAAAGCTCTCTTTCAATTATAAAACTGCTCGACAAATCTTTTCCTGTCATATCGTGATTAAATCGTATTAACCCTGTATAGTCTGTTTTTTCATTATTATCGCCGTCAATATATTTTTTTCGTTCCAAAACATAGCTAGTTGTGCTTCCATCTTCGCTGGTGTATATATCTTTTTCGGGTTTTTCGGATATATTACTTTGTGAGGCATCTATATTTACTCCATTTACTTCATCAAAAGTATAACTCCATCCAAAATTCTCGACAATGTTCTCCCAAGTAAGCGGAATGTATATGATGTCTTTGTATCTTAACAATGGATATTCCGCTGTACCTCTAATTAAATTCAAATTTTCTCCCACACATACTGCCACCGTGCAATCAGCAATTTCGGCAATAACAGTTCGTGGGTTGATTTCATTTTCGCTTATAGTATTTTTTACAATAATATTTTCACTTTCCTTTTCAGTAAGCAGAAGAACATCTTGCTCATAGCCATCTACCCATTCAATGGTTCTTCCTACACATTCACCAACATCGTATGTCATTGGTATATATACAACATTGTTATAAAACAATGAAGGATAGGTTTCGCCATCAATATAACTACTTTCATTTATCAGCACCTCGAAAGGAGATATAGAGGCAATTATATCTTTTTCAGCACCAAAAGCAGTAAGGGTAAAATTAAGCAGGAGAATTCCCGTGATAAGTAATAATTTTTTCATAAGCATTTACCTCTCTTAATACATTCTCTTAACTTCGTCCTTCCAATCAATCAACGAATATAACTTTCCGCTTGATGATATGATTTCTTCGTTACAATGAATATATGGTGCTATCTTTTCCAAATGCTGTCCATCATAGAGGAAATAACCGTCATTATACGCAGAAACCTCTCTTGATTGACTTCCGTAAACCTGAACTATATTTGTCGGACACCAAAGATTCCTCAAATAAATTTTTCCGTTGTGTTCACCTAAAAGCTTCACGCTGAAATGGTCGGGGAACAAATCATTTATATAAGTTATGTTGTTATCTTTGTCGATACGGAAAAGTTCAAAATTCCAATGATTTGTTTTCCATGCTCTTTTCTGTCCGCAGATATAGTAGTCATCACCGCATTTTACGGCATTGCTAATATCATATTCATCGGAAAATTCGCCATTAAACCTTACAAACCCATCTTCAGTTTTAAGGTACTGATATGATTCGTTTGAGCGATATACTATTGCTGCATTTGTGGGATAATATACATTTATGGTATATACCTCCACATCGCCAAATTTTTTCACACTTCCGTTCACCCAAAAACCATCGGGAACAACAACTGTATTCTTCAGATACTCTATATCTGCAAGTTCTTCTCCTTCACAAATGATTTTTCCGTTTTGAATGGTTATTTCCACTTCTCTAATATCATATGTATTCCAGTTTTTTCTCTCGTACTCAATCTCTGACATAGAATCATCTGCAAAATTAAGTTTATAATATTTGTACTCGCCACTGCTTGTTGTTGTATTCTCATCAAGCCATACTGAAAAACTATGCCAACGCTGTATTATTGCATATTCGTCGTTTTGTTCTACAACATTGAAGCTGACATTTTTATCAAACCATCGGTTAACTGTCAAAATAGAATCCTTCCAATCGGTGTTCCAACAAAATTCATTGTATGCATAATCCCATGTCATAGGGAAATATGTAACTCCACGAAAATTCAGCAGAGGATATTCCTCAATGTCATTATCAATCTTCCTGCCGTTTATATATATGGGATACTCAGGCAGTGTCGCTTTATTATATTTGGAATTTGCCTTTGCTTCATAGATTGGAGCCTCATACATTTCAGCTCCCGTATGCGGATAATAAGCAATCCAAAGTCCCTTACCATCCACCCACGATGTTGTCATACCCATAAAACGGCAATATTCGTATGTCATTGGAAAATATGTTATGTCCTTATACGAAATTAGCGGATACAAAGAATCTTTGTACGAAATTTCATTGTCATTAAGTACCACTGTATAGTCGGGAATTAAAACATCTACATCAGCAGCAAAAGAAGTGATTCCACAAAAAGTTAAAATAAGTAACAATGTTACTATAATCTTTTTCATACAATTCCCCCTCGTTTATGGCTTTAAATTAACCTCACAAAATTCTCCTGTTTCAACATTTCTGTAAATTAGTGTATCTCCGAAAATTGTGAGTGCCGTTGCATCGTCAGCACTTACAAATGGCGTTTTCACATGGCTGTTATAGCCTTCGTTGGATGTATGGAATACAACAAGTCTTGCGCTCGGGTTTTCGGATTTATCTCTTGCCACCAAATAGCCGTTGTAATAGCTGAAGCTCGTATTTGCTGAAAAAGTCATTAACCGTTCTCTGCCCTGATACGGAGGCGGCACAGAACCGTTAGGATTTCCATACACATCTACATATGTTCCCTTATCGTCCTTTGTGATAACATACATTCCCCAGAACGGACTTTTTTCGATGTAATCTTCGTCTTCCTGCATAATCTGTATCATATCAATAAAAGTTCCCGAATTTTCTCTAATCTCGCGATATTCATTCGCATCAACGATGTATTGGTCAAGGCATCCTTCTTGAGTATAAATAACCACTTGCCCAAACTCATTATTGCTGTCATACGCTTTAAAATTATCAACATTATCTTCTATTTCCAAAATCTCGCCAGTTTTAACATTTATGGAATACAAGATTTTTACTTCTTCTTCACCCTTATATCCGATTACATAGATATTATCTCCTACGATTTGGGGTGGAATAACCTCGTCCGAGAAATGACGTCCCGGTGTACCGAAGGAGATACCTGGTATTTCAACCTCAGTTTTGTTTTCTCCGATATAGTAACAAAAGCTCCAATCTCCGGTAAAGCAAGACAATTCAGCCGTAACACCATCGCCATAGGCATGGTACCGACTTACTCCGCCATTACGGCTTGGCTTTGTAGCTTCGGTAAGGGTTTTGTCCTTATTGATATAGTAGCTATAGTTTGTTCCCATTGTAGCACTGCCGGATCGGTAACTCAAAAACACTTTGCCGTCTGAAAAGCCAAGTCCTGCGGGAACTCCGCTTTCAATATGGTAAATAACCTCCTGATTATCAAGGTCATCAACAGGTGTTCTGTATATATTACCGGTTGCTGAATTGTGATGGTAATAATAATCTCCGTCACAGGTAAAGCCATCATACAGAGAATTCATTTCAAGGGCGGATAAATCCAGCATCTTAACTCGGTGGTTAGATGAATTTATGCTAAGACCGGCATCTTCGTCAAAAGAGTATTCCCATCCGAATTCGTCAACTGCAAAAAGCCACGTAAGAGGGAAATAGGTCACATCACGGAAGGTTAAAAGCGGGTACGGTTCTGTTTTGGTATCAATAGCCTTTCCGTTTACGATAATATTAAAATTGCATATGCTGACATCATTTTCCGTTTGGTTTTTACTTTCACCTTTATAAGCGGTAAGAATGGAGTTTATATTCTTCTTTGATATAGCAAGAGTATTTGTTTCTCCATCCCACTCTGTCACAATTCCAAGGTGACGGCTGTCAAAATAGGTCATTGGAAAATATGTAATATCTTTATACACAAGCAGTGGGTATTTTCTGTATTCGCTTTCAACTTTGTTTCCATTGAAATAAACATCAAATGCAGGCAAAGTTGCTACCTCTTTTGCCGACACGGATATTGTAGGTAACACCATTACAATAACCATCAAAACAACTAACATCTTTTTCATAATACTGCCTCCTTTGCAAAATCAAAATATGTACTGTCCCTTTATCCAAAGTTCTTACTTTGAGTTTATAACAAGACCATTTTCATTATCAAAGCTGTACTCCCATCCGAATTCCTCCACCACATATTCCCAAGTTAAGGGAAAGTATATAATCTCACGGAACCAAAGAATCGGATAATCTTCTAATTCGTTATCTGTTATGTTTCCATTTATATTAACATCACCATTTAAGATATGTACATCCTGTATTCCAGACACAGGATATTTCTCTTTATTTGCATATTCTCCAAAATAGTCGTGATACGGCTCGTTTGCATCAATTTTTCCATAGAAAAATCTCCCATCCTCTGTATATGTCCTTCCAACGCCCAAAAATCTTGAATCGTAATATGTCATTGGGAAATATATTATATCACGAAATTGCAACAGAGGATATTTGCGATATTCACTGTTGATTTCCTGTCCGTTAAGAGTTACTTTGCACTTTGGTATATATGCGTATTCAAGATGCATCCATTTAAGTGTCGAATTTATATATCCCTCCAACATCTGTTGAACTTGAATATTTGTCCAACCATAAGAATAAGCTGTCCCACGAACTCTATATATTTCATCTTCCACAGGTTTCACAACTTCGGCTGACGGATGTTCATTATAGTTAAATATCGGCAGAAAAATTGAAACATCCACATTATTTTCATTAAGAAACCCCATAATTTCATCATTGAAGCCGTAGGCATTCTCTGCCGAAACACTCACTGTTCCTATAAGCATAACAACGAATAAAACTGCTAAAAACTTTTTCATAATATACCGCCTTTCCTTAATCTTACTATACATAAAGTTGTCAAGCACATATCATTTCTTTGTTTAGCTATAACTTCATAACATTTATAGATTTACAGGGTTCTTTCTAATTAAAGAATATTTCCTGTTTCCATATCAACAATACAGGGTTTCGGATTTTGCCCTCTGTATTCATGGGATACAAAGGTTTTGATTTTGTTTCCGTCAATCGTAAATTGCGGTGCAAGAACAAATTCGGGTGTTCCTTGATATACACCGAAACATCCTTGCGGTTTAATAACAGTTTCACCTTTTCGTATTTCAAGATTCCCGTACGCCGTGCCAACAAGCCCGTGATAATTCGTTGTCAGGGAAATGGTCAAATCATCTTTGATATAACAAGTGTGGTTTTCTGCCCAACTTCTGACGAACACGCCTTCGGTATATGTAATATTCTCTGTTTCATTGAGGGTGGTAAAATAATTATTTACACGAACCTCAAGCCCGTTTTCAAAGTCAAAACTCATGGTTCCTCCGAGAATCTCTGTTACAACATGCCAAGTCAGAGGAAGATACCACATATTTCGATAATACACAAGCGGATAATCCAAAAGCTCATCAAGTTCCTTGCCGTCAATGGTAATGTTGATACCAAAATGGTCAAAATACCAGCCACCATACGAATTTGCTTGAAGAATTGGCTCGTTTTTCTCCGTTCTAGGGTGATGTGTCTGATAAAAATTTGTATCTCTGTCTTTTGACTGAGCTTCAAGCGGGTCTTCAACCTTTTTTATAAGCTCCTTGAGGAAAATTGTTTTTGGCTCTTCGGGGTTTCCTTTTGTAAAGGCAATGCTAAGTGGATTATTAACATCATATTCGGGAATAAGATTTAGAAGCATTGCGTTATTGTATGTAAGAGGAAAATATGTTATGCCACCGTTTACAAACAATGGAAATTCTTCATATTCGTTATAGTTGTACTCCTGTCCGTTTACCGTTACGGGAAATTCAGGAAGAAATCCTACACCAAACATCCATCCATGCAAAGGGACATGGGATTCGTTATCACTTTCGTTCATAATTATTTCATTTACTTCATCGGTAGCTTCTGTAGAAAGACTCACCGTTCCTATAAGCATAACAACTAATAAAATCGCTAAAAACCTTTTCATAATATACCACCTTTCCAAGTGTTAATAAAGCATTGACTTATATAAAAAATGTGTAAGCCATTTTCTTTTGTTTTAAGAGAAATAGCTTACACATTGCTTTACTGATTTATATATTAAATAGCACAAATTATATTAGATTGCTATAAATCCACAACGCACAAGCTAATTTATGAAAATTTGTATTTACCATTGTTATCCTCTCCATTCAATCATTTCTATGTGACCATTATACCATAGCACTTTAATTTACGCAATATGTTTTACTCAATTTCAGCACTTTGACATAACAAAATTATAACTCCAATTCTTCGTCATCGTGACTATGCTGTTTTGGTTTGGGATATGTTTGTTCTTGCTGTTGCTGCTTATAAGCCTTTAATTTGCGTATAATTGAAGAACGCTCGGAATACAAGTCCTCGTGCAACTCATTGTCGGTTATGCGTATGCTGTCCTTAAATGTATCTCTTGAAAAGTTTTCTTTATAAGCTACCTTTAATTCCGTTTCCGCTTCTTGTTCGGCTTGCGGTCTTATCCGTAACCTTTCCTCTATAAGCTCCATACTATCCATATCAGCAGTTTGCATATAAAGCTCGTCAAATTCCTGCAAGGCATTTTTAATGCCATTCTCACAATTATCGGTGTGTCTTTCCATTTTAGCAAGTGCTTCTGTAATATCATAGATACGGCTATTTACCTTTGATATATCTTTGTCATTTGCACAGCCCAATTCATCAAGCAAAATTGATTTTTCAGACTTCAAATCCTCTATCTGTTCGGATAAGGTATTTATTTTTCCCATCAGTTCACTTCGCTTGAAAATCTGCAATTTAGGTATTTTATCAAGCTCTGCTTTAAGCTTTGTGCGTTCCACAATTTTTTCTTTTATATCCGTATATAATTCTAAATGTTTGTCTGACTTACTTTTTAATGCACTAACTTCTACCTGTTTAGCAAACTTCCAAAAGCTCGTTGCTTCTATGTTATAGCGATAGCAAATCATATTTTTACGCAAGGTTTCAAATACCTTTGAAACAGATGCGACAGTATGCTTGACCGCTTCAATAAGTTTAGCATACTGCTTTTTAAGCTCACGGAGCAGCTTGTTATCTGCTTTAATCTGCCTGTTGATTTCGCAACGCTCGGAAGTGCCACCTTTTTGCTCAATTATTCTTGCGGTAACACCTTCGTGTATGGTTGGCTGTTCGTCAATACCTCTTTCCTTATGGCTTCGGTGGTCTATGCGTTCATCAATGTTTTTACGCTCTAAATACAGATTATTTATATCTGCCCAATTCTTTCGCCATATCAAAAGCTGTTCTTCGCTGTTCCACCTTTCAGTAATAGGGTTTTGTCTGCCGTAGCGTGTGCTTTTAGGATATTTTGAAGCTCTTTCATAGCCGTGTAGCTCTGCCTGTGATGGTGGCATATATACTTTCTTTTTGCCGACTATGTACTGATATTGTTTCTCCCAACCATCTGCCTGTGCGGTCTTAAACTCGCTTGATGTAAAACCTCGTTCCTCACCGTTCTTTATACACAAATATTCTTTCTCGGTCTTGTTCTGCCATTTACCGTTTTCGTCAAGCGGTCTAACCGTAAGCATAATATGTGCGTGGGGATTGTGTCCGTCTGTATCGTGTATGCAGAAATCAGCACACATTCCGTCATTAACAAAATTCTCCTGCACATACTCTGTAAGCAAGGATATATTTTCTTCTTTGGTTAGCTCCATAGGCAAGGCAACAACAAATTCCCTTGCAAGCCTGCTGTCCTTTGTTTTTTCCGTTTCCTCAACTGCGTTCCATAAAACGCTTCGTTCTTTCCATTCCGGCGGTGCTTGTAGGGGTAGTAACACTTGCTCATAAACAAGACCTTGTTTTCTTGTGTAATCGTGCTGTATTCCGTCATAGTCATTGTATATACGGGAACAGCTCATATATGCAGAAGCAGCTACCGCACTTCTGCCGACACCCCGACTTATGACCTTTGCTTCTAAATGGTAAATTGCCATAGTGATTTACTCCTTTCTGTGTCACGCAATAGACCTCCGTTTTCGGCTCTTTTAAGGGTTTTATATTACCAACATATAAAACCGTGTTAAAAGACTTGTTTTCGCTTGTAGAAATAAGCCTTAATGCGTGACAACGCATTTTGTTTTGGTTCCTTTTTACAAAAAAGGAAGTGGGCGGAAGATGCAAAGCAGATAACGCACATTTGAGATAAAAGCTGTGTAACAGGTTTTATCTTTGGTCGGCGGTACAACCTTGTACCAAATTGGAATAAGGTTATTATTTCAATTTATCTGCAAACTTGCAGATATGCCGACCTATGCAGATAAGCACGGTTTAGTGGTTATCTGCTGCCCTCCGCCAAAGGAGCGCACGACTTCCGCAAGGAAGTACCACCGCCGATTTCATCGGTGGTGAGTAAGTGCGCCCTTCGGGATAAAAAAAGAGGAACGCTCCGATTTCTCGGAACGCTCCATTTGCTTTTTACTTTAGCTTCTCCGTAAGATACAGGCTCAAATCTTCAAGCTCCATATCACAAGCCTTTGGAAAAGCTTTCTCTAATATAGCACCCTCTTGGATAAGCCTTCGTGTTCGTGCTTTTCGTTCTTTCTCACGGTTTCGTGCCTGTGCTTCTTCAAGTCTGTGCTTTGCTTGTAATATCTTTTTTTCGTTTTCTGTCATAATCAGCACCTCTTTCTGTTAAAATTTATATATTTAACAGTAAAAAACATAAAAAATAGCAGTAACCGCACTTTTGATTGAAAAGTAGTGGTTACTGCTGTATGTTTTACTGTCAAAACCTTGTTTTGTAACAGTATTTTTATAAAATTTACTGTCAAAAGCCATCTGCAAAGTTCAGGGCAGCATTTGTATCTTCTTCGGTGTTATGCTGTACTTGTGGTTGCTGTTCTGTGCTTGCAGATAAAAGCTGTATAAGACCGCCTATGCTTCCGGCGGTCTTTAGTCCTTGCTCTATGGTATCAAGTACCTTTTTGAGAAACATATCCTCTTTTTCTCTCGTTTCAAGGTAAGAATCAGCTTCAAGCCTTTGTTGCCGTTCAAAATGCTCAATTACCGCAATTACAACGGCTTTTGTGTAGGATTTATATTTCTTTCTATCCATACCCTGTAAATACTCATAAGCCTTGCGGTCATCTTCGTTATCAAGATTAAAGCGGATATTGGTATTTATGATTTGTCTGCTCATACCGTACCGCCTTTCCTGCGGAGCTTGATTTCAGCAAGGTATTCATAGCCTTTTGCCGTTGCACAAATATCCGTGTTAATAATAACACGGCTTGCATCATAGCTACCGAAGTTCCGTATCATACAACCTCCACCGCCTACAATAAAAAGCCGCATAAGTTCGGGATCATACTCGTGTTCCCGAAGTATGCGGAAAATGCCTTTTACATATTCTGTTGCGGTATCTCGTATAACCTTTGCGTATCTCTCGCTTATATCCGCTTTGCCTGTTCTGATAAAGCGTTCTATAACCGCATCGTCAACCTTTGTTCCAAACTGTCGCATAATGTTCTCACGGATTTGCAGAATACATTGATTAGTGCCGTATTTCTCGGTAAAACATTTCTTTTCCTGTGGTCTGCACTCATTGATATACATAACATTCATTGTGCCGTTGCCGATGTCTGCAAGCATATTCACACCCTTAAACTCCCGAAGTCTGTCTGCAACAGCAGAGAAGCCCTGTGGGAATATATCAACACCAACGATTTCGATATGATAGGATATGTTTTTGAAAACAAAATCAGCCGTTTCATTCTGCATAAGGTATGCCTTAAAGGTGTCTTTCTGCTCACTTACCCAAGTAAGAGGAAGTCCGGCGGCGATATGCACCTTTGCAGATGTGATATGCCGTATATTAAGCTCCTTTGCAATAGCAGCAAGGGTTAAAATGTAGTAGTCATTATCTGCCATTTTGTCCGATAAAAACTCCTTGTGTTCTTCGCCTACAAGGTAATATCTATTGTTATACACAAGCATATTTTCCTTAAAGGTAGGCTCTTTTTCATAAGCTGCCACTCCCGACTTAAAACAGCAATTTCTCGTTTTCACATTTCCGTAGCCGTGGTCGATTCCTATAATTATAGGTTGATTGTTGTTTGTAAAGTTCATCATAATTTGTTACCTCCAAAATTAAATTTTTGCATAAGAAAAGGCGGTCTGCCGTAATAGCAAACCGCCGTAGCTTATCAATATTATGCTGATTTTTCATCAGCCTGTTTTTGTTCTTCCTGTTCCTTTGCCTGCTGTTCTTCCAATGCTTTTTGAGCAGCAAGTTTTTCTGCCTTTTTCTTTTCCCTGTATCTACGGGTATATAGTTTGTTACGCAATCTCCTTTGCCGTAACTTTTCCATTTCCGCAAGTTCTTCAGGTGTAGGCTCAACCTTTGGTAGCTCAAACTGTCCTATAAAGTTAAAGTAAATATCAATCTGTTGAAATCTGTCAACCTCGTCCCAATAGGGAGCGTGTACCACGATTTTATCAATAAATTCATTTATCATAGGTGTTGTTAATACTGTAAAATCGGTGTACTTTTTTGCAAGTTCCATAAACTGATTTACATTGTCGGTTTCTTCCTCATAGGTTTCAAGGCTTTCGTGCAATTCAGATATTTCATTCGCAAGAGCTTCCTGCTCCTGTTCATATCCGGCTGAAAGAAGCTCAAAACGCTTTTCGGTTAATTTGCCTGTTGCATAGGATTCATAGAGCTTTTTTATAAGCTCGTCTAACTCGCTGTACCTTTTTTCACACTTTGCAAGCTGTTTCTTCTGTTCCTTAACACTTTGGTTATGCTGTGAAAGTGAAGCAGCTCTGACCTTTTCTGCAAATTCCTTTTTATTGGTTATAGCATACTCACTTACAAGCCTTATGGTTTCCAAAAGCAATTTTATCAAAGCATTTGTATTTACACGATGAGAAGTACAAGTTGCAGTTTCACGCAAAAATGTAAGTTTATAATTTTTGCAATCGTAGTGGTCGCTTCCGTAATAGCCTGTCATCGGGTCGGGTTTATATCCGTGTCTTTCTGCATAAGCTCTTTGAGAGTCATTATACAGTTTCGCACCACAATCCGCACAATACAAAAGTCCTGTCAATGGGTTTGCATCGTGGTCAAAGTTATACTTTTTGGGTGTGCTTCGCAATTTTTGAACAAGCTCCCAAGTTTCCCTATCAATAATAGCTTCGTGTGTGTTCTCGAAGATTTTCCAATTCTCTTTTGGATTTTGTTGCATTTTATTATTTTTGTAGTCTTGTCTGAATGTCTTAAAATTTACTGTATGACCTAAATAATCCATTCTTTCAAGTATTCTTGCAACAGATGACATCGACCAGTCATAAGGGCGGTCAGTAGCATATTGATTTTGATATGCTCCTATATTTTGCTTGCCCCAATAGTATGACGGTGTTTCAACCTTGTTTTCTCTTAATATTCTTGCAATCTGCCCAATACCTTTTCCCTCAATGCAAAGCTGATAAATCCACTTTACAATTTTTGCTGATTCTTCATCAACAATCCATTGATTTTTGTCATCGGGAGATTTTCTGTAGCCGTAAGGTGGGTGGCAAGTAGTATGCTTTCCCGAATTACCTTTTGCACGAAAAGCAGCTTTTAGTTTTCGGCTGCAATCCCTTAAATACCATTCATTCATAATATTTAAAAACGGAGCAAATTCACTGCTTGACGCATCCGTTGAATCAACTCCGTTAGATACAGCAATAAACCTTACACCTTGTTGTTTGAACAGCACTTCGGTATAAAAGCCTGTCTGCAAATAATCTCTGCCGACACGGCTCATATCCTTTACAATAACTGTTCCGATAAGTCCTGCCTGAATATCCGTAACCATTCGTTTCCAATCGGGGCGTTCA
>JAFVPB010000041.1 GCA_017505525.1 Clostridia bacterium
AGGGGATGTTTAAATTCTCCAGAACGCAAAAAGGCGAAAGTTATAAGAATTAAAAAGGTGTAAATAATGAATTCTTGTGATTTTGGATTGAAAAATCTCATTCTATTCAATTTTTCCTTTTTAATAAGCCTTTTTGCTACGAACAAACTTCGCCTCTCGCGGTATCCACATACCGCTTCGGATAACCTGAGAAAGCCTATATTAGGCTTTCTCAGCTCAGTTTGTCCGTTCTGAAAAATTTCTCCTATCCCCTATAAAAGAGGATGTTTAAAAACAAAAGATTTTGTTTTTAAACATCCTCTTTTGCTTGCTTCTGTTCAATACAATCTCTACCGTACAATCGTACGCCGACGAGCTTGTATTGAACAGATTTACCTTCCTTTTTCCCAGTCTGCCAGCGTGCCGATAGGTTTATCGACACACTGAGGGGAGGGCATTAGTGCCCTCCCTTTTTTTATTTGTTGTATCATAGAAAATTTTGCTTTATTCTGTAGGGGCTGGCGTCTTCGACAGCCCGTTTTTAATGCGGAAAAAACCGCAGGTTGAATTTTCAACGAAAAAACAATTAAAAATAGAGGAAATTTGGGTAAAATTTCCTTGCAATTACGGAAAACAGTGGTATAATAAAATAGTATAGAAAAAATTTTATAAGGAAAAATATGTATGGGGTGAATATTATGACAATGAATAAGAAAACAATCGAAGACATCGAAGTTAAAGGTAAAAGAGTGCTTGTACGTTGCGATTTTAACGTTCCGCTCGATGCCGACGGAAATATCACAGACGAAAACAGAATAGTTGGTGCTATGCCCACTATCAAGTATCTTGCAGATAACGGTGCAAAGGTTATCCTCTGCTCTCATATGGGTAAGCCCAAGGGCGAGCCTAAGCCTGAATTCTCACTTGCCCCCGTTGCAAAGAGACTCAGTGAAAAGCTTGGAAAAGATGTTGTGTTTGCTGCTGACGATAACGTTGTTGGCGAAAATGCTAAAAAGGCTGTAGGCGAAATGAACGATGGAGATATCGTTCTTCTTGAAAACACACGTTACAGAGCAGAAGAAACAAAGAATATTGATACATTTTCTAAGGAACTTGCTTCACTTGCAGAAATTTTTGTAAACGATGCTTTCGGTACAGCTCACAGAGCTCACTGCTCAACAGTTGGCGTTACAGATTATCTTCCTGCAGTATGCGGCTACCTTATTCAAAAAGAAATTGCATTCCTTGGTAATGCAGTTAACAACCCTGTTCGTCCCCTTGTTGCAATTCTTGGCGGAAGCAAGGTTTCAAGCAAAATCAGTGTAATAGAAAATCTCCTCGACAAGGTCGACACACTTATTATCGGCGGAGGTATGGCATATACATTTATGAAGGCAAAGGGCTATGAAGTAGGTAACTCTCTTTTAGAGGCAGATTATATCGACTATGCAAAGGAAATGATGGCAAAAGCAGGCGATAAACTTCTTTTACCTATCGATACAGTTGTTGCAAAAGAGTTCTCTAACGATGCAGAAAGCAAAATCGTCCCCGAGGGCGGAATCGAAGAAGGTTGGGAAGGTCTCGATATCGGACCTGAATCAATCAAGCTTTTCTCAGATGCAGTTAAAAACGCTAAAACAGTTGTATGGAACGGACCTATGGGCGTATTTGAAATGCCTTCATTCGCAAAGGGTACAAATGCAATAGCAAAGGCTCTTTCAGAAATCGATGCTACAACAGTTATCGGCGGTGGCGACAGTGTTGCTGCAGTTAACCAGGCAGGCCTTGGCGACAAGATGTCTCACATTTCAACAGGCGGTGGCGCAAGCCTTGAATTCCTTGAAGGAAAAGACCTTCCGGGTATAGTGGCACTTTTAGATAAATAATAAACGGGATGTTAAAAATGCCCGTTTGTCGGGAGGGCACAGAGACCCTCCCCTACAAGCACTGCTCACTGCGGTAGTCCTTGTAAGGAGTTAAAATCGAGGTACACGCCCTCGGTTTTAACGGAATTTATGTTAAGGAAAATTCATGTTTACGAAAGGAATTGAATATACAATGAGAAAAATTCTTGCAGCAGGCAACTGGAAGATGAACAACACTCCTTCCCAAGCCGTAGCTATGATTAACGAACTTAAAGATAAGGTAAAGGATTGCAAAAACGAAGTTCTTCTTTGCCCCACATTTGTTTGCCTTGATGCAGCAGTTAAAGCAGCAGAGGGCACAAATATTCAGATTGGTGCACAGAATCTTCACTTTGAAGATAAGGGCGCATTCACAGGCGAAATCAGTGCACAAATGCTTAAGGAAATCGGCGTAAGCCACGTTATTATCGGCCACAGCGAACGCAGAGAATACTTTGCAGAAACCGACGATACAGTAAATGCAAAGGTTATTCAGGCTCTTAAATACGGCCTTGTTCCCGTTCTTTGCTGCGGTGAGTCTTTAAAGCAGCGTGAAGATGGAATCACTTTCGATTTTATCCGCAGCCAGATAAAGATTGCATTCCGCGGTATCAGCAAGGAAGATGCAGTTAAAATCGTTGTTGCATACGAGCCTATCTGGGCTATCGGCACAGGTAAGGTTGCAACAAGCGAGCAGGCTAACGAGGTTTGCCACGATATTCGTGAGTGCCTTAAGGGTATCTACGATGCTGAAACTGCAGAAAATATCCGCATTCTCTATGGCGGAAGCGTAAATAAGGATTGTGCCCAGGAGCTTTTTGCAATGTCAGATATTGATGGCGGACTTGTAGGCGGTGCAAGCCTCAAGAGTGAAGATTTTTCAATAATCTGTAACGCTTAAATATTAAAGAAAAAAGTCCGCAATACTATGGTATTACGGACTTTTTTGAGAAAGGAAAGAAATTATGAATAAAAAGCTTACAATGCTTATGATACTCGATGGCTACGGCTATAACGATAAAACAGAGGGAAACGCCGTGTATTCAGCAAAAACTCCTGTTATGGACGAGCTTCTCAGCAAATACCCAAACACACTTATTGAAGCAAGCGGTATGAACGTTGGTCTTCCCGATGGTCAGATGGGCAACAGCGAAGTCGGCCACACAAATATTGGTGCAGGCAGAATCGTTTATCAGGAGCTTACAAGAATTACAAAATCAATAACAGATGGAGATTTCTTTACAAACGAGGCTCTTTTAAAGGCTATCGCTAACTGTAAGGAACATGGCAGTGCACTCCATCTTTTCGGCCTTTTATCTGATGGCGGTGTTCACAGCCATATCAACCATCTTTTTGCTCTTATCGAGCTTGCAAAGAAAAACGGCCTTACAAAAGTTTTTGTTCACGGCTTTATGGACGGACGTGATGTTTCGCCCACAAGCGGAATAGAATTTGTTAAGGCACTTGAAGAAAAAATGAAGGAAATCGGCGTTGGTAAAATCGGTGTTCTTTCAGGAAGATACTATGCTATGGACCGCGACAACCGTTGGGAAAGAGTGGAAAAGGCTTATGCTGCACTCTGCTACGGCGAGGGCGAAATGGAAGATAGCGCAGTTGAAGCTATGCAGAAATCATACGATAACGGTATTACCGATGAATTTATCGTTCCCACAGTGATTTCAAAAGACGCAAAAATCAGCGCTAACGACAGTGTTGTTTGCTTTAACTTCCGCCCCGACAGAGCGCGTGAAATAACACGCACATTTGTAGATGCAGATTTTGAAGGTTTTGAACGTAAAAACGGAATGTTCCCTGTTTACTACGTTTGTATGACACAGTACGACGAGAAAATGCCAAACGTTGACGTGGCATTCCGCCCCGAAAAGCTTACAAATACTTTTGGTGAATATATTGCATCAAAGGGACTTAACCAGCTTAGAATTGCTGAAACGGAGAAATATGCTCACGTTACATTCTTCTTTAACGGCGGTGTGGAAGCACCATATGAAAATGAAGATCGCGCGCTTATTCCTTCTCCCAAGGTTGCAACATACGACCTTCAGCCTGAAATGAGTGCATATCAGGTTACGGATGAAGTGATAAAAAGAATTGAAAGCGGAAAGTACGACGTTATAATTCTTAACTTTGCAAACTGCGACATGGTTGGCCACACGGGCGTTTTCAACTGTGCAGTAAAAGCAGTTGAAGCAGTAGACGAATGCGTTGGAAGAGTTGTTGAAGCAGTAAGAAAGCACGATGGCGTTGTATGTATCACTGCTGACCACGGAAATGCAGACCAGATGGTTGATCCTGAAACAAAGGATGTATTCACGGCTCACACAACAAACCCTGTTCCGTTCATTGTTGTGGGTAAGGACTGCACACTTCGTGAAACAGGTCGCTTAGCTGATATTGCACCCACTCTTCTTAAGATAATGGATATTGAAAAGCCGGCTCAGATGTCGGGAGAAAGTCTTATAAAATAAAGGACGGTGCTTTATGGATAATCGCCCTATAGGTGTTTTCGACAGCGGACTTGGAGGGCTTACCACTGTGAGGCAGATAATAGAGGCAATGCCCGGTGAGGATATAATATATTTTGGCGACACGGGAAGAGTTCCCTATGGTAACAGAAGCTGTGAAACCATAATCCGCTACACGAAGGATGATATAGATTTCCTTTTAAAACACAATATAAAAATAATAATAGCTGCGTGCGGTACTGCAAGCAGTGTCGCACTGCCACAGTTATATGATAAATACGATATAAAAATAATAGGAGTGCTTGAGCCTGCCTGCGAGGAAGCCGTAAGAGTAACAAAAAACGGGCGTATTGGCGTGATTGGTACAACGGGAACGATAAAGAGCGGTAAATATACCGAGCTTATTAAAAATATCAATCCCAAGCTAACGGTTGTTTCAAACGATTGTCCGATGTTTGTTCCGCTTGTTGAAAACGGCTATGCCGAAAGCGAGGCGGCGCGTCTTATTGCCATGGATTACCTTAAGCCCCTCAAGGAGGAAAATGTGGATACAATTATCTTAGGATGCACACATTACCCCTTGCTTGAAAAGGTGATTTCCGATATAATGGGAAAAGAGGTTAATCTTATAAGCCCGGGTGCTTTAGCTGCTAAAAAGGCACAAAGCTATCTTAAGGAAAACAATCTTCTTGCAGAAAAGTGCTCCGGCGGAAAAAGTGAGTTTTATGTATCGGATTCTGTGGAGAGCTTTCAGGGCCTGGCAAGCACATTTTTGGGCCGCACCATAGAAGGTCATATTCACAGGGCGGAGGTGCTTTTATAGTGAAAAAAGATGTTTATATCTCGATAAAGGGCCTTCAGGAGCTCGACGGAGAAAAAGATAATATAGAAATTACAACCGAGGGCCGTTTTTACAATAAAGACGGCAAATACTACATAAGTTATAACGAGGGCGAGCTTTCAGGACTTGAGAAATGCAGTACAACCCTTAAGATTTCGCCCGATGGTATTGTAACTATGATGCGCCGCGGTCAGACAAATACGCATCTTGTTTTTGAAAAGGGAAGATGCCACACAGGGCATTATGAAACTCCCTACGGAGATTTCACAATAAGCGTAACGGCAAGGAAAATGAATGTTGATATTGACGATAACGGCGGAAATATTGATATAGATTACGTTTTGAATATTAATAACATTGCACAGACTAACAACGGAATTTCACTTAAAGTTCATGGTTAAGATGCCAAACTTTAAAAATTACTGATGAAAGGATGAATAATCCAGTGGCAAACACACTTGAAGCTAAAAAAAATCAAATATATGAAACCGTAAAAAATGCGGCACAAAAGGCATATCCCGAAATGGAAATCCCCACATTTACAATTGAGGCGCCGCGCGATAAAGGGCACGGAGATTATGCCGTGAATATTGCTATGCTTCTTGCAAAGGCGGCAAAAAGTGCTCCCCGAATGATAGCAGAAAAAATTGTGGCTGAGTTAAACGGAGCCGATTTCGGTGCTGAAAAAATCGAGGTTGCAGGCCCCGGCTTCATAAATTTTTATCTTGATAAAAGCTATCTCTATAACACTCTTCTGGAAATTGAACAGGAGGGAGAAAACTACGGTCATATCGATATTGCAAACGGAAAGAGCGTGGTTGTTGAATTTGTAAGCGCAAACCCCACAGGTCCTATGCATATGGGTAATGCACGTGGCGGTGCGCTTGGCGATACTTTGGGAAATGTGCTTAAAGCGGCAGGATGGAATGTTACAAAGGAATTCTATATCAACGATGCAGGTGCACAGATTGATAAATTCGGCAGAAGCCTCGATGCAAGATATATTCAGCTTATAAAGGGCGAGGATGCCATAGAATTTCCCGAAGACGGATATCAGGGCGACGATATAAAGGTGCATGCTGCAAACTACAGAGCGAAATTTGGCGATGCCCTGCTTGAAAAAAGCGAAGAAGAGAGAAAGAAAGAGCTTGTAGCTTATGCCCTTCCTCTTAATATAGCGGCTCTTAAAGAAACTCTTGATGAATACAGAATTAATTATGATGTGTGGTTCAGCGAAAGCACCCTTCATAACGACGGAAGCGTTAAAGAAACGCTCGAGCTTCTTAAAAAGAGCAATATCACATATGAAAAAGACGGTGCGCTATGGATAAAATCCACAGAATTCGGTGCGGAAAAAGATGATGTGCTTGTTCGTGCAAACGGTATTCCCACATACTTTGCTGCAGACATAGCATACCACAGAAACAAGCTTGAAGACCGCGGATTTGACTTAGCTATCAACATCTGGGGTGCAGATCACCATGGACATATTGCCCGAATGAAAGGCGCCATGGAAGCAGTTGGAATCAGTGGAGACAAGCTTGATGTACTTGTGATTCAGCTTGTAAGGCTTATGCGTAACGGCGAGGTTGCACGTATGAGTAAGCGTACAGGTAAGATGATAACACTTGCTGATTTAATTGAAGAAATCGGAGTTGATGCAGCAAGATATTTCTTTAATATGAGAGCAGCTGGAAGCCATATGGACTTTGACTTAGACCTTGCAGTGAGCCAGTCGAACGAAAACCCTGTTTTCTATGTGCAGTATGCTCATGCAAGAATTTGTTCGATTATTCGTATTCTTAAGGAAAGCGGAGTAGATATTCTTCCTTTTGATAAAACGGATTGCTCTTTACTTAAAAAAGAAGAAGAAATCGAACTTCTTACAAAGCTCAGCCAGCTTCCGCTTGAAATAAAGGCAGCGGCAGAGTCTTTCGACCCGAGCAATCTCACACACTATCTTATAGATGTGGCGGCACATTTCCATTCATTCTACAATGCTTGCCGCGTGCGTGATGAAGAGCCAAACCTTATGCAGGCAAGGTTGAAACTTATCGAAAGCACAAGAGTGGTTATTAAAAATGTGCTTGATATTCTGGGCGTTTCAGCACCTGAAAAAATGTAATGATAAATTAAAGGGGGATTAAATATGAAAAAAAGAATATTGGCAACTCTACTTGCAGCGATGCTTGTTTTTTCCTCCTTTGGATTGGCTTTTGCTGAGGAAAATGAGGAAATTGTAAACAAGTATTCCAACAGCATGCTTAAAAGGCTGGTTAACATATATGCTCATCATATTGCCGATAATTATTATTACGGCATCGATGACGACGAGCTTTTATTCAGCATTATCTGCGACACTATTGATAATGGAGGATTCGACCTGAATCGTTCAATTGAAGCAATGATTAATGCTCTGCCCGACGAGCATGCGCAGTTTTATTCTCCTGAGGAATATCGCGAACTTACAGAGGATATCGGCGGAGAATTTGCAGGAATAGGTGTTACAATAACTCAGGACCATAATGGTATTGTGGTGGTTTCACTTATCGATGGGGCACCCGCAATGCGTGCAGGAATAAAACCACGCGATTATATAATCGCAGTAAACGGTACCTCAACCGTAGGGATGACATCTTCAGAGGTGCGTTCTCTTGTTACAGGTCCTATCGGAACATCTGTTAAAATATCTGTTTTGCGTGGCAGCGAGACTATTGAGGTGGAATGTGTGCGTGAAAAAATTGAAGTACAGCACACTGAAAAAAGAATGGTAACAGACGATGTTGCTTATATAAGGTTAGACCAGTTTTCTAAAAATTCTCCAACGGAAATAAAGGATTACGTTTCAGAAATTCAGAGCAAGGGAATTAAAAATCTTATTCTTGACTTGAGAAACAACCCCGGTGGTGATCTGGAAGCGGCAAAGCAAATAGCAGAAATATTTATAAGTGCAGGTACAATAGCTGAATTAAGATATAAAAATTCAGAAGAAAATCAGTTTGTTAAATCATCAAACTACAATGCTCCGAAAATTAAAGTTGCGCTTTTGGTTAACGAATACAGTGCCTCTGCAAGTGAATTTATAGCTATGGCAATGCAGTCAAGAGGTGCGGCGAAAATCTTCGGAACAAAAACCTATGGAAAAGGCAGTATGCAAGCCGTATACAAGCTTCCAACGGGAGCGGGAATGAAGTTTACCGTGGGAGAATTCTACAGCGT
Source organism: Clostridia bacterium (assembly GCA_017505525.1). Classification (GTDB taxonomy): domain Bacteria; phylum Bacillota; class Clostridia; order UMGS1883; family UMGS1883; genus UMGS1883. Next base: position 8,427 of record JAFVPB010000041.1, read on the forward strand.
TAAAGGTGAAAGAATAAACACAATCGGTGTAACGCCCGATGTTGTGATAGAAAACACTGCAGTTGCTGTTAATGAAGATGAATTTGAAAAAATCGATCTCGACAATCTTGAAGAAGCAGGAAAAGACGGAAAGATGACACTTGCTCTTGAACAACGACTTGAAGCCTTAGGTGCTTTCTACAGAGAACCTGATGAGATTTTTGATGAATTTACTGTTGAGGCAGTAAAAAAGCTTCAGAGAGCACTTGGATACGAGGAGACAGGAATCCCTGCATTTTATGAGTATCTTTATATTAAAGATTTATCGTATGAGTTTGAAAAGGTTGTAGATCTTCAGCTTGAAGAAGCAGTAAAATATTTAAATAATCGGTGGTATTATGCAAAATAACATAGAAATTCTTTCAGAGCTTATAGCAAACGGAAGAATATCAGAGGCAAAAAGCTTTGTGGAAAGATGTCAGGATAAATCACGCAATATTCATTATATTAGCGCATACAGGGCGGTGCTTCTTGTAGAAACGGCAGACCATCTTATGAAAACTATCGGTAACTTCTACTGTGATATCGAAGAGCTTACAGAGAAAATATCTGAACGTCCGGCGCATTTGGTTGCGTCGGACGTTGTAGATTTTTTATGGGTGAAAGTTAAGAAAGCAAATCATAAGAGTGCGTTTGAACTCTATAAAAAGGCTGTGTGGTATATAAATGAAAATCTAACATCAAAGCAGCTAAGTCTGGAAAGCTGTGCCGATGCCCTTGGGGAAAGCAGTGTAACCCTTATAAGGCTTTTTCAGAAATATGCAGCTGTTACCCCATCGGAATATATTTTAAGAAAAAGAATAAATATAGCTCTTTCCTGCCTGAAAGATACAAACGGAAATGTAAACTACAGTGCCGATGCGGCAGGCTATTCATCGGTGGGAACTTTTATCCGGGTTTTCAAGCGAATGCTTGGGACAACTCCCGGGAAATACAAATTTATGAAATAATTACCTTTCCTTACATTAATTTGCCCTTTAATCAGTGCGCTTGATTTGGTATAATCAATATATATTAAGGGGTGAGAAGATGAAGATAGAGATGCTTAAAGAAAACAAGCTTAAAATAATGCTTGAGCCCGATGATTTAAAACGCTGGGGCATAGATGCTTCCAATGTACTTAATAATGAGCCGTATTCGAGAAATTTGTTTGCGGAGATACTTAAAAGAGCAGAAAAGGAAACGGGATTTAGCTGTGTGAATTCGAAACTTGTGGTGGAATCAAGGGTGAACAGCGAAAAAAAACAGCTTACTTTATATGTTACCAAGGTTGCAACTGACAAAGACATGGAACTTTTTGATGAAATATACCACGAAAACGATTTATGTATTATCCCGGCAGAAAAGGTTAATTCCCAAAACGACGACGGAATTATGGTGATGCTTGAAACTCTTGACGATGTTCTTGAGGTGAGTAATGCTTTTAAGAGCTTTTGCGGATGCGAGCTGTTTACGTATGATAAAAACTACTATATTACAGTGCAAAGCAATTTAGAGAATAAAATTTCAGAATTCGGGAAGATTTTAAGTAACTGCCAAAGAGCTATTATTGAAGAACACGGAAACAAAATTATAGGAAGAAATGTTTTTTGCGTTATCAGAGAGGCATTTAATTAGAATTTTTATCCAATAAATTAATATAATAGTAAAAAAGTGCTTGATATTTATCCCAATATGTTGTAGAATAGTAGTTGTGAAAAGATACACGAAAGGATAGATATTATGATTTCAGCAGGAGATTTTAGAAACGGTATTACTTTTGAATATGATGGAAGCGTTTATCAGATAATTGAATTCCAGCATGTTAAACCCGGTAAGGGAGCAGCTTTTGTAAGAACAAAGATTAAAAACGTTATTTCAGGCGGTGTTGTTGAAAAAACTTTCAACCCCACAGATAAGATGCCTAAAGCTCATATCGACCGCAGAGATATGGAATATCTTTACACAGATGGCGACCTTTACTACTTTATGGATCCCGAAACTTACGAGCAGATGCCTGTAAGCCCTGACCAGATTGGCGATGCTCTTAAGTTCGTAAAGGAAAATATGCAGGTTAAGATTCTTTCTTTCAAGGGAAATATTTTCGGTATTGAGCCTCCGAACTTTGTTGAGCTTGCTATCACTGAAACAGAGCCCGGCTTTGCAGGAAACACTGCAACAGGTGCTACAAAGCCTGCTACACTTGAAACAGGCGCAGTTGTTTATGTTCCACTCTTTATTGATAACGGCGAAGTAGTTAAAATCGATACACGTACAGGAGAGTACATGGGCAGAGCATAATTAAGTTTAGGAGGATTGTTATGAGTTATTTAACAGAAAAAATGGCTTATATCCGCGGTCTCGCAGAAGGCCTTGAAATTGACGAAACAACAAAAGAAGGAAAGCTTCTTTTAGCAATTGTTGAAGCTCTTTCCGACACAGCAGATGAACTTTACGAGCTTGGTGATATTCAGGATGAAATGCAGCTTCAGCTTGACGAGGTTGATGAAGACCTTGACGAACTTGAAAGTTTTGTTTACGGCGACGAAGACGAAGATTTTTACGATGATGATGAAGAAGAATACGAAGTTGAATGCCCCAATTGTGGCGATATGATTTGCTTCGATGCAGATCTTCTTGATTCAGATAAAATCAACTGTCCCGCTTGCGGCGAAGAAATCGAGCTTGAGTTTGAAGATGGCTGCGAAAATTGCGGATGCTGTGAAGAGTAATTAAAAATACAGATGTAGCAAAATGAAAAAATCATTTTGCTACATTTTATTTGGTTTGGTAATCGACGGAGGATAAAACGTATGGGCAAGTTTTGGAAATTTATATTTCTGTTTCTCGGATTTTTTGTTTTAAATAAATATTTCGGGATTTTAGCAGGAGCGGCATTTATTGTTTTGGTGTTGCTGTTTTTAATATGGAACAATCGCGCAACTATTATGACGCGGATTGCTACACAGGCTTATTTTATTCGCGGAGAAAAGGAAAAAAGCGCTAAGCTTTTTGAAAAAGCATATAAAACAGAAATGATGACCTCAAACAGCAAAATATATTACTCTTCTTTCTGCCTTCGTGAGGGAAGGCTTGAAAAGGCAAAGCATCTTTTAACGGAGGTTATTAATTCAAGGTATTCAAACGATGCCGACAGAATTAGCGGAAAGCATAATATGGCAGTGGTTTTGTGGCGTGAGGGCGACCTTGCGGGTGCCATAGATTTAATGCGCGAAGTACACAAAAAGGCTACAAGCTCAGGCACATATGGTACATATGGTGTGCTTCTTCTTGAAAAGGCAAAAGAAACTAAAGATTTTGAAGAAATCCGCGAATTTATGGTTGAAGCTTACGAGTATAACGAAGATGATAAAACCATTGCCGACAATCTTGGCGAATTTTATTATAATACGGGCGAGTACGACAAAGCAAAAGCGGTGTATGAAAAGCTTTTGATAAAAGAATTTGTAACGCCTATGCCATATTATAATTACGGAAAGGTATTAAAAGAGCTTGGCAATACCGAAAAAGCAAAGGAAATGTTTGAAAAAGCACTCACATGCCGCTTTACAAACGTAATTACTGTAAATCGTGAAATGGTAGAAGATGAGTTAAAAAAACTGTAATGAATGGGATGTTTAAAAACTTTTTGTTTTTAAACATCTTTTTTATATAAGAAATTAAGCTATTGACAAAAAAGAGAAAGAGGAGTATTATTATTCTGTATGAGAATGTCTGAAAAAGTTTCTTTAATATATACAGAACTCTGATATGGAGAAAGGGAGGAAACATAATGCTTAAAAAAACAACCCTTGTTGTTATGGCGGCAGGGATGGGGAGCCGCTTCGGAGGTTTAAAGCAGATTGAGCCAGTTGGACCAAACGGAGAAGTAATACTCGATTTTTCAGTTTATGATGCTGTTAAGGCAGGGTTTGATAAGGTTATATTTATAATAAGAAAAGATATAGAAAAAGATTTTCGCGATATAACAAAAAAGCGTATTGAAAATATGGTTGATGTGGACTACGTTTTTCAGGACGGAAACAATCTCCCCAAGGGATTTTCTCTTCCCGAGGGAAGAACAAAGCCGTGGGGAACAGGCCATGCAACCTACTGTGTGAAAGATGTTGTGAACACTCCGTTTACTCTTATTAATGCCGACGATTATTACGGTCAGAGTGCATATAAGCTTATTCACGAAAATCTTGTTAATTTTGATGAAACCTGTATGGTCGGATACCGCCTTGGTAACACAATTACGGAAAATGGAACAGTTGCACGTGGTATTTGCGAAATAGAAAACGGAATTCTTAAAAGCATTACAGAGCATACCTCACTTGATAAAAACAGCGGTGTTCCGCTGGATACAACCGTTTCTATGAACTTCTGGGGATTTATGCCTAATATTTTCGATGATATTGAAAACGATTTCAAAGAGTTTTTAACAAACCTTAATAATCCGCTTAAGGATGAATTTTATATTCCATTCGTGGTTGATAATATGATAAAAAGCAAAGGCACTAAGGTAAAGGTGCTCGAAACCGATGAAAAATGGTACGGAGTAACTTACAGAGAAGACCTTGAGGACGTAGTTAAAGCTATGCAGAAAAAGATTAGCGGAGGTTTTTATGATGGAATATAATCTTAAAGATATTCTTGCTCAGTTTGATGTTGATACCAATATTGAAGTTTACGGAAACGGACATATTAACGATACATATATGTGCGAAACAGATCCCAGATTTATTCTTCAGAGAATTAATTCCAATGTTTTTAAAAAACCCTGGGAGGTTATGGAAAACATTGCAAATGTAACGGCTCACGTGGCAAAGAAGATTAAGGCAACAGGCGGAGATGTTAACCGTGAAACGCTTAATGTTATAAAAACAAAAGACGGAGAAAACTACTACAAGCTGGATGAAGAGAATTATTTCAGAATGTATAAGTTTGTGGAAGATACTATAAGCTATGAAATAGTTGACGACCCGATTCAGATGTATAACACAGGTCATGCTTTTGGTAAATTCCAGAAAATGCTTAACGACTTTCCTGCCGATAAACTTTATGAAACTATAGTTAAGTTCCATGATACTCCAGAAAGAGTAAATCAGCTTAAAGAGGCTATCGAGAAAAATGCTTCAGGCAGAAAAGAAAGCGTAAAGGCTGAAATTGATTTTGCTCTTTCTTATAGCAAATATGCTGCAGAAATTATGGAAGCTATGAAAAAAGGCGAAGTTCCGCTGAGGGTTACCCACAATGATACAAAGCTTAACAACGTTCTTTTTGACGACAAAACGGGAGAGGGAATCTGCGTTATCGACCTTGATACTGTAATGCCGGGTTCGCTTCTTTACGATTTTGGTGATGCTCTTCGTTTTGGCGCTTCAAGCGGAACGGAAGATGAAAAAGACCTTGATAAAATCTATTTCGATCTTGAAAAGTTTGAACAGTTTGCAAAGGGCTTCCTTGAAGAAACAGCTGATTGCTTAACCGAAAAGGAAATAGAACTTTTACCATTAAGCGCTCTTTTAATGACGTATGAGTGCGGTATAAGATTCCTTGCCGACCACATTAACGGAGATACATACTTCAAAATACACCGCGAAAACCACAATTTAGACCGCGCAAGAACGCAGCTCAAGCTTGTGTATGATATCGAATCTAAATTAGATGTAATGCACGATATAATAAAGAAATATTTGTAAGAATGTACAAACTTGCGAAAATTTAATATTGTGCAAAAAATAATAAATATTGTGTAAATACAATTTATAACCTTCTTGTTATAATAAAGTTAATAGCAGTATAACTGCAAAACTGAATTATAACAGGAGGTTATTTATTATGGGTAGAATTTGTATTCCGGATAGCGAATATAAGGAGAGAATTGCAAAAGCAGCTAAGCTTGTTGCAGACAAGGGACTTGACGTAATGGTAGTTTGCTCAACAGAGTCTGACTATGCTAACGCAAGATATTTCAGTGGCTTCTGGCCTCTTTTCGAGCGTGCAGGTGTTGCTATCGCAGCTAATGGACAGGCAGCTCTTATGGTTGGTCCTGAATGTATCATTTTTGCAAAGGACATTTCAGGCTCAAGAATCGAAAAGATTTTCTGCCTTCGTGAGTTCAGAGAATCAGCAGACCCTGCTTATCCTGAACTTCAGGCAAGCACATTCAACGATGTATTTAAGGCAATCGGCGTAACAGGCGAGAACATCAAGATTGGTCTTGGCAGCTACGTTGAATGCACACTTCCCATCATGGAAGGTCTTAAAAACAGCTATCCTAAGGCTGAAATTTCAATGTGCAACGATATCATGGTTACTCTTCGTAAGATCAAGAGTATCAACGAGCTCGCTTGTATTCAGGAAGGTTTCAGAATTGTTGATATTGCAACAGACGAAGTTATCCGCAATCTTAAGCCCGGCGTAACAGAGCTTCAGATGGTTGGTATAGCTCAGAAGGTTATATACGAAGAAGGCGCAGAATACGAAGGTCTTCCAATGTATGTATTCAGCGAAAAATCAACAAGCCACGCTATCAGCCGCAGCGGTTACAGAACAATCGGCAAGGACGATATCGTTCAGCTTAACCTTTCAGCTAAGATTGATGGTTACTCACCTGCAATCGGTCTTCCTATTGCTATGGGTAAGCTTGAAGGCGAAAGAAGAAAGGTTGTTGAATTCTGTAAGCAGGCTCACGACTGGACAGTTAGCCAGCTTAAAGCAGGCGTAATGGCATGTGATATAGCTAAGGATTACTACAAAATGTTTGTAGACAACGGCTATGAAAAGAACTTCGTTTACGGTCCCTGCCACGGTACAGGTATGATCGAAGTTGAAGCTCCTTGGATGGAAACATCTTCAGAATATCCTCTTGAAGAGAATATGACATTCCAGGTTGATAACTTTATTATGGGCGACGGCTTCGGCTGCAGATGGGAAATCGGTGCTGCTATCACTAAGGATGGTTGCCACAAGATGACAGATTACCTCAACAAGGGTATTATTGAACTTGGTTTCTAATAAAAATTACAAAAAGGCAGACACAAAAAGTGTCTGCCTTTTTTGTTGTTTGTAGGGGATAGGAGAAATTTTTCAGAACGGACAAACTGAGCCAAAGATGTATTGATATACTTCGAAGGCGAAGTTTGTCCGTAGCAAAAAGGCTAATAAAAAAAGAAAAATCTCATAAAATGAGATTTTTCAACCCAAACAATGAAAGAACATTATTTGCACTTTATATAATTTTTATAACTCTTGCCTTTTTGCGTTCTGGGAAATTTAAACATCCCCTTAGTTTATTGCTTCGCGAAGCCACTCAAGAGTACATTCAACCATATGCTTTCCTGTTTCAACAGAAGCTTCTTTTGCGCTTTCTGCAAACCATTCTGTATTCTGAGAGCAACGGCTTAAATCAACGTTTTCGGGATAAGTACCCATCATTAAGCTTGTTTCCCATTTTCCTGCATGGTCGAAACCACCGCATTTAATCTGTGCATCAGCACCGATAAGAGGAATAACCTTAATGTATGAGAATGGATCTTCTCCGCCGCCAAGGTTTTCGTAGTAAGAAGCATAAGAATCGCTGCCCCACCAGCCCTTGCCGAGAGTTTCTTCCATATATTCCATTGTAACTTTCTTTGCTGCCTTATGGCACGCAATTGTCATAGGCATAAGACCTGCACCCTCTGTCTGATGATGAGGAACAAGATAAATGTTCTTAATACCGCCTGCAATCATTGATTTAAGAATGCAATATAAATACTGTGCGTATGTATCTTCGTCAACATGTATGTGGTTAGGCTTTGGAGCACATACGGCATAAGAAGCAACACCGTACCAGATTGGCGGACAAATTACTACTTCCTTTTCTTTCTCGAGCTCACGAAGACATCCGTTTACTACCATGGTATCTGTTCCGCAGGATGCGTGATGTGCATGGTATTCAATAGTACCTATCGGAATAATAAAAGGCACCTTTCTTTCTACAGCATCTTCAATCTGATCGTGAAACATATTAATTAGTTGCATAATATAGCCCCCTTGAAAAATTAATGATAGTTTAGATTAAATCTAATTTTAGATTATTATATAATAATTTGCCAAGGTTGTCAATTAAATACAGTGTATATGTTCTGCTTTTTAATTCTTTTTTTCAATTATTTACAATGTATTGAAATTTATGAAAAATAATGATATAATAAAACATAATGCGACAAGAAAAGTGGTGTACTAATGAATCAGTTACAAGAGAGAGAACTTAAAAGTCAGCGAATGGAAGAACTTCGCAGACGGAGAATTCTTGAAAGAAAAAGGGAAATTGCCCGCAAAAAGAAGCGAAAAAAGCTTATAAGAAAAGTGCTTATATCAATGCTTCTCTTTTTTGCTGCAACAGCAACGATAGTTCTTTGTGTTTTGCTTTTTGATACAATAATAAAAGATGCATCAAGCAGAAAAACTCCTGTTGCAACTCAGGTTGAATATACACAGCAAAACAGTGAGGATGTTGTGGAAGAACCGATTGAGAAAAAAGAGGAACAGAAGATTATTGTTGATGACAGTATAGAATATAAAGACGAAACTAAAGAAGAAAGGTATGCTTCTTATAAAAAGCAGAATCCTCACTTTAGTGATGAAGAAATTATATGGCGCGTAAATGCAAACCTCGATAAGCCCAAATACGAATACGACATTCCCGTTTCAGGGTATGATGACCCGTATATTATAGTTAATAAATATTATAAAGTGCCCGATGGCTACCATCCGCCCGACCTTAAATCTTTTGACGGACAGCTTCTGCGTGAAGAAACAGGTAATGCCTACAAAAAAATGCGTGAAGATGCACTGAAGCAAGGACTTAATATCCGTGTTGTTTCGGGATACAGGTCGGTAGAATATCAAAGAGGATTGTATAATCGCTATCTTTCAAATGACTCAAGGGAAAATGTTGACCGCTACAGTGCTCGCCCCGGGTATAGCGAGCACCATACAGGTATGGCAATGGACATCTTTGGATCGCAGGATGGACTCCGGAATTTCGAGAATACTCCTGAGTATCCGTGGGTAAGAGATAACTGTTATAAATATGGATTTATCATAAGATATCTTGTCGAAACCGAGGATATAACGGGATACGAATCTGAACCGTGGCACCTCAGATATGTAGGGACTAAGGTCAGCACTGAAATGAAAGAGAAAAATATAAAAAGTTTTGAAGAATACCATGCTAAATATCTGCAGTAAAGGGAGTGTTGAAAATGAGTAAAGGAAAGAAAACTGAATTAATCATAGTTATTTCAATTCTCAGTGTTTTGATAATAGCACTGATGATATTTGCATCTTATTTCCTGATAACAAGAGGAACAAACCAAACTGGGCAAAATGTAAATCCCCCCGTAGTGAATATAACATCCTGCCCTCAGCAGGTAACTTCTGATAATCCCAATGTAATCATAGAAGGTGTTATGATCAGTGATGCTCCGTACTGCAATCTTACAATAAACGGAGAAGTTGTAGCAACTTCAACAGGCAAGGGAATGCAGGTGCAGTGGAGTAAGAATTATGTTCTTACTGCAGGAGAAACAAGAGAATTCAATATTGAAGCAAAAGATTCAAATAATCTTGTTACCGTTCAGAAGAAGACGGTGTATTGCCAGGAACTGAATACAAAGAAAAACAGAGCTCCTATTTCGCCGGGATGTACTCTTGTAAAGAAAAAAGCGAACGGCCTGAATATAAGAGAATATGCAGGAACTGATTACGCTATAGTTGATTACATACACGGAAGCGACTATACTTCAGAAATGGTGTTTACAGGGCATTATGAAGTGGATTATCAGGGGTATACGTGGTATGAGGTGGTTTCTCCCAAGGGTAAACACGGATATGTAAGAAGCGATCTTGTGCAAACAAATACTTTCGTTGATTAACTGAAAGGAGAGATTAATGTGATTTGCAGCAAATGCGGAAAACCGCTGGCAGAAAATGCAGCTTTTTGTATGGTGTGCGGAACTCGTGTGGAAGTGCCACCTAAAGGGAACTATCAGCAAACTGACAATTCTGAGGATTATCAGGCGCGTGATGTTATAGAGAGTTCATCTTCAAAAGGTTCGATTTTATTGCCGATTATAATATCAATAAGCGCAATTTTGCTTGTCTTTATTGTATGCTTGTCTCTTGTTTTAACATCAATGTTTGGCGGAAAGCTTGCAGTTAATATTGATGCGTATCCGGAAAGGACGCAGGCAGGTTCGGTGGTTATCAGCGGCAGAGCATCTACAAAAGGCTCCAATGCAACAATAAGCATTAACGGTGAGTTTGTAAGCAACATTACAGCAAACAGTGATAATCAGTACTGGTCTAAATCGGTGGATCTGAAAGACGGAAGCAACACATTTGTTGTAACCATTACAGATACAAAAGGAAATATGGCCACAGAAAATGTTAGTATTATATGTGATTCGCAGGTAGTGTTTAAAAAGGGTACAATTCTGGTTAAACACAATGCCTCGGGGGTATATGTAAGACCTACTCCCCAGATCAGCAATAAATATATTATGCTTATCGACAGAAACGACTACACATCTCGGTTCGTTTGTCTTGGTGAAGAATCAACAGATTCCGAAGGGTACATCTGGTGCAAGGTGAGTACTCCTAACAAAGGAATAGGTTGGGTTCGCTCTGACCTGATGAGAGTTTTAGAATAAAAAAGGTGTGAAGAACTTGGTTCTTCACACCTTTTTTTGCCTTTGTTTATAAATTAAGCTTTGCTTTAATCGATTTCATATACTCCATAGGCGATTGCCCTGTTTCTTTTTTAAACAGACGGCAAAAATAATGGATTGAGTTGAAACCTAAATTTTCTGATATTTCCGTTACGGAATAAACGCTTTCACGAAGCATAACTTTTGCTTCTTTCACTCTCAGCTTGTTTATATAGGAAAGAACAGTTGTTCCGTAGGCTTCTTTAAAGCTCTGACAAAGAGAGGTTTTATTTGTGCCGAATAAAAAGCAAATGTTATCAAGAGAGATTTTTTCTTTATAGTGCTCAGATATGTAACGATAGATATCGGCAATTTTTCCGTCGGTTGAAATATCGGCAGATGGACCGTTGGTTTCGGGAGTCTGACTAGAACGTATAAGAGAAATAAAGAATGCCTCAAGCCTTATTTTTACAAGCTGGTCGGCACCAAAAGGATATATGGTGTTTTTTGCGCTCATAATATTTGGCTGGTCATATGGTGGAGGATAAACGCTCATCCCCTCCTGCATGATTTCGGCAAGAAGCTTTTTCTGCGCGCTTGTTAAATTTATTGCTTCCCTTGAAAAAGGTTCTAAAAATTCACTTTCACACTCAAAACCTATTATAATAACGTTAGGGGCGGTATCTTCTTCGCATTCAAGAGAATGCACCTCGTCGGGGCGATGAACTATAACCTGTCCCTCGGAAATGGTTCCCGAAAAATTCTCTGCATTCACATTGATTTTTCCTTTGTCCACATAAAGCATTTCACAGAAAGTGTGTGAGTCGCCAATGGTGTAGTAGCTTTCAGTGAATTCAAAATAGTTTATGTTTGCGATTTTGCTTACACTTATTGCTATATCAAACGGTTTAAGATTGTAGCTCATAAAAGCACCTCCCTTCGCCAAAATTATAGTATAAATGAAAATAAAAGTCAATAATCCCGCATCCGTTTTATTGACAAAGCCCCACTCAGCGAGTATAATTACATATATTAAAGGGGGAGAGCGCAGTGGAAGATAATATAAGAGTGGTACTGCCAAAAAAATTCGACCTTGTTGTGGGCGACACATTTCAGCTTTTTTTCGTGGGAGTGGTTGAAGCTCCGAATCCGTATATATACGATATTCTTGCAGTTTGCGAAAAAGGAAGAAATTACCCCCGATATTTTGAATACACGCCTGAGGAAGAGGGCGAGCACCTTCTTACAATTTCGGTTTTTGATGCAGGGAAGAACCTTCTTGGAAAAGGCGAAACACTGCTTAATGTTGTAAAAGGAAAAAGCCCCAAAAAAGAAACGAATATTTTGTGCATAGGCGATTCGCTTACTGCAGGCGGGCACTGGGTAAGCGAGGTTAACCGCAGATTAACCTCAAATGATGGTGTGCCCGAGGGCGATGGCTTTAAAAACTTTAATTTTATTGGAACCTGCAAAAAAGACAATGTTGGCTTTGAGGGCTACGGCGGATGGAAATGGGAAGACTTTACAAGAGAAGAGAGTACAACCAATCCATCTGTGTGGGTAACCTGTAAAACAAATAAAACTGTGGAAGACCAGCATTCTTTATGGGAGGATGACAACGGAAATCTGTGGCAGATAGAAACAATAGATATAGGAAGATTAAAGTTCAACAGATTCAAAGGGCACAGTGCTCCTCGTCCTGAAAGCGGAAGGCTTACGCATTTTAAAAATGCAATTAATAAAGAAACAATTGAAATTATAAACACTTATAATGAGGACCCTAATCCGTTTTACGATGAGGAAAGTAAAAAGGTCAGCTTTAAGGCATACTGTAAAAAGAATAACTTTAAAGGGATAGACGGAGTGTATGTTCTTTTAGGGGCAAATGGGCTTATAGGAAACACAAAGCCTTATGAAGATTTTTGCATAGAGCTTAAGGAAAAGGCAAAGAAACTTATTGATTTTATTCACGCCGACTACCCCGAAGCGCAAATCAAGATTATGATGATGCCAGTTCCGTCGAAGAACGGAGGTGCGGGGGCAAGCTATGGTGCAGAGTTGCCGTACTGCGATGATTATGGCTTGGCTCACTATGTTATGGAAACAAATATGGCGTATGAAAAGCTCGCTCTTCAAAAAGAATATTGTGCATTCGTTGAGTTTATAAATGTATCGGCGCAGTTCGATACTGATAATAATTATCCAAGTGCCGAAAAACCCGTGAATACACGAAGTGCGAAAAAAGAAATAATAGGAACAAACGGCTTGCACCCAACAATAGGCGGATATATGCAGATAGCCGATGCAGTATACAGAAATGCAGTTAAATCATTTTGCAAATAGAAAAGAGGAAGAAGTATGAAAATAGCAATTTACGGATATGGAAATCTTGGGCGCGGAATTGAGGCAGCGGTAAGACAAAACAGTGATATGGAGCTTTTCGGTGTGTTTACACGCAGAAATCCCGAAACAGTTACAACAAATACCGAGGGACTTAAAGTGTATAGCTCAGATGATATATTAAAATATAAGGAAGAAATTGATGTTTTAATTATCTGCGGCGGAAGCGCAACCGACCTTCCCGAGATGACGCCCGAGTTAAGCAAGAACTTCAACGTTATAGATAGCTTCGATACTCACGCAGAAATAGTAAATCACTTTGAAAGAGTGGATAAAGAGGCTAAGGCAAACGGAAATATTGCCCTTATTTCGGCCGGTTGGGATCCTGGAATGTTTTCAATCAACCGCCTTTATGGCAGTGCAATACTTCCCGACGGAAACGATTACACTTTCTGGGGAAGAGGCGTAAGCCAGGGCCACAGCGATGCAATAAGAAGAATCGATGGAGTTCTTGATGCACGCCAGTACACAGTTCCCGTGCCTGAAGCTCTGGAAAAAGTAAGAAACGGAGAAAACCCAACTCTTACAACGTGCGAAAAGCATCTTCGTGAATGCTACGTTGTGGCAGAAGAGGGTGCAGATTTAGAAAGAATTGAAAACGAAATCAAAACGATGCCCAATTATTTTGAGCCTTACGATACAACAGTAACATTTATCACGGAAGAAGAATTAAAAAAGTATCACAGCGAAATTCCTCACGGTGGCAGCGTTATCCGCACAGGAAAAACAGGATTTGAAGGCTCGCACAATCACGTTGTTGAATTCAGCCTTAAGCTTGATTCAAACCCCGAGTTTACAGCAAGCGTTATAGTGAGCTTTGCCCGTGCAATACACAGAATGCACCAGCGCGGAGAGGTAGGCTGCAAAACTGTATTCGATGTAAAACCTGCCGACCTTAGTGTTCTTTCATCAAAGGAACTTATGGCACATCTGTTGTAATTCAAGAAAAGGTACGGGGATGTAGAAAATGAGTTTTTTACATCCCCGTGTTTGTTGGGGATAGGGAAAAATGCTTCAGAACGGACAAACTGAGCCAAGCGAAGCTTGGGTTACCCGAAGCTGTATGTGTATACAGCGAGAGGCGAAGTTTGTTCGTAGCAAAAAGATTTAAAAATACAGAAAAATCGAATAAAATGAGATTTTTCAACCAAATTAGAATTCTCTATGAATTTTAAACTATTTGATTTCGTATTATTATCGCCTTTTTGCGTTCTGGACTTTTTTTACATCCCCGTTTAAAATTTGAAAAAAATAGTTGACAATTATAATTTGTTATGGTAGAATATCCTTACCTCGCTTTGAAGGCTTTTTTTACGTGCAATAAAATCGAGAGAATATTACTCAGGAGGCGTAACCATGAGAGTTAAAATTACATTAGCATGCACAGAATGCAAGCAGCGCAATTACAATACTATGAAGAATAAGAAGAATACCCCCGACAGACTTGAAATGAATAAGTATTGTCCTTTCTGCCGTAAGCATACATTGCATAAAGAATCTAAATAATAGAGGGTGAATGATATGGGAGAAACAGTTAAAAAAGAAGGCATATTTGCTCGTATAGCTAAGTCTGCAAGGGCAACAAAGTCTGAATTCAAAAAGGTTATCTGGCCTTCAAAGAAGCAGCTTATTAATAATACTGCTATCGTTATTGTTGCTTTAGTTGTTATCGGACTTGTTATATTCGGCCTTGATACACTCTTTATTTCACTCAGCAAGCTTGTTCTTGGTAAATAATTTCGAAATAAGGAGGAAGGGCGCTGTGCCCAAGGTATTATGAGTGCTGAATTTAAATGGTATGTTGCTCATACCTATTCGGGTTATGAAAATAAAGTAAAAGACAGCATTGAAAAAACCGTTGAAAATCGCGGACTCGGCGACCTTATAGGTGAAGTCTGCATTCCAATGGAAGAGACTGTGGAAGAAAATGATAAGGGCGAACAGAAAGTTGTTTCCCGCAAAATATATCCCGGATACGTATTTATAAAAATGCAGATGACGGACGAAAGTTGGTATGTTGTTCGTAACACAAGAGGATGTACCGGTTTTGTTGGCCCGGGAAGTAAACCTGTGCCGCTGTCAGATGCTGAGGTAGAGCGCCTTGGCGTTGAAGAGGCAGTCGTGGAAATTGATATCAGCGTAGGCGATACAGTTCGCATCACTGATGGAAGTATGGAAGGATTTATGGGCGAAGTGCTCGAAATCAACAATGAAAAACGCAAGCTCAGCGTTATGGTAACAATGTTCGGCGGAAGAGAAATGCAGGTGGAATTTGATTTCCATCAGGTAGAACCGCTTGAATAATTAAGTTTGGTTAATAGGCCGTTTGGCTTGTTATACGGGTGGGAGGATTAATTTCCGCTAACACCACATTTTTTCTAAGGAGGTGCAACTATGGCACAGAAAATTACAGGTTATATCAAATTGCAAATTCCTGCAGGTAAGGCTACACCAGCTCCACCAGTAGGTCCGGCTCTTGGTCAGCACGGTGTTAACATTGTGCAGTTCACTAAGGAGTTTAACGAAAGAACAGCGAAGGATGCAGGCTTAATTATCCCTGTTGTAATCACTGTTTATGCTGACAGATCATTCAGCTTCATCACAAAAACTCCACCGGCAGCAGTTCTTATCAAGAAGGCCTGCAAAATTGAAAGCGGAAGCGGAGTTCCCAACAAAACAAAGGTAGCTCAGCTTAAGAAAGCTGATCTTCAGCAGATCGCTGAAACAAAAATGCCTGACCTTAATGCGGCAAGCATTGAAGCTGCTATGAGCATGATTGCTGGTACAGCAAGAAGTATGGGCGTAACAGTAGAGGAATAATTAAAGAATGTGGGAGGGTAAATCCCGTAAACCACAAGGAGGTAACAGTATGAAACACGGTAAGAAATATGAAGCCGGTGCAAAGCTTATTGAAGCCGGCAAGCAGTATGATCCTGCTGAAGCTCTTGACCTTGTTGTAAAGACTGCAAGTGCTAAGTTCGATGAAACAATCGAATTTCACGTAAAGCTCGGTGTTGACTCACGTCACGCTGACCAGCAAGTAAGAGGTGCTGTTGTTCTTCCCAATGGTACAGGCAAGAAGGTTCGCGTTCTTGTTTTTGCTAAGGGAGAAAAAGCAAACGAGGCTCAGGCTGCAGGCGCTGAATATGTAGGCGCAGAAGAATATATTGAAAAGATCCAGAAAGAAAACTGGCTTGATTTCGACGTTGTAATTGCAACACCCGATATGATGGGTCTTGTAGGTAGAATCGCCAGAGTTCTTGGACCTAAGGGCTTAATGCCTAACCCCAAAGCAGGTACAGTTAATATGGATGTTGCTAAAGCAGTTAACGATGTTAAAGCAGGTAAGATTGAATACCGTCTTGATAAGACAAATATCATTCACTGCCCCATCGGTAAGGCTTCATTCGGCGCTCAGAAGCTTCAGGAGAACTTCGATGTTCTTATGAACGCTATTCTTAAGGCTAAGCCTGCAACAGCTAAGGGACAGTACATCAAGAGTGTTGCAATCGCAAGCACTATGGGTCCCGGAATAAAAATTAACCCCTCAAAAATAGGTTAATTTTTTCTTGACAAACTAATAATTCTGATGTAATATAATTACGTTAGATTATTTTCCATAGACAGTAGGCACATATAAGTCCTACCGAGGAATTTTCCTAAAACATTTACGGGATTCTTTGTGTCTATGGGCAAAGAATCCCTTTTATTATTATTTGTGAGGTGAAAATATGCCAAGTCAGAAGATTCTCGAAGAAAAGAAACAAATCGTTTCATCTCTTGCAGAGCAGCTTAAGAGCGCAGTATCAGGCGTTTTGGTTGACTATTGCGGTCTTTCTGTTGAACAGGATACAGAACTTCGTAACAAGCTTCGTGAAGCAGGCGTAGAGTACAAGGTTGTAAAGAACACACTTACTCGTTTCGCAGCTAAAGAAGTTGGTTTCGACGAATTAGATTCTGTTCTCAACGGTCCTACATCTCTTGCTATCAGCATGACAGATGAAGTTGCACCGGCAAAGGTTCTTGCAGAATTTGCAAAGAAGAACGAGCAGTTAGAAATTAAGGCAGGTTTCCTCGATGGTAAGGTAATTTCGCTCGACGAAGTTAAAGCACTCGCTTCTACACCCAATCGTGAAACTCTTCTTGCTAAATTGCTCGGTAGCTTGAATGCTCCTGTTTCAAATCTTGCTCGCACATTGCAGGCATTGGTTGATAACGGAGTTGAACCAGCAGACATCAAGATAGAAAAGGCAGAAGCAGAGGCTCCCGCCCAGGAAGCTCCTGCAGAGGAAGCTCCTGCAGCAGAAGAAGCAGCAGTTGAAGCTCCCGCAGAGGAAGCACCCGCTTCCACAGAAGAATAAAACATATTATTTAGGAGGTAAGTAATAATGAGTAAAATCGAAACAATAATTGCAGAAATTAAAGAATTAAAGCTCCTTGAAGTAGCTGAACTTGTAAAGGCTATGGAGGAAGAATTTGGTGTAAGCGCAGCAGCTCCCGTTGCAGTAGTAGCAGCAGGTGGAGAAGCTGGCGGTGCAGCTGAAGAAAAATCAGACTTTGATGTTGTTCTTGCAGATGCAGGCGCTGAAAAGATTAAGGTTATTAAGGTTGTTCGTGAAATCACAGGTCTTGGCCTTAAGGAAGCTAAGGAAGCAGTTGATGGTGCTCCTACAACTCTTAAGGAAGGCGTATCTAAGGACGACGCTGAAAAGATCAAGGCTCAGCTTGAAGAAGTTGGCGCAAAGGTTGAACTTAAGTAATTTAGTTTACTTAGTAAATGGGTGTGGCGAGCCACACCCATTTTTTTATAAAATAACAATAGAACTTTAGCAGTCAGTGGGAAAGGAAGAAAACTATGGCTGATTATATGGTTAAAGCAATCACTTCCGATGGGGCAATCCGTGTGGTTGCAGTTGATACAACAGAATTGTGCAATAAAGCACAGAAAATTCATAACCTCTCAGCAACAGCATCGGCAGCACTTGGCAGAGCACTTACGGCAGTAACAATAATGGGAGGAATGCTTAAATCAAGCGACGATGCCGTAACACTTCAACTTAACGGCGGAGGACCTATAGGCAGAGTTGTGGCAGTATCTAACGGAAGGGCACAGGTAAAGGGATATGTTAGCAATCCTTTGATTGAACTTCCTTTAAATGAAAAAGGAAAGCTTGATGTTGGTGGAGCAATAGGCAAAAATGGAATGCTCAGCATTATTCGGGATTTAGGGTTAAAAGAGCCATATGTTGGGCAGGTTCCTCTTGTGAACGGAGAGGTTGCAGAGGATTTAACATATTACTATGCAAACAGCGAACAGCTTCCCACCGCCGTTGCTTTGGGCGTGCTTGTAGATGTTGATTATTCTGTTCGTGCGGCAGGCGGCTTTGTTCTTCAGCTTCTTCCAGGTGCTATGGAAGAAGACATAGATAAAGTTGAAAAAGCAGTTGCAGCTATTTCTTCTGTAACAGAAATGCTCGATAACGGCAAAAAACCTGAAGATATTGTAAGTCAGCTTTTAGAGGGTTACGAAATAGAATATTTTGATAATGAACTTCCCGTATATCAGTGCGACTGCTCGAGAGAGCGCACCGATAAAGCAC
The DNA here is from genome assembly GCA_017505525.1 of Clostridia bacterium. Classification (GTDB taxonomy): domain Bacteria; phylum Bacillota; class Clostridia; order UMGS1883; family UMGS1883; genus UMGS1883. Next base: position 27,148 of record JAFVPB010000041.1, read on the forward strand.
TTATAAGTATTGGAGAAAAAGAACTTCAAAAGCTTATAGAAGAAGATGGTAAGGCAGAAATTACGTGTCATTTTTGTGATAATGTGTATAACTATACAAAAGAACAGTTAGAAGAGCTTTTGAAATCAGCGCGATAAAATGTCCAGACCGCAAAAAGACGAAGAATGTATTAAACGTAAATAGCAAAAAATGAGGTTTTTCAAATTAATGTTGAAAAATCTCATTTTTCGATTTTTCTTTATTTTTAAGCCTTTTTGCTACGAACAAACTTCGCCTTCGCACGTCGCAAGGCTCGCTGAGGTTTAAGTTTTAATAAAACTTAAACTTACCGCTCGTTTGCTCCTTTTCCCCATAAAGTCTTGCGACTTTCGGGGACCCCGAAAAGCAGAGGATGCTTTTTGGGGAGAAGGAAAAATAAAGCATAGTGCGAATGTTTTGCTTTTAAGCAAAACGAAGCATCGTCTGCTTTGTTTTGACGTTATACATCTTTGGCTCAGTTTGTCCGTTCTGAACTATTTTCTCTTTGCCTGCTAAAAGGGTGTGGTAAAATGATATTTTACCACACCCTTTTGTTGCATATAAATAGAGGTTCGCAAGAACCCCAACAAATTCATTATATCATTAAATAATGGTGTTTGTAAAGGAAAAATTGCTTCGTGAAGAAAATTTCTCCCATTTAAACAAAAACTCATTTTTATCTTTTAATATAATGCCTATTGAAAAAGGGTATTTACATATGCTACACTACAAGTGAGGAAAGGAAGGTACAGTCCAATGTACAAGTAAAAAACTCAAAATCTGAAAAAGGAAGGTACGGTCCGATGTACAGATGATCTAAGTTTTATATGAAGGAAAAATGAAAAGTGATTTGAACATAAAAAAGAAATCAAAAAGAAAGGCTAAAAACAAAAAAACACGACGGTGTTACGTTTAATATATAAGAATGCAAGATTAAATATAAAGTTCAAATCAGATTGAACCTTCGTAATAAAACAAGGAAATTCGTCCTGTGAAAAGAAGTGAATAGCACAAAAGTGGTTCTCCGTAGAGAAAATAAAGAAGGTGCAAATGAACGAATAAAAGCGCGGGACAGATTAGGAAAGAGAGGATAACAAAAGATGTTAGATATCAAGAGCGTCGAGAAGTGATCATTAGCTGCGTGTAAAGAAATGCAGTTGATGATCACTTCTCTTTTTTGATTTTTATACAATTTTTTTCTGTCTTGATATCTTTAAAAGGCGCCGGTATTCTTCCTGCGCTATTTTTAATTTTGAAGCATATATGTCGGCTGTTTTTGCATCTTTGGAATCAAGAAGTGCAGCGCGAAGATTAGCTACTTCCATTTTTGAAAGAGCAAGTCTTTCCTGAGTATCGCAAGTGGCATATTTTGTGTCTTTAAGCCTTGTATACGCATTTGTAAGATATTTTGCTATAGCATCTTTATTAATCATATTTTCCGCCTCCTTGTAAAAGTATACGATGGTACGATGAAAAAAAGAACAGGGATTGTGGGAGAGTGTTTTTTTGATAGATATTACTTGGTGCAATTTGAAGGTAAGTATAACTGAAAAGCGACTTGTGTTTACAAGTCGCTTTTTCTATACTCCGCTATATCTTCAAGTTTACAATCTAACGCATCACATAATTTATCAAGTGTTTTTGTTTCAATATTCTCATTCGCTTTAAGTCTTCGTACAGTTTTACTGTCTATTCCACACTTTTCTCTAAGAGTATAAGTAGAAAATCCTTTTAACTCCATAGTTTTCCAGAGCTTGTCAAAAACTATCATTATAATTCCCCCTTGACAATTAATATTATGGGGGTTATAATCTAAAACATTAAGGGGATATAATTCCCATAAAGGAGATTGTTAATGAAAAGTTGTACGTTTTTTTGGTCATAGATATGTTTTTGACAAAATTGAAGAGGTTTTAACGTTGCTGTTAACAAAGATAATTATAGCATAGATTATTCTAAAAACACTTTATATCCGGAAGGGCTTGAGTCTGTGCATCCCAAATATGCTATTGTAAAACGAAATCAATGGATGATAGAAAAATCTGATTATGTTATAGTATATGTAAAGCAATCTTCTGGCAATGCTGCAAAATTTAAAGAGCTTTCTGAAAAGAAAGGGAAAATCGTAATTAATGTTGCAGATTTTATTGAGTGAAACTAACTAAAAAGCAGAACCAATGAGGTATTTATGTTTTAGCTAAATTTTGCACTATTGTGCAAAGCGAAATTATTGCTTCGCAATAGCTAAATTGTTTTTCAAAACAGCTAAATTAAATTCGCTATTAGCGTGCGTAGCACATTTAGCTGCCGCAGGCAATTTAGCTGAGCTTGCTCAATTTAGCTCGCATTAGCGAATTTAGCTAAAAAAACAGATTTCGCATCCGAAATCTGTTTTTTTCTGGTTGCCGAACTAGGATTCGAACCCAGACAAACAGAGTCAGAGTCTGCTGTGCTACCCTTACACAATTCGGCAAAATTATTAACTTAAATCAAGTACCTATATAATATACAACTTTAATTGGATTTTGTCAATGCTTTTTTAAAAAAATTTTAAAAATTAATATGTAGGATTTTAAAGAAATTTCATTTTTTTTCTTGTATCGTGAATTTTTTTGTGCTATACTATCACTATAAAGAATAAAATAAGCGGAGGGAAAAATATGGAAGCAAATAATTACAGAAGCGTAACACCTCTCAGGAAAAAAAGAAAAAAGATTACTATGACGGCGGCACTTATATTGTGCCTGGTGTTTTTTGTTGTAGGTATTGCATGTGGAAGATCAGTTTCTTCAAACAAGCAGGAAAAAGAAGCTAATGAAAAAATTCAGAAGCTTGAAATGGATTACAACGAAACACTAAGCGCCCATCAGGAGAAAATAGATACACTCGAAGGTTTGTTAAATGAAAAAAAGGGTGAGCTTGCTGATGCCAAGAAGCAGATAAAAGATATAAATAAGGCACAGGAAGAAAAAGAAGAACAAAAAGAGGAAAAAGAAGCAGAGGCAGAGCCAACAGAGGTGCAGGAAGAAAAAGAGGAAGCTCCCAAGGCTAAAGGCACAAGCAGTGTTTTAAGAAAAATTATTATTATAGGTCTTGTGGTAATAATAATTGTATGTATTCTTATTGCTTTATCAATACTTATCAAGAAAAATGACGATGAAGATGGCGACGAAGACGAAGATGATGCCGAGGATGAGTATATCGAAGACGAAGAAGAATATTATTATGAGGACGACGAGGAAGAAGAGGAAGAATAAAAAAATGGAGATGTAAAGAATTTTACATCTCCTTTAAATTAGATTGATTGACATATTAATCTGGATGATGTAAAATATTTTTGTTGTTTAATGTCTGAAAGAGTACTAAATTCGAAGGAAGATAAAATTATGATTAAAAAGTATATTGTGCCGCTATTAACGGTACTGTTGATTTTCCTGTTGCCGCTGTGTACATTTGCGGCAGAAAAACTTTATACAACATCTCCGACAGGGATAATACCGCTTAGAATGCAACCTGACGAAAAATCATATGAGATAATAAAAATTCCTGCCTGCTCGAAAATTAAGGTTATTGAGAAAAGAAATACCTGGGGAAAGGTGATTTTTGAGAATAAGTGTGGATGGATAAATCTTTGTTTTACAGCGCCAAAGTATAATGATGCGGCGCAAACCACAGGAATAGATTCTGTGAAAAATGTAAGTGTAGAGGCTAAAGACGGAAAAACAAAGCTTTACAATATCCCTTCTGTGGAAGAAAAGCTTGGAAGCACAGTAAAAGTAAATATTCCAAATGGCACTGTTCTAAGCCTTAAGCGTGAAACAGAGAACGGTTGGGGCCTTGTATTAATGAACAAGAATTACGCATGGGTGAGAATGGAAGATACTAAAGAATTTGATTCTTACGGAGAAGATAATTTAGAAGAGTATGGCATTTTCTATGTTTATGTGAATTCTGCAGGCGGAAACGGAATTGAACTGAAGAGTCGCAACAGTAACGATTCCAGCACCTTATCAACAATTCCCGATTGTGTAAAACTTACAGTAAGGGAAGAAAGCGGGAATTTTGGATATGTGTCGTACAACGGACTAAATGGATGGATAAATCTTAAAAACACATCAAACTCATATTCAAATGCTTTATCAAAAACAGGCAAACCTCTTAACGAGGAGCGTACCGTTATTAGCGATGGCGAAAATCTTTTGATGAGCGTCCCGTCGCAAGATGAGGAATCAGGAACTTACAGCGTGGGAAAGGTTGAAAATGGGGAAACTGTTTTTATTCTTTCCGAAACAGAAAGTGGATGGAGTCTTATTTCGAAAAACGGAGTAAGAGGATGGTTCCCCACTGAACATCTGGGAGAGGCATCGTCTCAACAAAAAGATAATATCGAGATGTGTGAAGCTTACGAGGTGTTTGTTTCAACAGAAAAAGCGGCAGGTATTAAGCTTTATGCTTATCCTGATTTGGAAAGCACCAGGATTTGCACCATGCCCGAGTGTGCGAAAATTACCGTTGTTGCACAAAGCGGAGAATTTTTATATGTAATGAACGATTACGCCGCCGGATGGACAGAATCTCGCGAATTTGCAAATACCTACCAGGAAGCTCTTGAAGGAAAAGGCGAAAAAATATATTCTTACTATAAAATAGATGACGAAACAACATTGAGGTCGCTTCCGATTTATTCGGAAATATGCGGAAGCGAAGAACTAATGCTTTTAGAGGTCGGCACTGAATTTTCAGTGGAAAGAATCTGCCAGACGGGAGATCGCAAGTGGGGACTTGCTGAAATCAATGGAAAACAAGGTTGGGTTAACCTCAACTGTGCGGATAAATCAGTGCCCTTGATTTTTAATATCCTTATAGCTGCAGGCATAATTGCAGTATTGGCAGCAGTTGTACTTCTGGTTGTAAAAATAATTAGGAGGAAAAGAAATGAACAAAAGATATAATATGAATATTGCAGGTCTTAATCGTGAGCTTCCAATGTTTGCGGTTAACGAAAACCTGATGATAGCTGCGTTTATACTTTTTGGAGATGTAGAGCTTACAGTTAACTCTGCACGCGACCTTTTAAAGGTTGTGCCCGAACATGATATTATGATTACGGCAGAGGCTAAAAGCATTCCTCTTATTCACGAAATGGCACGTCAGAGCGGAGTTAATAACTACATTATTGCCCGTAAGGGTCCAAAGGTTTATATGAGTGATATAACAACTGTTTCTGTGCAATCAATCACAACAAAAAAGGAGCAAACTCTTTGTCTTGGAAAAGCAGAAGCAGACCTTATGCGTGGAAAAAGAGTGCTTATAGTGGATGATGTTATCAGCACAGGCGAATCACTTCTTGCACTTGAAAAGCTTGTAAATGAGGTTGGCGGTAATATCGTTGGAAAAGCTGCTGTTTTAGCAGAGGGCGATGCCGCGGAACGCGACGATATTATTTTCCTTGAAAAACTTCCGCTTTTTGACGGGAACGGAAAGGCTATATGAAAAATGGGAGATGTTTTAAACATCTCCCATTTTAAACGGCTATATTTTTATTTTGCTTTTTTACTGCTGAGGCTGAGGATTAATCCAAGCACCAATGAAAGTGCCGCTGCCATCATAACCTGATATTGACCTGGAAGCATAAATGTAACTGTGTGGGCAGGAATCCAGAAAATCGGAACTGTTTTAAATATTGTAAACGAAACAAAGCCTGTCCAGTCAATACTATTTATAACGCTTGGAAGAGAAGAATCTTCTTTCTGGTGCTTAAGTAAAAGCCATTGGTCGGTGCATTTGTGAAATGCCATAAATGTTGGCCCGAAAGATGTGTTCATAAACACGCTTGTGTAGAAAGCACGGAGAAAAGCATTGTCTTTTCCGGGGATTATGCCCTGTGCCATAAGTGAAGCTGCAGCGGAAGAAAAAACTTTCATCATAAATGTAATCCATACGCCGATTAATCCCCATATAACAAAACGTGCCACTATTTTAACGGGCACATTTGCTTTCCCTGCGCGGATTGAAGAAGCGATAAGCTCACCGGCTGTGGCAAGGAGTGCAAATTTAATAAATCCCATTATGTAAGGATGACCGGAAGATAGACCTTTAAAAACTTCCCTTGACTGTGGAATGATAAGAATAAGGGCAAAACCGATTATTGTTACCACAACATAGAAAGGAAGCCAGAATGAAGCTTTAGATTTGTTTCTCAAAAAAATCACGTCCTTTTTGTTTTTTCTAATAATACCATATCGGTCAAAATAAGTCAATAAATTAATACGAGGTTGCTTTTTATTGCTCTGTAAAAAATAAATAAAAATTTTGAAAAAACATATTGACAAATCGAATAAAACCTATTATAATATATCAAGTCAGCAGATGATTTATAGTCGACGTCTGACGTGGCTTATATCTGGCCCGGTAGTTCAGTTGGTTAGAACGCCAGCCTGTCACGCTGGAGGTCGTGGGTTCGAGCCCCATCCGGGTCGCCAATACGCTGCCCTAGCTCAGCAGGCAGAGCACTTCCTTGGTAAGGAAGAGGTCGGCAGTTCGAATCTGCTGGGCAGCTCCATAAATGTGCCATTAGCTCAGTTGGTAGAGCACCTGACTCTTAATCAGGGTGTCCAGGGTTCGAGTCCCTGATGGCGCACCAAAACAAAAAAGTATACCTTTTGGTATGCTTTTTTGTTTTGCTTATGCGCCGAGGGGACTCGAACCCCGAGGGGGCAGCGAGCGTAAATAAAACGATTGATAATCGTTTTTAGCGAAGCTGGTGCGCGGACGGGTACCGCGAGCAATGCGGAGCGGTCGTCAAGCAGGCAAGATGCGAAGCATCTGTGTCCCTGATGGCGCACCAAAAAAGGTAACACTTACTTCGGTAGGTGTTATTTTTTTTTGTATTAGTAATTTCACTTTGGATTCTATCCCTTGCGCCATCCTAAAGGCGGATTCAAGC
>JAFVPB010000042.1 GCA_017505525.1 Clostridia bacterium
AAAAAAACTATTGACTTTATTACTCTAAAGTGGTACAATTCAAATAATTAAATGCGATTGAGCAGAAACCAGTAGGTTGGAAACACCCTAGAGAGAGTTGCCGGTTGGTGCGAGGCAATGGGGAAGTCCTTCTCGAATTCCTTCTGTTAGCAGTGCACTGAACAAGATTCTTCTTAAGTAGGAGGCAACGGGTGTTCCCGTTACAGAACTAAGGTATGTAAGTACCTGAAAAGGTCGCTACCGCGAGATAGCGGCGAACTGAGGTGGTACCACGGAAATGATATTTTCGTCCTCTGTATCCTTAATGGATTGCAGAGGACTTTTTTATTTCCTTTGCAAACCTTCAAAAATTTAAAAGTAATGGAAAGGATGAAGGAAAATGAGCCAGAACTATTATCAGAAAGAAATTGAAACCATGCCTGTTGAAGACATGAAAAAGCTTCAGTCGGAAAAATTGGTAAAACAGGTTAAGCACGTTTATGAAAACGTGGAATACTACCGAAACCTTATGAATGAAAAGGGTGTTAAGCCTGAGGATATCAAAGGAATAGAAGATTTACACAAGCTTCCCTTCCTTTCAAAAGCAGATTTAAGAGATGCCTATCCCTATGGCTTGCTTGCAAAGCCTTTAAAAGACTGTGTGCGTATTCAGTCAACCTCGGGAACTACGGGCCGTCGTGTGGTTGCATTCTACACACAGCACGATATCGACCTTTGGGAAGACTGCTGTGCACGTGCTATTGTGGCAGCAGGCGGAACAAATGAAGATGTTTGTCAGGTGGCATATGGCTACGGACTTTTCACAGGCGGTGCGGGACTCAATGGAGGTTCGCACAGAGTTGGATGCCTTACGCTTCCGATGTCTTCTGGTAACACAGAGCGTCAGATTCAGTTTATGCAGGATCTTGGAGCAACAATCCTTTGCTGCACACCCTCTTATGCGGCATATATAGGAGAAACATTAAAAGAACAAGGATATAAACCCGAGGATATTCCGCTTAAAGCCGGTATATTCGGCGCAGAACCCTGGACAGAAGAAATGCGTCAGAATATTCAGGAAACACTTGGAATTAAGGCTTATGATATATACGGTCTTACAGAAACAAGCGGCCCCGGAGTTGCTTTTGAATGTGAAGAACAGACGGGTATGCACATAAACGAAGACCATTTCCTTGCAGAAATTATCGATCCCGAAACGGGAGAGGTTCTTCCCGAAGGAGAAAAAGGCGAGCTTGTTTTCACAGCTCTTGATAAAGAGGCATTTCCGCTTCTTCGCTACAGAACAAGAGACATTTGTGTTCTTTCAAGAAAAAAATGTTCGTGCGGAAGAACACTTATCAAAATGGCAAAGCCCATGGGAAGAACAGATGATATGCTTATTATCAGAGGTGTGAATGTATTCCCCAGCCAGATAGAAACAGTTCTTCTTAACGAAGGCTATCAGCCAAACTATCAGATTGTTGTCGACAGAGCAAATAATACTGATACATTTGAGGTTAATGTTGAAATGTCTCCCGAACAGTTCACAGACAAAGTAAGCGATGTTCTTAAAATGGAAAAGGCACTTGCAAATGCTATGAAAACAATGCTTGGCATTAATCCCACGGTTCATCTTGTTACGCCGAAGAGCATAGCAAGAAGTGAGGGTAAAGCAGTTCGCGTTATAGATAAGCGTAAGTTAATCTAATCAAGGAGGAATGTAAAAATGGCTATTAAACAGTTAACAGTTTTTGTTGAGAACAGAAAGGGCACAATCGTTTCAGTAACAGATATACTTGCAAAAAACAATGTGAACATCCGAGCACTATCCATTGCAGAAACACAGGAATTTGGCATTCTTCGCCTTATCGTAAGCGATACTGTAACGGCAGAAAACGTGCTTAAAGAAAACGGATACCTCATTAAAACAGTTGATGTTGTTGGCGTGAAAATAGGCGATGCACCGGGAAAGCTTACTGCCGCACTTGATGTTTTGGATAAAGCAAATATAAACGTAGAGTATCTCTATGCTTTTATGGCTCGCACAGAAAAACACGCCTATGTTGTTTTACGAGTAGAAAATAACAACGAAGCAGAAAAAGCGCTTGAGGGAGCACTCTTCCATCTTATAACAGAAGCAGATATAAATAAGCTTTAAAAAGAAAATAAAGAATGCGTAGAAGAATTTTTATGCTGAAAAAAGATGGTGTTTAATTAAAAAATCATCGACGGTCTAACGGCACGGATTTTTAAATCCGTGCCGTATATTATTTCTCTCCGCCCGGACCGTCTTTACGCTCCGTTTCATCAGCGGGGCGCGAAATCCCTGTGGAAATCCATTTGTTATCCGTTGCAGTTTTTCTGCTGTCTTGTTTTTTCTTATCATCCATCCTAAATCACCTCTTGTATAGTATGCGTAGTTAAAGGGAAAATATAATCTTTGGCGCCATAGCGATTCGGTTTTCAAACTGATTGAAATAAAATTACTTTTATGATATAATACAGAAAAATAATATTTTCAAAGGATATAATCAAATGAAATCTGATAACAACCGTATATCAAAAACAAGAGGAATATATTTTTTGCGATTGATAGGTAGAATTATTGTGCTTTTCGTTGCGGTTTTGATATATACAACCGACAAAGAAAAATTCAATATAGCCGAAGGATGGAATTTCTTTTGTGAATTTTCCCCATTACATCTCTTGTGGATAATATGGATATGGGATATGATTTTGCAGCTTATTCCTGTTAAAGCACATATTTCCATAGGCTCGCAGAAAATTTTCGAGTCGCTATTCAGACCAATAAAAGAGAAAATAAACAATAAAAATCTGAAGCAATATATTAAAGATACAACACTGTCTGCCTACAAGGTTATGATAATATGGATTTCACTTACAGTGGCAATCAGTATGTTGCACTTAACGGGAATTATAGATACAGGTATAATGATACTGGTGTCAACATTTTTTTATGTGTGCGATTTAATATGTGTCCTTATATGGTGTCCGTTCAGGCTTATTATGAAAAACAAGTGCTGCACTACCTGCAGAATATTTAACTGGGATCACTTGATGATGTTTTTGCCGATAGTATCTGTTAACAGCTTTTATTCATGGTCTCTTGTTATATTATCGTTGCTCATATGGCTTGTATGGGAAATTTGTGTATTCACATATCCTGAAAGGTTTTGGGAGAACAGTAATATGGCGCTCCAATGCTCGGAGTGTACCGATAAGCTTTGCACTCAGTATTGCAGAAAATTAAGAAAAAGTTCAAATTCCTAAGAAGAAAAGATACTCCACTGTGTGGAGTATCTTTTCTTTTTATGGTCGGAGTGGCGGGACAGCGTCAGAATAAAGGAAGGCTATGCTTCGATTTGCTTGCGCAAACTCAGCACGCAATCTTTATTCTTCCTTTCCGCATCGAGTCACGCTCGGCTTACCTGCTCGGTTGCAAGCGCCCTCGCAACGGTTCGCTTTCGCTACCAACTCTCGCGGTGAGGGTTCAAGTCCCTCAGCAAAAAAGAAAAGACACTCCACTGCGTGGAATATCTTTTCTTTATATGGTCGGAGTGTTCTTATAGGATTTATTTACAAATGCCGTAAAATATAGGGTTTTAGACGGTCAACATAAGCACTTATCCTAAAAAGTCGATATGCAAACTTCGTTTGCTCGATATTTTTATTTTATAAAATCGATATGTTTTTCGTTTCACTCAA
>JAFVPB010000008.1 GCA_017505525.1 Clostridia bacterium
CGAAAAAGTCGGTCAACCACAAACAAAATTATAATTTTATAAATTTGTAGGGTTCGGCGTCCTCGACGAACCGTTAACAATATAATTTTTATCAAAAAAATTAAAAGTTAAGAAAGTCCCTGAAAACACAGTTTTCAGGGGATTTTGCTTGCTTCTGTTCAATACAATCTCTACCGTACAATCGTACGCCGACGAGCTTGTATTGAACAGATTTACCTTCCTTTTTCCCAGTCTGCCAGCGTGCCGATAGGTTTATCGACACGCTGAAAAGGAAGAGTATATTGTATACTCTTCCTTTGATTCGTCAATTTATAATGTTACACCATCTTTAAAAATTGATATCTCTTCGTAGCCGTTAAGCTCGTTCTTGGCTTTCTTGCCTTCAGCAATTTCTATAACGAAATTATACAAATCATCCGTTAAGTCAATTCCTTCAAGAAGCGGACTTGCATCGAAATCAATCCAGTTTTTCTTTTTCTCGGCAAGAGCTTTGTTTGTCGAAATCTTTATTGTGGGAACAGGTGCACCAAGCGGTGTTCCTCTGCCTGTTGTAAAGAGGATTATGTGTGCGCCCGCAGCCATAAGATTTGTTACTGCAACAATATCATTACCGGGTCCGTTTAAAAGTGAAAGGCCTGATTTTGTAATTGTATCACCATAGTCAAGCACGTCTACAACCGCTGACAAACCGCCCTTCTGCACGCAACCGAGCGATTTTTCCTCGAGCGTTGTTATGCCGCCTTTTTTATTACCCGGGGATGGGTTTTCATATATAACCTGATTATGGCGTGTGTAGTAATCCTTAAAGTTATTAATAAGATTTACTGTTTTATCAAAAATCTCTTCAGTTTCGCATCTCTGCATCAGAAGCTGTTCTGCGCCAAACATTTCAGGTACTTCCGTCAGTACACAACTGCCATTCATTGAGGTATGCTTATCACAAAATCTTCCTACAAGGGGATTTGCCGTAACGCCCGAGAAGCCATCGCTTCCTCCGCATTTTAATCCAACCTTAAGCTTTGAAACAGAAACAGGCTGACGGTTGTATTTTTTTGCATTTTCTTTAAGTTCGTTTATGAGTTCTATGCCCTTTTCTATTTCATCATCATAGTCCTGAGCAACTAAAAACTTCACTCTCTTATCATCCCACGAGCCTAAAACCTTTTTAAACACATCAATGTTATTATTTTCGCATCCCAATCCTAAAACAAGCACACCGCCCGCATTTGGATGGTTAACCATACCTTTTAATATGGTCTGTGTGATTACCTGGTCGTCGCCGAGCTGAGAACATCCGAAAGGATGCGGGAAATATTTGGCACCCGTTTTTTCAGCTAAAATCTGTGCCGTTTTGTTAACGCAGCCAACTGTGTTTACTATCCATATATCGTTACGTATTCCAACGTTTCCGTCTTCACGGATATATCCCATAAACGTCATATCCGTTTCGGTTTTCTCAATGGGATACGTTACGTGGTCGTATGTATATTCAAGCTTTCCCGAAAGATTTGTTTTCACATTATGAGTGTGAACGTGGTCGCCCTTTTTAATATCTTCCGTGGCATGGCCTATAGGCATACCATATTTGATTATGTTCTCGCCTTTTTTAATATCACAAATCGCATATTTGTGTCCGTTTTCAACGTTTACATCAACGTTATCAAGTTTATTAATCAACATATTTCTTTATCTCGCTTTCAAGATAGGATAAATCCTCGCCCCAGAGTTTTTCATTCTTCAAAAGTTCACCAACAGATGCAGTTTTCATAAATGCAGTTACGTCTTTATCGTCGTTTGTCATATCTGTTCTGTAGAACTCAATTAATTTAGCAAACGAGAAAATAAGAGTTTCGGGCATTTTATCAAAACGCTTTATATACTCTGTGATTGAGGGGAGAACTCTAACCTTAAACTTACTTACGCTATTGAGAGCAATCGATGAAAGATAGTGCTTAATATAGGGATTTGCAAATCTTGTAAGCACGTTATCGGCATATTCTTTCAATTCGTCCTTGGGAAGGTCGAGAGTGGGTATAATTTCTTCAAACACGCATTTTCTTATATGCTCGTTCATCTTTTCATCATCAACACAGCTTTTCACTGTATCAAAGCCCTCTAAAAGAGCATACGGCACAAGCGATGTGTGAGCACCGTTTAAAATACGAACCTTACGTGTGCGGTACATTTCGAGCTTGTCTGTAACTATTACGTTAAGACCGCACTTATCAAACGGAATTTCGCTAAATAATTCGCTATATCCCTCGATAACCCAAAGGTGGAAATATTCAGAGGTGTTAATCATATTATCCTCGTAATCAAGCTCGATTTTTTCGTCCCTGGGGTATCCTGTGTTTATACGGTCAACAAGAGTGTTGCAGAAGATATTTTCATTTTCAATCCAAGCTTTGAATTCATCGCCTAAATTCCACAAGTCTGCATATTTAAGAACGCACTTTTTAAGGTTTTCGCCGTTTTTATCAATCAATTCACACGGAAGAAATACAAAACCTGAAAGCTTCAAATCAAATCTCTTTTTAAGAAGCTGAGTAAGCTTCGCAGGGAAAGTTTTAGCAGGTGTATCTGTGATTTTATCATCCTCTGAAAATGTTATTCCCGCTTCTGTGGTGTTTGAAATGACGAAGCGGAAATCAGGATTTTCAGCAAGCTTTAAATATTCCTCAAAACTATCATAAGGCTTTACGCATCTTGAAATAGTGTTGTTCTTTTGAATTTCAACACCCTCAACGCCACGGCAGATATGCGTGTATACACAGTTTTGCTTTGTAAGCATATCGCACATTCCGTTTTCAATAGGCTGCACCACAACAATGCTTCCGCCAAAATCGGTTGTATCATTTACTTTTTGTATCATCCAGTCGGCAAATCCTCTTAAAAATCCGCCTTCTCCAAATTGTATTATTTTTTCTTTCATAGCCATACTCCTTTAATATCTATAATTGCGGGCAGCATATAAAACCGCCGCAATTACTATTAAATCTTTTCCCTTTTCAGAATTATTTAAGAATACCTGCTGCGCTGTCTTCATCAAGATAGAGAATGAAATCGCTATGTTCCTTAAGAAGAGTTGCAGGAACAAGATTTGTTGTTTCTGTTGCCTTAATAGTGTTTTCAACTGCTTCTGCTTTAACTTTGTAAGGTACGCATGAAACGATTCTCTCGCACTGCATAATCTGATATGTTGTCATAGATACTGCCTGCTTCGGAACATCGTCGATTGTTGGGAACCAACCCTCGCCCATCTGCTGCTTTTTGCAACGCTCGTCGAGGTTAACGATGATATATGCTTCTCTTGTGTCAAAGTCTGCCGGCGGATCGTTGAATGCAATATGACCATTTTCGCCAATACCGATAAGACCGATATCAATAGGTGATTTTCTGATTTCTTCTGTAAGCTTTGCTATGCACTCTTTTGTGCCGTCTACAAAGTGAACTGCCTTAAGTGTGCCAACCTGATCAACGAAACGCTCCTGAAGATACTTTCTGAAGCTTGCTCCGTGTGTGATAGGAAGATCAACATACTCATCAAGGTGGAACATTTCAACGCATTCCCACTTAATGCCTGGCTCTTTTACAAGAGCTTTGATTGTATCAAACTGCGATGCACCTGTTGAAAGCACAATTCTTGCGCTTCCTTTTTCTGCGATGCAGCTCTTAAGCACTTCTGCAACGTGCTTTGCTGCGCTTTTACCGAGTTCTTCGCTGTTTTTACAAATTCTGATTTCCATTTTAATTCTACCTTTCTTTTACTTTGTATATTATACAATAAATTATTTTTTAACTTTATTTGCGGTTACTTTAGCTCTTCGCCTTCAATAATTACTTTTTTGATATTAATATTATCATCAAAAAAGACAAGGTCAGCAAAATAGCCTTCTTTAAGAGATCCACGCTTAGGAAGTCCCATAACCTTCGCGGGATTCTCCGTTATCATTTTAATACATTCTGTAAGAGGCACACCTGCCTGTTTATTCATAACGCGCACCAGGCGGTCTGCCGTTGCAACGCTTCCTGCAAATGCCGTCATATCAGTAAGATAAGCAATTCCGTCTTTTATAAAGCAATCCATACCATCGTTTTTAGGGCCGAGAACAGACTTACCCTCTCCCATACCCGCACCTCTCATCGAGTCGGTAACAAGGCAGATTTTATCGGGCCCTTTGATTTTATAGATAAGCTTTAAAAGCTCGGGCGGAAGATGAATGCCATCGGCAATTATTTCAACGATTACCTCATCCTCCAGAAAAGCAGTTTCAACTGCACCAAGCTTTCTGTGGCAATTGCGGCGTGTAACCTGATTCATTCCCGAATAAAGATGCGTTGCAAGAGTACATCCTTTTTCTATAGCTGGAAGAAGCTCTTCGTATATTCCATCAGTATGACCAAAAGAAGAAACAATCCCCTTTTCTTTGAGAAAATCGCAAAGCTCGTAGTTTTCATCGATTTCGGGAGCAAAGCTTATGCGCTTAAGAGTTCCCTCTGCTCTTTTTTCAAACTCTGTATATTCCTCTTTGCAGGGAGGTTTTATATAATCGGGATTTTGCGCGCCTTTCTGTGAATCGGCAAAATAAGGTCCTTCAAGGTGCGAGCCCGCAATATGGGGTTTTCCCGGAGCATTTTCCTTCATCACATCGCGCACGTTTTCAATAAAACGCATAGTGTCCTCTGTTGACGAGGAGGAGCAAGTTGGATAAATTGTTGTAGTTCCATACGTTGCATGAGTATATGCCGCCCTAATAATATCCTCTTTTTCTCCGTCGGCGAAATCATAGTTTCCCGCGCCGTGAGTGTGCATATCTATAAAGCCCGCAGAAACATAAAGACCCTCTGCATCTATTTCCTCGTCGAAAGGAAGTTCATCATTTGTAAATGCCTTTATTTTCCCGTCTTCTATATAAAGATATTTATTTTTCTCTTCTGTGTCAGTTATAAAAACTGCGTTTTTTATTTTAGTTACCAATAATTTCCCCTCATTTCAGCGAAAGCAGATCAGTCTTTTAATTCATCGTAAAACTCGCTGAGGCTTACCTGTCTTTTCTCTGCCATCGACACATTTGCCGCCATACCAATGCCCAACGACATAAGACCTGCCCATATATCTGCCATCTGATGAAGCGGATCGGGAAGATTTCTGTCGCGAAGCATTCTGTCGCGAAGCTCAATATCTGAACCGCCATGGTCAGTGGTAGTTACAAGGGGAATGTTCATAGTGATTTCCTCACCTTTATAATTGAATACCTTAAGCTCTCTTTCAGATTTAACATCGTATCCCATCTGTGAGAAATCTCTTGTCCTCATCTCTATTCTGCCCTCGGTTCCGTTAAGAACAAGTCTTACCCCTTCGTAAGGAGAATGAGCAGTAAGCGTGTAACTCATAATACAGCCGCCTGAATACATTACGTTAAGGCACACACTGTCTTCAATATCAACACGTGGAGAATAAACGCACCTGTCGCGGATATATCCATCCTCACCCTCGCACTCAAGATAGAGCTTTCTTGAAAATTCTGCACCGTCGCTGTCCATACCGCAGTTATACTTACACTTACTCTTCACAGGGCAGTCAAAGCATCTCTCTGAAGGAGCTTCTTTAACATCACCGTAAAAACGACGTGTACCGAAAGCATTAACCGCAACGGGATCTTCTTCCAGGAGCCAGTTGACGAAATCGAAATGGTGCGATGATTTATGTATAAGAAGCGAACCTGAATTTTCTCTTATACAGTGCCAACGGTGGAAATAATCTGCACCGTGCGCCGTATCAAGCAGCCATTCGTAATGAACGCTTGTAATTTTTCCGATTGTTCCTGCTGCTACAAGCTCTTTAACTCTCTTGAAGAAAGGATGGAAACGAAGATTGAATGTAACTGTAACATCTCTTCCCGTTTCTTCCTGAGCCTTTTTGATTGCAAGTGCTTTCTCAAATGTTGTTGTAAGAGGTTTTTCAACAATTATGTCGCAGCCCTTTTTCATCGCTTTCACAGCATAGTAATCATGATCACTGTCTTTTGTAGTGATAATTACTGTATCAGGCTTAACATCATCAAGCATTTTATCAAAATCATCATACACAGGTATTTCTTTTTCTGCTATTTCGCTTACAAGCTCTGCACGTTTTTTATTAATATCGTAAACACCGCAAAGCTCAGCACAATCGCCGTACTTTTTAACTATAGGCTCTGCATATGCGCGTATTCCTCTGTAGCCACAGCCTACCATAACGTATTTCTTCATTGATTTCAACTCCTAATAGTTTTTTCTTGACAGTTTAATTATATTGTGTTATCCTACGTTTGTAAAGCGACAATATTGTGTTTTTCAGTACAAAGTTGCACCATAGCAATATGAGAACCCCTTGTTTTTTATATAGTTCAAACTGCATAGTAGGACTTTTTTGCAATTTACAAGATAAAATTGGAGTAAATCATTATGAATGAATACGTGCTTGCCTTAAACGAAATAACCATTAAGCCCGAAACGCTTTATTTTTACGTTCCGCCTATAGTGTGGAAAGGAGATTCCGTGGGCCACATAGGAAAAAGAGATTTGTTTTTCTGGGTAATTGAGGGAGAATGCTTTTTAAGAATCGATAACCAGAATTATATTATCCATCCAGGTCAGCTTGCATATCTCCCCAAGGGGAAGATGCGTGCATACACGCACGCTTCCGAAAGATTTACTATGTATGAAATGGCATTTTCTGCCGAATCGGGCGATAGGTCCCTTATGGAAATTTTAGGACTTACCGATATGGACTATGTGGTAGATATAACTGATAAAGAAGAAATGAGCAGGCTATTTGAAGCATCTTACCGCGATGAATTCTACAGAACTCCTCTTAATGATTTAATGTGGTGTGCCAACATCGCAAATATCATAAGGATATATGCCCACGAGCGCTCAAAGCAGTCTGCTTCCGAAAGCAAGCTTTTCAGACCTGTACTTGAATATATGTCGGAAAATCTTGGTCGCAGTGTTAATATTGATGAGCTTGCAGCCCTTATGTTTATGCAGCCAACATACTTTATTAAAAAATTCACCAAAGCATACGGGATTTCCCCGCTTGCCTACTTCAACAGGATGAAAATATACAAGGCTATGGGGCTTCTTGCAGGCACAAATCTTTCAATTGAAGAAATTTCGAAAGAAATAGGTGTTGCAGATTCCTCGTATTTTACAAGAATGTTTAAAAAACACTGTAAGGTAACCCCAACAAGATACCGCCTTGAGTTTAAGTAACAAACTGTATTTCCCGTAAAAATATACCTTTGTTCTATAAAATGTTTACTATAATTTCATTGACTGCCGCTCTTGGAATATAATATAATTAAAGTTGGATTGATTTAATGCTGTAATTTGACCATAATAAACTATAATAGTCAGTCAAATGTTAGTCAAAAGTCAGTCAAAATGCAAAAAGAGCGAAAAAAAGAAAAAAAGAAGCATACAAAAATGTATGCTTCTTTTTTGACTCTCACTTTCATAATAGCTGCATAGTAGTTAATTACTTTTCTCTGGAAAACTTCTCTTTCCAGATTAAATTTATTCATATATTCTTTTGTATACAAACATTTCCAAATATCTTCCAGCAAGAATTTTCTTGATGCAAAACTTTTTAAATCTTTACCGTCAACCTTTTTTCTAAGATACTTTTTTTCCTTAGTGTTATTTATGTAGAATTTCTTGAATTCGCTATCTTCCAACTCGTCAAAGTATGAATCCCAATCTTTATCTTCGCCTCTGTATTCTTGCGAATCAGATTGATGTATATTTATTACCTCTTCATTTCCTTTACTCATACTCTAGCCACCTTGATTGATATATTAATTGTGAAAATTATCTTCGCAGACAATTTGATTAAAAGCTGTAAAAACAGTTTAGCTAAATAATTCCGCTTTGCAGCGGTTAGCCTGATTTCACACTAAGTATTCTGTTAAGAAAATCTTTACTTATTTTCTTTTTATTTCCTTTGTTTCAAAATGATTTGCTAAAAGTCCTGTCATCATGATGAAACACGACACCAAAACGCCAGCAAAAAGTGGATCAAAAGGAAGAATATCCACTAAATTAAATACCAATACTGTTGCAGGGCCAATAACTATAGATAATCCCGCATATTTTTTGGAAACGCGACCTGGGCAGAAGATCGCAAAGCAAAGCGGAACAAAAATAGTTGCACCACGCAAACCCATTGACATAAACGCAAAACCCAAAATCGTATCGCCCAAGGGTCCCATTGATAAAAAGCATGCCAGCATTAAAATTAATATAATCAAAATTTTTTCTGTAACGTTGCCTTTAAATTTTCGTGTTAAAAACGGCAGAATATCTCTTTTTAAAACAATCGCAACACCAAGCGCAAGACCTGCTCCGGTTCCTACTACGGCAATAAACAGAGCTCCAAGTACTATACCCGCAAACAACGGAGGCATATATTGTGTCACAAAATAAGTTAGCGCTGCTTTCGGTATAATACCGGGATGAATCGCACGCATATAGAGCCCAACTAAAATCCCACCGATTCCCACAGGCGAAATAAGTACAGCGCTAATCAGCGCTCCCTTTGTTGCCTGTTTTTCATTTCCCGCCATAAAAATTGACTGCGCATAGCTTTGCGTAGTAATAACTCCTAAAATCAGCGACAAACACGCTCCCATATCCTTTCCAATACCTCTAGCAAACAAGCTGTAAAAATGAATATTTTCGGGATTAGCAATTCTATTTACTTTTTCAAAAAAACCTGATAGTCCGCCTGAAAGGTTTAAAACCAAAATCCCTGTTGCCATCATTGCTACGTACAGCAAAAACATTTTCAAAATTCCTACTATTCCACTTCCCTTTGTGCCACCAAAAACAATATACAATATCATAATTATTGCAGAAAATATTAGCGAAGGAGTCAATGGTAAATCCGGGAAAATCACCGCAATAACAGCGGTAGCTGCTATTAACTGCGAAATAATGTTAATAAAACTTCCAACCGAAGAAAAAACAGATGCCATTAAGCCATTTTTCATACCATACTCTTTTGTAATGAATGCAATCAGCGTCTTGTGACCGCTTTTATAAAAAGGCTTTGCATATAATAAGGCTAAAATCAGACAGGCAATACCACCACCCAAAGTAAACCACCATGCACTCATACCATACTGATATGCAAGTTGTGCTGTTCCAATGGTTGACGAGCCTCCTACAAGCGTCCCCATAATTGCGCCTGCAACCACAAAGGAATTAGCACTTTTTTTCTCATTTGCCTTTTTGCTCGAGAAAACACTTAGCGCTATAACGGCTACGAGCGTAATCATAACACCTATAATTATTTGAAAATTCATTTCTTCATTCCTCTCTTAATGCAATAATTATGTAATAAGCATCGCCTAATGACAATCTTATTAAAAGCTGCAAAAATTTTAATTATTGCAAAACCACCCGAGGTATTTCCCAAAGTATTTTTCTGCATTGTGCGGCAGAATCTTTTCTTAAAAATATGAAGTCTTTTCGCGTCAATGCTGCTAATCTTAACTCACAAACTTGCAGCTTATTTTCCGGGAGTTATCCCAACGTGTTTTTTGAAAACTCTTATAAGATTGGCATAGTCTTCATATCCACACAGAATTGCTGTATCAGTCACGTTTTTTCCTGTCGCAAGAAGCTTCTTTGCTTCTGTTATACGGCGTGAAGCAATGTATTTAGCAACAGTTGTACCGCCTCTATTCTTCCTCAGCAGGATTAAAGGTTTTTTACTGTTTTTTCATTTGTTGATAATAATAGTTATTCTGCTTATAACAGCAGAGACCTTTTGTGTTTGTTATTATCATTTTTATACCTTCGTTTATTGTTTCATATACAATTACAAGAAAGATTTACTCATCTATTTTACAAATTATAAACGTACTGCAAAATCCCTATAGTGAAATACCAAAAAACAAAAAATCTGCAACTAACGAGATGAATTTTATTATGCAGCTCATTATAAGGATGTTTAAAAGAAATTCGCAGGTTGAAAACGAGCTGGCTCAAAAGCTGGAGCTTTTGAAAAATGCGCAGGCAATCGCCTTATACACACAAATTAACCCACATTTCTTATTTAATACGTTGTAGCATATAAATACAATTCATATGTCTACCTACAAGCAGGAAACTGAAATAACCCGCATTATAACTCTATTGTCAGACATTTTGTCTATTACGCTTGATACCAGAACATATTTATTTCCACTGCAAACTGAAATTGAATACCTTAAAAAATATGCTGAAATATTAAGTATACGCTACGATAACATGTTTACAATTGATTTTGATATTGATGAAAATACACTGGATTTAAGCGTTGTAAAATTTTCTCTTCAGCCTATATTGGAAAACTCTGTGCAGCACGGAATTCTTCAACTGCGAAAAAATGAAAAAATAAAGATCTCAGCTTATACACAGCTTCTAACGGTTCTTCAATATACTCCCTGGTATAGCTATAAAGCAAAATTTGATCACAGCCTGCTTCAATTGCTTTAACAGCTGCTTCGCATTATCGCCAAATGCCCTCGTTCCTATAATTGAATTTTCAGGATTCATATTAATGTCAAGTAATGGGGCATTATCTATATTACATCCAACTGAACGCAAAATTTTGCCTAATCCTCTTCCTACTTGCAGCATTTTATCTCCATCTGCTCCTGATGATGCATAGGACATTGCTCCGGGAATCATCCCTGCCCCGGCATAAAATCTGGTTACCCAACCGCCTTCCTGATCTATTCCTATGAAAGGAAATTCATTTTGTGTAATTTTGGCAAGTTTTCTTAGTGAGGAATTTACAGAACAGATTTTTTCAATACTTGTTACCTGATTAGCATCAAGACAAAAATTACCTAAAAAATATTTTTTGCAAATTTTTTCGTATTCTTTGGTAACTCCCCCAACAGGAAGGCCTACCATGAAGAAAGCTCCGATTTTTCTTTTCAACTCATCTGTTAATGTAATTCTGTCCATCATTTATGTTTTTTTCTCATACATACTATTTTCAAAACTGATCGCTACATTTTCGTTTAATCCAGCCAAAACTTAGTAAAGTATATGTCATACTTAGGCCATCCCGAAGGATTTTCCCGAGCGCACACACAGCCCAGGCTGCTATGCAATCTGCCTTCCTGTTGAAAGCTCCACAGAGCCTGATAGACAGCCGATGTTTTGGGTTTAAGCATTTGTCCCTCTATGGCATATTTACAATCCACCATAGGCTCTGACCATATATCATTTGGAATGGCAGGAGCAAATTCGTATATTGAAGCAGGTTTATCCTTTTTCCCCACCAGACACTTTTCCAGTTCTGTGCGGAAATATTGCAGAACACGATCCGTGACCTGCTCAACGCGAACTCCATCCAGCTCTTTAGTAAAAAACTCCAGACCATTGGGTGTAATCTGCGACACACTGCACTGTGGTAAATGGCTAACTTTCCCCTTAACATTCTCGGGAAATGCGATTGCACACGATGCCAAATAGGTCTCCCCATCTGCCTCCATCACCGACATTGGACGGCTGACCGTTCCGACAGTAACAGTATCCGGCAAGTTTGCATGGATGCTTACCGTAATATTGTCTATTGGAAAGCGTTCGTGATTCTTTTGCACTGCAAGCGCAAGTGATTCTTTCATTTTCTCCTGAGGAGCATCCTTTACAATATCACCTATATACAAAGCAAATGGTTCAACATAGTAAAAAGCCTTTCCGTCTTTCGTACAAGTCTTTGGGGAATTCTCGGGAGAAATATCATAGCTCGTATTCGCAATGATTCCCCTGTCGAGAAAGTTATCCATACACTCACGCAGCTGTGCATAGAATTCTTCGTTAGCAGTTCCCAGTCGTGTGCCATTTTCCACCAGAGCAAGCTTCCCCGAAGCATCAACGTAAGGATGAGCAGTGGAAATATAGTCATGACCCGGGCGCGAGTGAATGATTCCCGTTGTTCCAGGCAAATTCAACGCATCAGTTGTTCTTAAAAGCATTTCCACATCCCCTATGGATTTCGCCACATATAGTTTCCCTTCATGAATAGTGGCTATCCCTGTAGCATAGCCACCATCAAAGTATTCAATCTTTCTCATCATTTCAATCAAAATCGGAGCCGCCTGTTTATTACCTGAATATCCTGCTATAACACACATATTTTTTATCCTTTCACTATTTTTATTTAAGATGTCTTTAATGATTTTTGATCCTCTCTTTATACCAATAAGCCGAATCTTTTGGAATTCTTTTCTGTGTTTCATAATCAACAAACACAATTCCAAAACGTTCGTTATAACCTCTTGCCCATTCATAATTATCAATGAATGACCAAAGGAAATAGCCTACTACATCCGCCCCATTTTCTGAAGCTTTTTCAAGTTCAAGAAGGTAACGATTTAAAAAATCAATACGATTTGGGTCGTGAATCTTTTCATCAAGCGATAAAACATCATGTGCAGACATACCATTTTCTGTTATATATATGGGAAGCTTGTACCTTTCATATAAGAAACGGGGTCCCCAATTCATACATTCAGGAGTAACCGACCATTGACTGCCCGTTTTTGGAGCACCTGTTTTCTTCCTTGAGAACTCTGCCTTTCCATCAGAAGAAACAATTACTTCCTTTCCATTATAGATATTCTGTGCATAAAAATCCAATGGTTGGCATATCAGCTCCATATCCTCCCTTTGTAATTTCAGGAAGATATTCTTTATACATTTCAAGCCCATCCTCAGGATAATGACCTAAAATAACAGGGTCACTCCACCACGAAACATTCCACATAACACCATCACCCAGTGGAGGACATTTGAAATATTCTTCCC
>JAFVPB010000043.1 GCA_017505525.1 Clostridia bacterium
AGTGTAAGCTCTCAGCGAAATATTCGGTGGCAATGACGCAGAGGTCACACCCGTTCCCATTCCGAACACGGTAGTTAAGCTCTGCAGTGCTGATGGTACTTGGTGGGAAGCCGCCCGGGAGAGTAGGTCGTCGCCGGAACAAAGCAAAGGCGAGAAATCGCCTTTGCAATATATTCCTCAATAGCTCAGTCGGTAGAGCACGCGGCTGTTAACCGCGTTGTCGTTGGTTCGAGTCCAACTTGGGGAGCCAGAAAAAAGACTATTCCGAAGAATAGTCTTTTTTCAACGAAATAAATCCTGCGGATTTGTGAAATACCCTTCGTGCGTGAAATATTGCTCCGCAATGTGAAATACGCCTACGGCGTGTGAGGATTTATTTCATTTCACTTGATGCAAATCATCAAATTTCACAATTTCGATAGAAATTATTTCATATCAACGAAGTTGATATTTCACTAAAACCCCTTGCATCTATTTTGTAGCCGAAAGCCATAGAAACCGAATGATTTAGATGACATCTAAATTGTTCGCTTCTTTCAATGGTTTAAGAACTTTTTGCAATAATCAATTTTGAAACAAAAGGATAGATGCCAAGCGGTTTTGAACCAGACTTGAACTGCATACAATATAATAGCACCTGATTTATAAAAAATAATCAGGTGCTATTCTTTTTCAAATTTAATTATGTCACTTACTTCACATTCAAGAACATAGCAAAGCGCATCAAGTGTTTTAGTGGTTATTGCTTCACCTTTTTTTATACGATGGAGTGTGTTTGCAGAAAAACCCTGCTTAAAAATTAAATGGTATTCTGTTAGTCCCTTTTTAAATAAAGTATTATAAAAAGGCTCATAACTAATCATTTTCATCACCGAATTAATTTTATCATACTTAAAGTATTGACAATACTTAATAAATTAAGTATAATTAATTGAATAATAGCAAGCATTGTACAGATAAGCGATACCCATATACGGCATAGCAAAACCAAAGGAGAAAAAATGGCAATATCTTTAGTTCTTACAACAATTATAATAGTATTATTTATAGTCATATTAATGCTTTTAACAATAATATACTCTCTTAACAAAAAAAATAAATATGTTGATGAAGCAAATATGTGGCACAAACTTGCTATTACAGATGATTTAACTGGTATTTATAACAGAAATGCATATAACTTATATATTGAAGAAAACAGAGCAAATATAAAAAAAGAAACCCGGTGGATAATTCTTTTTGATGTTGACAATTTTAAAATAATTAACGATACAAAAGGGCATTTAGCAGGAGATCTCGTGCTTAAAAACGTAGCTAAATTGCTTTTAGAAATTTTTTCTTCATGCTCATACAGAGTTTATCGCATGGGCGGGGATGAATTTTTGGTTTTGGCTGAAAATGTTTCAGAAGATGAAATAATTGAGCGTTTGATTTTGATAAAAAGGCGTTTTGAGAGAAATGGTGAAATAAATTTATCAAAAGGATATTCATTAATTAAAGATAATCCAGAAAAAGCTTTCAGATATGCAGATGAGATGCTTTATGCGGATAAAATATCTAAAAAAAAGCGAAACAGCTCCGCAGAGAACATCTAAAATTCAAATGATAGCTTTGTCAGAATTGTAATCTAAACCATTCGGCTCTTCCAAAAAGCAACAGAGTATTTTTGATACTCTGTTGCTTTTTAGGTGTTTTTCTCTTTTACTAAAAATTTTTTTTGGATAAGTTATAAAAAAAGGATAAAAATTTTCTGTGAAAAAACTGATTTCTATTGACAAGCGCATATAAATGGTGTATGTTAACATAAACGTGAGAAAGTGAGGTTGGCAAAATGATTAAATTTAATGAAAACGATAAAATTCTTTCAAACATTGCAAAAATGGTGAATAAAAAGGCGAAGGGAGAAATAAACTTATCCCTTGTGCTCGACGAAAGTCTGGGAGAGTATAACGGAAAATATGAAAACGGCGTAATTACAGGCGGAAGTTATCATTCCATTGTGGAACTGTGCGGAAGATTTTTAAGAAATCCCAAAATGGAAAACATAGATTTCCATTCAAATAAAGAGGTGTGCGGAATGTATCTTGCGTCGCACAACAATAACTATTATTTGCATGCACCACTCAGCGAAATTTTTGATTATATGGAGGATCTTGCGCTGTGGGGTATGAATCATATTAAAATGTGGTTCAGTATTTGCGAGTTTGACACATTAGAGGATGGCAGAGAATTTATTGACAAAATAAAGAGTATACTTAAACATTGCAAGTCAATAGGTGTTAAAACAATGCTTGTTACCATTGTTAACGGCGCTTTCAGAAACAATAGCCCGAAAGAACTTCGTGCCGACTGGACAAGCGGCCACGATGGATATATATATAATCTTAATGCTCATTATCATATAGAACTTTGCCCGAGCACAGATGAGGGAATGGCGAAAATTCTTGAAAACAGAAGAATTTTCCTTGAAGAATTTAAGGATGCCGAGCCCGATTATATTGGCTTTGGTCCGTATGATCAGGGGGGGTGCTCGTGTGCAAAATGTGCTCCGTGGGGCGCTAACGGATATGTTAAATGCTGCGAGGCAACGCTCCCACTTATAAAAGAATATCTCCCCAATACAAAAGCAGTGCTTTCAACGTGGCAGTTTGGTACGTTCACGGGGGATGACAGTGAATTTATCGGCCTTAAAAAGGCAATAGAAAACGGACCGCTTAAGGAATGTGCATACATAAATTCAGAGCCTCAGTATCAGGCTTATCCCTTCCGCGAAGGTATGCCTCTTCCTCTTATAGGATTCCCCGAAATCAGTATGTGTGCAACACTTCCGTGGGGAGGCTATGGCGGAAACCCAATTCCGGAGCTTTTACAGATTTTATGGGATAAATACGGCGACAAACTCGAAGGTGGATACCCCTATTCAGAAGGATTTTTTGAAGATATTAACAAGGTTGTAATGCTTAGATTTTATCGTGAAAACAAAAAAGCGAGCGACACAATAAGGGAATATCTTGCATACGAATTCGGTCTTTCGGGAGAAATGCTTGATAAAGCACATAAGGCAGTTATGGATATGGAGGATACATTCTACCGTGCGTTTGAAAGGGGACACCGTTATCCTTTAAGAAAGCCCCCGTATGTTCCTGAAGAATATAAGCTTGGAGGAAATCCCGAGAAAATGCCTGAGATTGAAAAAGCAATTGTGGAGGTGCACAACACACTTCCCAAGGAAATTCAGGAAAATAAAAAATGGCAGCTTATATATCTTCGCGCAGTGATAGATGGCGAGCTCTACAGAAATGATTTCACACGTAATGATAAGGTTCTTGAGTATTTCTATAAGATTATGAAGCTTTTCTACCTTGAAAAGGCAGGAAGTTGTATACGTCCCGATGTGCTTGAGGGAGATTTGTTTGCAAATGATCTCACAAAAGAAGAGTTTGATATACTCGCAGCCGGCGGAACACTTGATTAAACAAAAAAATAACAGGCATATGTGGAGTGTTCTTAAGGACAGTTAAAGGTCGTAGCAGATTGCTACGACCTTTAATTATTATTGAATTACAAAATTTCAATATTTATACTTGTTTTATCTCTCATATAATCAATAAATGGTGCTATGCTGTCGGCGGATAAAAACTCTTTGTTCTGATATCCCTGTGTTTTTCCAAGTTTAATTGACTTATGAATCCCCAAAGGATGATACGGTTCGATATGTATGGCGACAACATTCTTAAGTTCACTTGCGAGATTTGCAATCTTGTTAAAATGATTTTCCGTAAAATTAACATCAGGTATTATCGGGCAACGCAAGATAATTTTTGCCCCTATACTATCAAGATGAAAGAGGTTTTTAAATATTTTTTCATTGGAAACACCTGTATACTTAATATGTTCTTTTTCAGAAAACAACTTTATGTCATAAAGCCACAGATCAACATATGGAATTATTTTTCTTAATTGCTTATAGCAATAACCGCTTGTTTCAACTGCAGTATGAACTCCGGCTGCTTTTGTTTTTTTCAGAATTTCCAAAGAAAAATCATATTGCATCAAAGGTTCTCCGCCTGAAAGCGTAATACCACCGCACGATTGTTTATAAAATTCTGCGTCTCTTAAGATTTCATCCATAACTTCGTCAACTGTTACCTTTTTTCCACAGAGTTCGAGAGCATTAACCGGACATTTCCGGACGCATTCCATGCATTTTTTACAATTATCATGCAGAAAAATATGTTTACCTGCATCAAATATATGTTGATTGTGACTGCATGCCTTTTCACACTGCTTGCAGTTTATGCATTTTTTCGGTTCGTAAAAAATTTCAGGATGAACAGATTTTGATTCCGGGTTATGACACCATGCGCAAGAAAGCGCACATCCCTTTAAAAAGACCACCGTACGTATACCGGGGCCATCACTTGTCGAAAAGCGCTGAATATTAAATATATTTCCCGTCATTTATATTATATGCTCCGTTCTCAAAATCAACTCTTCCTGCATTTCGGGAGATAATTTTACAAAGTAATCACTGTAACCGCCTATTCTTACAACAAGGTCTCTGTATTCCTCCGGATTTATTACTGCATTTTCCAGTGTTTCTTTATCAATTACATTGATTTGCATTTCAAATCCGCCTCTTTTGATATATGTTTTAATCAGGCTTTTCATGGTATCAAGAGAATGCCTGCCCAGTGACTTTTTTGAAAACTTCATATTCACTGCAACTCCGCCGATGAGTTCATGGTGTGCCCATTTTGTGGAAGATAAAATAGAAGCGGTAGGGCCTTTTAATTCTCTGCCCTGACACGGACCCGAGCCGTCACCGAGGGGGAAACCGGCTTTTCTGCCGTCGGGAGTTGCTCCTGTTTGTCTTCCGAAATGCTCATGCATTATCCAACAAAAAACGCTTGGTATAAGATTTCCGTTTGTATGTATTCCGGTATATTTTTTACATTCCGATACAATGTGTTCTGTTATTTTTCCGAACAAGCAGTCAATTTCGTCAATATCGTTACCATATTTCGAGATAGAATTTAATAAACGCTGTCTGAAAATTTCATTATTCTCAAAGTTACTGTCAAGTATAGTCTTAAACTCTTTGATGCTGAGTTCTTTCAAGTCAAATACAATTTGCTTTAACGCATACAGAGAATCTACTAAGTTTGCCATTCCTACGAAACTTGGCATAATCCAGTTATATCGTGCACCGCCCTGTTCAATATCTGTTCCACGCTCAAGACAATCGTTCACAAAACAGGAGAGAAAAGGATTCATTGAGTTTTCACTGCGATATTTTCTATCCTCATTTTCACTTTCGAAGTTACTTTTAATTCTTGTATCAAGGTTTGCAAAAAGAGTCGCTAAAAGTTCATCTATATCAGTGTATTCTTTGTCAAGAATATCAAGTAGAAGCTGAGGCATATTCGTATATGGACTTGCTACCCAGACATTTGAAGAAGCTACCGGCGTAATCTCAACACAAGTACTATGAATATAGTTGTGAGCTTCTATTTCGGGGATACCATAGCATTCTAATCCTTTTGTTATAATATGATCGTTAAAAATTGCCGGGTGCGAACAACCGTGTGATATGATTTCACAGGCTTTTTCCAGATACATGTCGTCCATCTCCTCAGTATAGCATAGTCCAACGGAGGGATAAACCAGTCTTATGTCGTCTACTACCTGCATACACATAACGGTAAGTTCGTTTGCAACAATGTTATTGTTTTCGTCACGGCCTCCAACCATATAACCGCTCGATAAACCGTTTGGCACACGGTTGTTGATTTGTATTCCAAGGCAATCCAAAAGCAACTGTGCATATTCTTTTGTGATAACACCATTTTTTATATCTTTAAGA
Organism: Clostridia bacterium; assembly: GCA_017505525.1. GTDB lineage: Bacteria > Bacillota > Clostridia > UMGS1883 > UMGS1883 > UMGS1883. The sequence goes on from JAFVPB010000043.1 coordinate 5,867, forward strand.
TAATATGGCAATAAATACCGATCCGGACGCCCCAACTGAAACTGCTGCGAACAATACCGGAAAGGGTTAAGAGAAAGACAAAAAGTAATAAAATGCACAGATTGTATTGCTTCGTAAAAGCTTTCAGCAGGATTGGCAGGTACTTTTCTGCATATTTCTGATATTAGTTTAAGCTCCTTACATCTGTTTGCATCCGTTGAATTTTCCGACTGCCTTGCTGCTTCGTCAGCGTAACGTTCTGAAAAGCCTATTACTGCTTCAAGGCATTTTTTACATGTAAGATAAAACTCCTTTTTGCTATCATCACAATTCAAGAGATAGATATTGATTTTATCAATGATACCATTTAATCCGCAATTTAATATGAGTTCGTAATCAACGGCCATATGTGAACCCTGACCGGCTCCTGCTTTTTTCGATTCCTCTTGTGCAATCGTCAAATATTTATTCAACCATTCACATTCCTCGGCGGGAAACAACTTTTTATTGCATTTTCCTACGATAAGTTCATCTTCTGATATAGATGGCGTCAAGTTGGAAAATGCAAAGCAAAAGGCTTCCGCATAGCAGTCTTCTTTTGATGTTTTTGGACTGTTACTATAACACTTGAAGAATTTATAAAAAAACTCATCATAGCAAATTTTATTCTCCAAAGCCATCATGCGTAATTTCTTTATTCTGTGCATAACAAAATATCCTTTCTTTTTTCTTGTATTATAACATGATTTATGATATAATAATAGTGAAAAAGTATCAAAATCATGTATAATCGTATCAGATGAGGTGTAGGAATGGATATTAAATTTCACTGTGATTCAAAACAAAATTTCCAAAACGAACATCAGCAAGTCCGAGCATTTTTATATACTGATTATTCAATTGAACCCCATAATCACGATTTTTATGAGATGAATATTATCATGAGGGGAAAAGGAACGCATAAAATTGAGAAGGCATGCTTCAGTGCGGAAACCGGAGATGTATTTATGATACCTCCCATGAAGGCACATTCATATTACGACACAGAAGATTTAGACGTATATCATATTTTATTGCATAATGATTTCATCATCAATAATCAAAAGGAAAACTCAAGTATTCCGGGTTTTGTTCAATTTACGGAGATTGAACCATTTCTTCGCCAGAAATTTTCAAAGAAAATGTTTCTGCATCTTTCTCACGGACAAATGTTGCAGTTAAAAACCGACTTAGCCTTTATTGAGGACAATAGTGTTTATGATACAAAAGAAATGATGCCTTTAAAAGAACATACAACATGGAAAATCTTGTATTGGCTTTCCGCCTTGCTTTCTGATCAAATATATGATAAAAGCAAAAAGACTTTGAATAAACATGATATGGAAATCATCAGAATTCTTGAATATATACATCAAAACTACGATAGTAAAATAACTATTGATTTGTTATGTCAAAAATCGTTTCTTTCACGTTCGACATTTCTCCGTCACTTTCGTGATGTATGTGAATGTACACCAATGGAATATGTAAACAGATATCGCTGTAAAAAAGCCCTGGAAATGATAGATAACACATACTTTTCAAAAACAGAAATTGCATATCATTGTGGATTTTATGATTTATCTCATATGGAGCGAACAATGAAGCAATTATGTCCGGTACTGTAACAAGCAGGGAAGATGTGCACCATCTTCCATACATTTAGGATATCCTAAGACCTTATACAATAAAACCCGAAACAAAAGTTTTGTTTCGGGTTTTAAACTGTCCTTAAGAACACTACGCTTATGCCTGTTATTTTTTTGTTTAATGCAGATTACAAGCTGTTGAAAAGACGCAAAGAAGCTCCCACATAAAAATTATGGTTTCGGATTAAAAAAATATTGATTAAATCAGAGAGGTGTGGTATAATATATCAAACCCAATTTTTTACAGGAGGCTATATAACGATGAAAAAGATTTACGAAGGAAAAACAAAAGATGTATTCAGCCTTGAAAACGGAAATGTACTTTTAAAATTCAAAGACGACTGTACAGGAAAAGACGGAGTTTTCGATCCCGGTGAAAATTCTGTAGGACTTAAGATTGAAGGTATTGGTAAAGCTAATTTAAGAACATCAATTTACTACTTTGATTTGCTTAAAAAAGCAGGTATAAAAACTCACTACGTTGATGCAGATATCGACGAGGCTACTATGGAAGTTCTTCCCGGAAAGGTTTTCGGCCACGGACTTGAGGTTATATGTCGCCTTGTTGCTACAGGAAGCTTTATCCGCAGATACGGAGAATATATTGAGGATGGCACACGTCTTGAAGGCGGATATGTTGAATGCACATTTAAAAACGATGAAAAGGGCGACCCGCTTGTAACAAGCGAGGGATTAGCTGCTCTTGGCGTTATGAGCGAGGAAATGTTTAAGAGCATGAAGGAACAGACTCTTAAAATTACAAAAATCGTTGCAGACGACCTTAAGACAATCGGCCTTGACCTTTGGGATATTAAGTTTGAATTTGGCTATAACAACGACGAGGTTATCCTTATTGACGAAATTGCATCAGGAAATATGCGCGTTTATAAAGACGGAGAAATTGTTAACCCTGTAGAGCTTACAAAGTTAATACTTAACAGATAAACAAATAAAGGGGGATTTGAAAATCAAATTCCCCTTTTCTGTATACGAGGTTTAAAAATGGAATTCATTTTATTTTCAGATTTGCAAAAGGAAAAATATAGAGAAGAGCTTTACAAATTGCTTGAAGACGGCGACAAGGATTTTGTTCCACCGCTTTCAAAAAGGAACTCTACAACCCAGCAAAATTTTAATACAGGCGAAGACAATGGGATTTCGGCATATTTTAATATGATGATAAAGCAAAATATTATAGGTGTGTTTGAGGAAAACGAACTATTAGGGTTCCTTTCTTTTATAGAAAACTGGAAATCGGAGCACACTGAAAACAGATATGAAGATAATATTTATCTTTCAACACTTATTTTATCTGAAAAAACAAGGGGTAAGGGAATAACATACAAGCTTTACGACCATGTTTTTAACACTCTTTATCCCAGGAAAAGCATTTTCACAAGAACGTGGTCGACAAATGCGGCTCACATAAAAATACTGGGGAAATTCGAGTTTGAAACGATAAAAACAATAAAAAACGACCGTGGAGACGGTATTGATACCGTTTATTTTGCAAAGAAAAGAATAAGTTAATTAATGGAAAGCCGTGATAATTATGATGAAAACGGATAAAACAATTATAAAAGAAACAAAATATATTGCTTTTTGCGTTGCGATTTTAAGTGTTTTAATGCAGGCGGTGTTTTTAGTTTTACGCCTTTGGTCTTACAAGGTGCTTTTATCCAATCTTTTAATCGGAGCCACTGTGATAGCAAACTTCTATTTTATGGGGCTTGGCGTTCAAAAAGCAGTGGCAGAGGATGAAAAAGAAGCTAAAAAAACAATAAGAACATCGCAATCAATACGCACATTTTTTGTTTTTGTTATGGTTGTAATCGGGGTAACGGTGCCCTGCTTTTCAATTATTGCAACAATTATTCCCCTTTTCTTTCCGCGCGTGGCAATAGCGTTGCGCCCTTTGTGGAAAGAAAGGAAAAGCAAGGAGGGAACTGAATGAAGAGTGAAAGCCGCCGCTTCAGGGCGGTAGACATACTTTATATATTGATGATGATTCTGCCGTTGGTTTTTTGCATTGTGCTTAAAGTGCTTACAAAGCCTTTGAGTGAGGGAATAGATATTTCGGGTGCACTTGTCTATTTCACAATCAAAATGCCAATTCAGGATTTGCCCGTAACGGAATCGCAGGTCAATTCACTGATGGTGATGATTTCAATTCTGGGATTGTGCTTGTATCTTACACACGGAATGGGAAAAGGGCAGTTAAAAACGCGCCATCATATTGCTGAATTTCTGGTGGGAAAAGCAGATGGTCTTGTGAAAAGCAATATGGACGAGCATTTCAGAAATTTTGGCCCGTTTATTACAGCAATACTGGCACTTTCGGCTTTTTCAAGCCTGATTTCCCTTTTGGGATTGTATCCGCCAACATCGGATGTGAATATTGTGGGCGGCTGGGCAATAGTTGTTTTTGTTTTAATTACCTATTACAAGGCAATTTGCGGCCCGGTGCAGTATATAAAAAGCTTTTGCGACCCTGTGCTTTTAGCACCGCTTAATATTATAAGCGAGGTTGCAACGCCAATTTCAATGGCATTCCGTCATTACGGAAACGTGCTTTCAGGTGCAGTAATTTCGGTGCTTGTAGCAACGGGACTTCAGGGGCTTTCGAAAATGATTTTTTCGTTTTTGCCCGGATTTTTAGGAAATATTCCATTCTTACAGATAGGTCTTCCCGCTATTTTATCGATATATTTCGATGTGTTCAGCGGACTTTTGCAGGCATATATTTTTGCTATGCTTACAATGCTTTATATTTCGGGAGGTTTTCCCGCGGAATTATTTAATAAGAAAAAAATAAAAAAGATATAAAACGGAGGTAAATTATTATGTTAGAAATCGCAGTAGGTATTATTTTGGGATGTTGTGCTCTTGGTGCCGGTGCCGCAATGATCGCAGGTATCGGACCTGGTATTGGTGAAGGTAACGCAGTTGCAAAGGCTTGTGAAGCTATCGGCCGTCAGCCCGAATGCAAAGGTGATGTTACAACCACAATGCTTATGGGTTGTGCTATTGCTGAAACAACAGGTCTTTATGCACTTGTTATCGCAATCCTTTTAATTTTTGTTGCTCCTTCAAGATTTGTAGATATTTTACTTACAGTAATTAAATAATAGTAAACAACTACCTTATTTGGAGTGAGAAAAATGCAATCTTTGGACGTTATATCAATTAATTTATGGCAGATTATAATTTCGCTTTTAAATCTTTTGATTTTATGCCTTATAATTAAAAAGTTTTTATATAAGCCCGTTAAAAATATGCTCAGCAAACGTGAAGCGGAGCTTAACGAGATGTATAATACTGCAAACGACAGTATTAAGCGTGCCGAAAGCGACGAGGCTTACTGGAAAGAAAAGCGCGAAAGTGCCCAGGCTGAAGCGGAAGAGATAATTGAAGAAGCAACTTCAAGTGCTAAAATGCGCGGAGAGAAAATTGTTGCAGAAGCGAAGGACAAGGCAGAGGGTATATTAAAACGCGCACAAAATGATGCTGAGCTTGAAATGGAAAAAGCTCAGGATACAATTAAGCGCGAGATTATCGATGTTTCTTCGGCTCTGGCGGAAAAAATGCTTGGCCGTGAAATAAACATAGAAGACCACAGGAATATGATAGATTCAGTGATTGAGGATATTAAATAAAAGCTTGTGCTGAAGCACAAAAGCGGAAACGGAGCGTAAAATGCAAACAGTTAGAGAATATGCCGAAGCGCTTTACAGCCTCTCCTGTGAGGAAAATTTAAAAGAAGATATAGCAGAAGAAATAGCTTCTGTGAGGGATGTTTTTAAAGAAAACCCCGATTATTTAAAGCTTCTTTCATCTCCCTCAATTGAAATTTCGGAGCGCCTTGGCCTTTTGGAAGCTGCATTTAAGGATGCGGTGCACGAATATGTGCTTTCGTTTTTAAAGCTGCTTTGTGAAAAAGGGCACATCGCTTTTTACGGGGAGTGTGCCACGGAATTTGAAAAGCTTGTTGCGTTTTCAAATAAAATTTCAAAAGCAAAGGTTACAAGTGCCGTGGAGCTTACCGATGAGGAAAGAGAGGCTCTTTTAGAAAAACTTGAAATAAAATGCGGCCATAAGGTAGAGCTTGAAACCAGTGTTGACAGCTCGCTTTTAGGCGGAGTGGTTATAGAGCAGGACGGCAGGATTATAGATGCAAGCTTAAAGCGTCGTTTAAGTGAAGTGAAGGATGTGATGGCGAAATGAAAATCAGACCTGAAGAAATAAGTAATATTATAAAACAGCAGATAAAAAACTATAATTCACAGATAGAAATGCGCGAAACAGGAACAGTTATTCTTGTGGGCGACGGTATTGCGCGTGTTTACGGTCTTCGTGAGTGCATGGCAAGCGAGCTTCTGGAATTTGAAGACGGAAGCTTCGGTATGGCACAGAACCTTGAAGAAGAAACTGTCAGCGTTGCACTTCTTTCTGATGAAAACAACATACGCGAGGGTACAAAGGTTAAGCGTACGGGAAAGGTTGTTTCAGTTCCCGTTGGTGAAGCTCTTTTAGGAAGAGTTGTTGGTGCACTTGGAAATCCTATTGATGGAAAAGGCCCGATTGCCACAACTGAAATTCGTCCGATTGAATCGGAAGCCCCCGGAATAATCGAAAGAAAAGGCGTTAGTGTTCCTCTTCAGACGGGTATCAAAGCTATTGATAGTATGATTCCCATTGGAAGAGGTCAGCGCGAATTAATTATAGGCGACAGACAAACGGGTAAAACTGAAATTGCCATCGATACAATTATAAACCAGAAAAATACGGGAGTAATTTGTATTTACGTTGCCATCGGGCAGAAGAATTCATCCGTTGTTCAGCTCACAAACGAGCTTAGCCGAATGGGTGCGATGGAATATACAATCGTAGTTTCTGCATCGGCATCGGAAACTGCTCCCATTCAGTATGTAGCACCATACGCAGGTTGCGCTATGGCAGAATATTTCAGAGAAAAGGGTAAAGACGTGCTTATTATATACGATGATTTATCAAAGCACGCCGTAGCTTACCGTGCACTTTCTCTTCTTATCCGCCGTCCCCCGGGACGTGAAGCATACCCGGGCGATGTTTTCTACATTCATTCGCGTCTTCTGGAAAGAGCAGCTTGTGTGGCAGAAGAATACGGCGGAGGAAGTATAACGGCACTTCCCCTTATTGAAACACAGGCAGGCGACGTTTCGGCTTATATCCCCACAAACGTAATTTCTATTACAGACGGGCAGATATTCCTTGAAACCGAGCTTTTCCACGCAGGCGTTATGCCCGCGATAAACCCCGGTATTTCTGTAAGCCGTGTTGGTGGTTCGGCACAGCTTAAGGCAATGAAAAAGGTATCGGGCGAGCTTAAGCTTTTATACTCGCAGTACCGCGAGCTTCAGTCGTTCGCTCAATTCGGAAGCGACCTTGATGCCGATACAAAGCAAAGACTTGCTCTTGGCGAAAGAATTGTTGAGGTCTTAAAGCAAGACAGAAATTCCCCCGTAAGAGTGGGTTGCCAGGTAGCCATTGTTTATGCAGTTATAAACGGCTATTTAAACGATGTTGAAGTTAAAGAGGTTAAAGAATACGAATACAAGCTTTACGAGCTTTTAGAACGCGAATACGGTGCTCTGCTGCAACGTTTTGAAAACGGATTTGCAGACGACAGCGATTTTGAAGAGCTTAAAAATGCACTTAGTAAAATGCAGAGGTGATATAAATGGGTGCTGATATTAAAAATCTTAGAACCCGTATAAAAAGCGTTGATTCCACCTTGCATTTAACAAAAGCAATGGGGCTTGTTGCCTCTTCGAAAATCCGCAGAGCAACAGAGGCTATGAATAAAAGCAAGGACTATTTAAAGGCGTACCGCGATGTTGTTGATGCGCTTACCTCGTGCGAGGAGCTAAAGAGAAGTCCGTACCTTGAAAAAAGGGAAGAAGAACGGTTGTGCCTTATAGTTGTTGCGGGCGACAGAGGTCTTGCAGGAGGATACAATGCAAATATTTTTCGTTTGCAAAAAGAATACGAAGCACATAGAGTTTATGCAATAGGAAAGCGCGCGTGCGAAAAGTATAGTAAAGACCTCACTCTGGCTGAAAGCTTCAGCTATGAAGAAGCATATGCTCTTTCAAAAAAGCTGTGCGAGGGCTTTTTAAACAGGGAATTCGACAAGGTAGCAATAATTTGCACTAAGTATATATCCATTATGTCGCAAGAGGCACAGATAAAATGGCTTCTTCCTCTTTCGCGTGGCGAAAAAGGCGCAAAAAGTATTTTGTTTGAGCCCGACGAAGCTACAATTTTAAACTCGGTGATTTATGAATATATAGCATCTTCAATATTTGCTGCAGTTCGTGAAAGCTATGCAAGCGAGGTTGCTGCAAGAAGATTTGCTATGGATTCTGCCGGAAAAAATGCGGCAGAAATGCTCGATGGCTTGCATCTTAAGTATAACCGCGCAAGACAGGGTGCAATCACACAGGAAATTACTGAAATTGTTGCAGGCACTGAACAGTAGTGCATTCAAAAGGAGGTACAGATATGGAGAATTTAGCAAAGGGCGTTGTTTCACAGGTTATGGGACCTGTTGTTGACGTGCATTTTGAGGGAGGAAAGCTTCCTGCAATCTACAATGCTCTTACAATGAAAATAGATGAAAAAACTCTTACGGTTGAGGTTGCTCAGCACATCGGAGATAACACAGTAAGATGTATTGCGATGGCATCAACCGACGGTCTTAAAAGAGGTGAAGAGGTTGCCGATACCGGAAAAGCCATAAGCGTTCCGGTGGGTAGAGAAACTCTTGGCAGAATTTTCAACGTGCTTGGCGATACTGTTGATAATATTCCCGCGCCCGAAACAAAGGAACGTTGGAATATTCACCGCGGAGCACCCGAATATGCCGAGCTTTCAACCTCTACGGAAATTTTGGAAACGGGAATTAAGGTTATCGATTTGATTTGCCCATACTCAAAGGGTGGTAAAATCGGTCTTTTCGGCGGTGCAGGCGTTGGTAAAACAGTTCTTATAATGGAATTAATCAACAACATCGCAAAAGAGCACGGCGGTCTTAGTGTGTTCACAGGCGTTGGCGAGCGTACTCGTGAGGGTAACGATTTATATAACGAAATGAAGGAATCGGGCGTTTTGAGTAACACCACACTCGTTTACGGCCAGATGAACGAGCCACCGGGAGCAAGAATGAGAGTTGCTCTTTCAGGCCTTACAATGGCAGAATATTTCCGCGATGAAGAGGGGCAGGACGTGCTTTTATTCATCGATAATATATTCAGATTTACACAGGCAGGTTCCGAGGTTTCGGCTCTTTTAGGCCGTATGCCTTCAGCCGTTGGCTATCAGCCTACTCTTGCTAACGAAATGGGTACACTGCAAGAGAGAATTACTTCAACTAAAAAAGGCTCGATCACGTCTATTCAGGCGGTTTACGTGCCCGCAGACGACCTTACAGACCCTGCTCCAGCAACAACATTTGCACATCTTGATGCAACAACCGTTCTTTCGCGTAATATTGCATCGCAGGGTATATATCCCGCAGTGGACCCGCTTGAATCCACAAGCCGAATTCTTTCACCCGATATTTTAGGTGAAGAGCACTATACTGTGGCTCGAGAGGTACAGCGTATACTTCAAAGATATCAGGAGCTTATGGATATAATTGCAATTATGGGTATGGACGAGCTCAGCGATGACGACAAGCTTTTGGTTGCCCGCGCAAGAAAAATTCAGCGTTTCCTTTCTCAGCCTTTCCACGTATCGGAAAAGTTTACGGGAATCGAGGGAACTTACGTTCCGCTTAGTGAAACAATCCGCGGATTCAAAGAAATTATAGAGGGCAAGCACGACGACCTTCCCGAATCGGCATTCCTTTTTGTGGGAACAATCGATGAAGCTGTAGCAAAGGGAAAAGGGTGATGTGATGAATACGTTTAATCTCGTTATATCATCCCCCGAGGGCGAAGTTTTTTCGGGCGAGGTTGTGAAAATAATTCTAAGGGGTGCAATCGGTGATTTAGCCGTTATGGCAGGACATATACCTTTTGTAACCTCTGTTAAAGAGGGCGAGTGCCGCGTTACATTCCCCGAAGAAGAAAAAACCGCCACAATAGGCGGTGGAATGCTAAGCGTTACGAAAGAACAGGTAACGCTGCTTTCGGGAAGTTTTAATTGGAATTAAAAAAGACGGCAATTTTAAAAGGCTGAACGATTGAATTCGTTCAGCCTTTTTTGTAGGGGAGGGGCCTCTGTGCCCTCCCGCGAAATATAATGATATAAATAAAATAAGTGTTAATATTGAAAGAATATTATTATGCCGTCGGGAGGGCGTGGAAACCCTCCCCTACAATTTCATTATGGCAAAATCTATATCAACACTCAAAAGGGAGAAACGAAATCTCGCTTCTCCCTTTTATTTCATGGGGGTGTTCCATAATGTTGGATTATTTACCGAGTTCAACGTCTTTTGCTATATCCTTTTTAAATTCTTCGTTTAATTCGGGATAAGCTGAAAGCATAGGCTCAACATTCTTGCCGCTCTTTCTTTCGTAGTAGTTCTTAGTGATTTTAACAACCTGACCGCTTAAGCAAACAACGGCAACAAGGTTTGGAAGTGCCATAAGTCCGTTGAATGTATCGTCGATTGCCCAAAGAAGCTCACCCTCGATAACAGCAGCAGCTACAATTAAAACAACGTATACAATCTTGAATAAAACAACTGCAATTTTCTGACCTTTTTTGCTTGTCCAGTCGAAGAAAAATTCTGTTGCTTTTTCACCATAGTAAGACCATGCAAGAATTGTTGTAAATGCAAATAATGGAAGGAAAATTGAGAAGATAATTGCACCAACAACGCCAAGATCCTGAGAGAATGCACCAAGAGCTGCAGCAGAGTCGTTACCTATTGCATAGAATGCACCGCTCTGGAATGCACCTGAGTGAACGTTTGTTGTAAGCACAACAAGAGCTGTTAAAGTACAGATTACAAATGTATCGAAGAATACTTCGAAAATACCCCAAAGTCCCTGCTTAACAGGCTCGCGCACTTCTGATGCTGAGTGTGCGATAACAGAAGAACCAAGACCTGCTTCGTTTGAGAATACGCCTCTTGCAAGACCTTTTTTGATAATATCGGCAAATACGAAACCGCCAACACCACCTGCAACAGCCTTTGCAGAGAACATACTTGTAAATATAAGCTTAAATGTTTCGGGAACAGCAGTTACGTTGATTAAAATGATAACAAGCGACATGATGATAAATATTAAAGACATAAAAGGCACAAGCATTGATGCAACCTTACCTATTCTTTTAATGCCGCCGATAACAACAACGCCTGTGATAATTGCAACGATTGCACCGATTATAATTTTTGCGCTAACAGAATCAAGGCTTAAAACACTTGTGAGTGTACCTGTGATTTTATTTGTCTGCACGCCACTCATACCAACTGCGGCAAAAAGGCAGAAGAATGCGGCAATATAGCCAAGCCATTTCTGCTTAAGACCATATGCTATGTAGTAGAATGCACCGCCAGAGAAGTTGCCGTCTTCATCCTTTTTTCTGTAGAAAAGACCGAGCACGTTTTCAGCATAGTTTGTAAGCATGCCGAAAAATGCCGAAATCCACATCCATACAACGGCACCTGGACCGCCTGTGAGAATAGCAGATGTAACACCGATGATGTTGCCCGTTCCAACTGTGCCTGAAATTGCAGCAGAAAAAGCCTCGAACTGAGAAATAGATTTTTCATTCTTATCGGATTTTTCCGGCTTCTTGCCTATTTCCTTAACTGCAGGAACAATAGTTGTGTTGATTGATTCGCCAAACTTTCTGATCTGCATTGCGCGAAGGCGAATTGTTACTAAAAGACCTGTGCCGAGAATTAAAATAATCATTGGCCAGCCCCATACAAAGCCGTTTACAACGTTATTAATCTCGGTAATTTTTTCGATAATGGTATTCCACATATCAAAAACCTCCTGAAAAAATAATTTTGTAAAACATAAGGTGCGTAAAAGCCATTGCTTTTACGCACCTCCGAAAAACGCTAAAAAAGAAATAAAAAATTATTTCTTGATTTTAACTCCGTCCTTTTGCCTGAGAGATTAGCGCAGTGCGCCTTGCACCTTCGGCATCCTTGCGGACTTCTCCGGAGTGCTATCAGAATACAGTACTCACTAAAAAAGCACCTGAGAGTGTTACTCCGTCGGTCGCACAAAGTATGTGCATCTCCTGCATTCATCGCATAGCCCATATGAATTTATTGTATTCTAACACATTATTTTACAAAATGCAAGCATTTTTATTATTTTTCCTTAAATCTTAGCTTCAGCGATGAAAGAATAATTGCAAAAGTAATCACAGGAATACTTATTATAAGGTTAGTTGTAAGCTTGTCTGTTCCTGTTATAACTGAAATAACAGCCGTAATAACCGAGGAAAACGGCATGGCGATTGCCACAAAGGTTGCATCCAAATGAATAAGGCATTTAGTCCTCATAAGCCATCCTAAAACGCTTGAAATCAAGACGGAAGCAACAAGAATAAATGCAGGGAGAAGGTTGGGGGAAGCCTCTATTGCTTCTCCGATAAATAAAAAATATAAAAGTGAAACAACAGCGTGAATAAAGAATTGAATTAAAAGATATAAAGACGACTCAAGATTTTTGGAAAATGCCGCTGTGCCTGCAATGTTAACTCCGTAGAATAAGCCGGAAATTGCACAAAGAATATCGCCTTTGTTTACGGAAAGCAGAGTGCTTGGAGTAACATTGCAAAGGATAAATATTCCAAAAACACACAAAAGTGCAGAAATTATTTTTAAAGGTGTAATTTTTTGCTTTACAAAAACATACATCAATATCGGAACAACTAAAATTGAAAAATTTTCAAGAAAGGAAAATTTAGCAGGTGTAGTGTAGTTGAGTCCCACTTTTTGCAGAATAACTGCACAGGAATAAAAGAAGCCTGTTGGGACTGCTGCCTTAAAATAGCTTGAATTTAGTTTTCCGAGTTTGTTTATACAAAGCACAAGCATCCCGAGAAAGGCAACAAGCGCAGAAAAAAGATTATACGAGGCAGTACTGTAGTAGCCCAGTAAGTATTTGCTTATATTTGGAGATATTCCCCATATACAGATTACAAAAATAATTCCTATGTAGTACTTAAAATTTTTCATAACAATCACCCTGTAAATATTAACAAAAATGTTGACTGTTGGGAATATTATGTTTATAATAAGGTTGTGAAAAAATTTCATAATGCAGGAGAAAAAGATGGACTTATTTAAAATAAAAACCTTTTTAATGGCAGCAGAACTAAAGAGCCTTTCAAAGGCTGCAAAAAATTTAGGATATGCACCGTCGGCACTTTCTCACATGATGGCTTCTTTGGAAAGCGAGCTTGGAATAAAGCTTTTTACCCGTTCTTATGCAGGGATTGAGCCTACTGATAATGCAAAAAAGCTTATGCCTCTTTTTAAAATGGCGATAAACACGCAGGAGGAAATAATGCTTGCTTGCGAAAAAATGAGTACGGGAGAAAATACTCTTCGGATAGGCACCTATTCGAGCATATCAAAGGTGTATCTTCCTAAAATAATAAGGGAGTTTAACAAAGAATATCCGTTTATTCACGTTTCAATAAGCGTTGCAAACGATTTTCCCGAAAACTTTGAGGCTGATTTTGATATAATTTTTGCAGAGAATAATAAAGAGAAAAAAGAGTGGATTCCTCTTTTTGAAGACGAATATATGGCAGCGGTTAAAAAAGGCAGATTCAATAAATCAGAAAAGGTTACATTAGACGATTTAAAGCAGTATCCTTTTATACTTCCTTGCGATGAAAAAGTGAAAAGATATTGCGCGGGAAAGCTTTCAGACACTATGGAGGTTTCTTCTGATGACGATGGAGCGATAATTTCAATGGTAAAAGAGGGCGTGGGAAACACTATTTTGCCGAGTCTATCACTTTATGAGCAAAATGATATTGATATAAAAGAAATTTTGCCAAGGTTAACACGAACTCTGGGGCTTGTGTATGGCAAAGAAAAGTTTACGAAAAACCATCGCCTTTTCATTAACTTTGTTAAAAAATATTTTGAGAAACAATAAAAAGGAGCACTATTATGGAAGCAATTAATAAAGCAGTGGAAAAATACCGCAATTTAATACTTGAAGCAGAACGCTATATATGGAAAAATCCTGAAACGGGGTATCGCGAGGTGAAAACCTCGAAATATCTTCAGGAAAAATTTGAAGAATTAGGCTATAATCTTACTTTAGCGGGGAATATCCCGGGATTTACTGCGGAAATTGATACGGGGAAAGAGGGGCCCAAGGTGCTTATTTTAGGCGAGATGGATTCTCTTATTGTTCCGAATCACAAAGAAGCCGACCCTGAAACCGGCTATGTTCACTCTTGCGGACATAATGTTCAGTCGGCAACTCTTTTAGGAATTGCAGCGGCACTTAAAGAAGAAGGAGTAACTGATGGATTGTGCGGAAAAATTCTTCTTTGCGCAGTGCCTGCCGAGGAATTGATTGAGCTTGAATACAGAATCGGCCTTAAAAAGCAAGGCGTTATTAAATACCTTGGAGGAAAGAGCGAATTTTTAAGCCGCGGACTTTTTGACGGCGTTGATATGGCATTTATGGTGCACGCATCTTTGCAATATCATATTGTAAAAGGGGCAGTAGGCTGCATTTCGAAAACAGCTTATTATAAGGGTGTTTCTGCCCATGCGGGCGGTTCGCCCTGGTGCGGAGTTAATGCTCTTTACGCAGCAAGCCAGGGATTAAGCGGAGCAAATGCTCTGCGTGAAACCTTTAAGGAAGCAGATTTAATAAGATTCCACCCGATTATAACCCACGGCGGAGAAGTGGTTAACGCCATCCCCGAGCTTGTAACGGTTGAAAGCTTTGTTCGCGGAAAAACCTTTGATGCTATTACAAATGCCAATAAAAAAATTAACAGAGCACTTTGTGCAGGAGCAATCAGCGTGGGCGCAAATATTGATATTGTGGATGTTTCGGGCTATGCACCGCTTATAAATGATGAAAAAATGTCGCTCCTTTTAAAGGAAGCGGCAGATATGATTATCCCCGAGGAAAATTTCTTCATAGATGAAAACACCAGTACGGGAAGCACCGATATGGGCGACCTTTCGTGCATAATGCCCGTAGTTCATCCATATAGCGGAGGAATAACAGGAAAAGCACACGGCGACGACTATTATGTTACCGACCCTGAAAGAGCGTGCATTAAATCGGCAAAGCTGCAGATTATGCTGCTTAAGCTTCTTTTGGAAAACAATGGAGCGCGTGCAAAGGAAATTATAGAAAACTACAATCCCCAGTTTAAGAGCAAGGAAGAATATCTTAATTATGTTGATTCGCTTAACCAGAACGGCGACAGAATTACGTATGCAGATGATGAAATAAAGGTTAGAATATAAGGAGAAAAAATGTTTACCAAGGTTAAAAAATTATTCGAAGCACAGGATATGACAACAGGGAGCCCATTAAAGGTGCTTGCAAAATTTGCATTCCCCCTTTTATTGGGAAATTTAGCTCAGCAGCTTTATTCCACGATTGACTCAATCGTTGTGGGGAAATATTGCAGCGTGGAAAGAAACGGATATAACGGCGTTGATGCGCTTTCGGCAGTTGGAGTATCAACCCCTATTGTTAATCTTTTGCTTGTGATATTTATTGCCGTATCTACAGGTGCAGGAATACTTGTAGCGCAGTATTATGGTGCAAAAGATAAAGAAAGGCTGTCTTCCTGCGTGGGCACATCTTTCGTGCTTGTAATTCTTTCGGCACTTGTGATAATGCTTTTGGGAATCCCCTTTTCAGAGCCTCTGTTACGGCTTATTGATACACCTGTTGAGTATATCGGGATTGCAAGTGCATATTTAAAAATTACGTTTGCGGGTATTGTGGGAGTGGCGTTTTATAATATTATCTCGGGAATACTGCGCGGTATGGGAGATAGCTTCTATCCTCTGTTGTATCTCCTTGTTGCATCTGTTATAAACATTATACTTGATATCTGGTTTGTGGCAGGCTTTGGATGGGGCGTTCACGGTGTGGCTCTTGCAACAATTATTGCACAGGCAATTTCGGCAATACTTTGTATTCGCCGCATTTTAAAAATGAAAGATGTAATCCATCTTTCAAAGGAAACTATTAAACCGAAAATGAATATAAGCAAATTGGTGTTTAAGCTTGGTGTGCCCTCAGGAGTAACACAGGCGGTATTTTCAATTGCGATGGTATTTGTTCAAAGCCTTACAAATAATATGGGCTCGTACGTGCCGGCAATAAGCGTGGCAATAATGCGCGTTGATGGATTTGCTGTGCTTCCCGCTTTTGCGTTTGGGCTTGCAATTTCAACGTATATCGGGCAGAATATAGGAGCAGGTAAAACAGAAAGAATAAAAACAGGCGAGAAAGCGGCGCTGAAGCTTTCTTTCGGAACTTCGGTGTGCATTGTGCTTTGCCTTATCCTTTTTGGAAAACAGCTTATAGAAATATTTATAAATGAAGAAAGTACAAGCCCCGAAATTTACAGAAATATAGTGGAATTTGGCGGCAACGGACTTAAAATTCTTACTATTGCCTATATTTCCATCGGTTTTACTCAGGTTTACGGCGGAATTCTCCGTGCTGCGGGCGATACTGTTTCAACTATGGTAATTTCTCTTATCACAACGGTGGCGGTGCGTGTTCCTCTTGCATATTTATTTGCATACCTTTCAAGAACACCCGAGTGGCCCAAGGGGCATCCCTATGCACTCTACACATCTATGCTAATAAGCTGGACGCTTGGAGCAGTGCTTACTTATTTAAGATACAGGCAGGGCAAGTGGAAGAATATTAACTTATTGGGTCAGAGGTGAAAAATGATGAAAAATATAATTTTTGATTTGGGAAATACAATTGTTAAATATAATCCGATTGATATAATTAAAAGCTTCGGTATAGAAAATGAAGAGGATATCCGCATAATAGAAGAAAAAGTTTTTTCGAGGCCTCTTTGGGATGAGCTTGAAATAGGGAAAATAACGCAAGAAGAATTTGAAGAGATAATTATTTCTTCACTTCCCGAAAAGTATAAAGCGATAGGCAGTGAAATCTGCGAAAACTGGCACAGGAAGCTTCCCGTTATCGAGGGAACATACAAGCTTATAAAGAAGCTGAAAAAAGATGGATACAAGCTTTATCTTCTTTCAAATGTAAGCAAAAAGTATGGCGACGATAAAGACGAGTTTGAGTTTTTAAAGGATTTCGATGGATTTGTTTTTTCAGGCGCGGTGAAGATGATGAAGCCTGATAGAAAGATTTACGAATATACGCTTGATACCTTTAATCTTAAGGCAGAAGAATGCATTTTTATCGACGACAGGGAAGAAAACATAAAAGGCGCCGAGGATTGCGGTATAAAAGGATTTTTGTTTAACTTTAATCCTGAGGATGCAGAGAAGTTTATTTATAATAATTAGGTTGCGGGTGCGGGCTGTCGGGGACGCCAGCCCCTACAAGGTTTCAAATAATTTTTACAAAAAAGGAATGTAAAAACATTGTTTTTACATTCCTTTTTATTGTATAACGAAAACCACGCGATAGTCGCGTGGTTCAAAAAAGGTTAACCGATGAGCAGATAACGAAGTACAAGATATTCCAAAAAGCAAATTATTATTGTAATATTGCAGTATAGCACAAATAATTTGTTGGA
>JAFVPB010000044.1 GCA_017505525.1 Clostridia bacterium
ATCGTGACCTACTGCCGGAGTATAATTCATCTTATGAAGTTCTCCGCAACCATCACACTGCCATCTTTCATAACCAAGGTTCTCACAAGACGGAGCAACAGTTTCTAAGTATCTGTAGTCGTGCTCGTGTGAAGGTGGAACTACAATAATGGTGTCACCGCCATCATCTTCATTTTCTTCAAGAAGCCAAACATAGCTCACACCGTTTTCAGTCATTTCTTCTCCGGCATATGAATATGTAATTTTATAATAAATCGGATAGTAGCCTGCTTCGGTGTAGTTAGGAGCGCTTGTTCTGTTACAGTTTTCAGCAGTAGTTCCGTAACGGATAGATGTTCTAACACCACTTTCCGAAAGGTCACTTACTGTAACTGTGTGTGCATCACCGTCTTCATTACCGTAATAGGATGAAATAACGGATTTTGCAGTCACATATTCACTTGACTCATAACCGCAATCAGAACATTTTTCTGTTGTATAAAAGCGGTTATTACTAAGCTGTGCATCAACGCTTTCTGTAAAGTCGTGATATTCAAGGCCTGTTGTAGCTCGCGCCGTTGTACCTTTGCAGTACTGACAATACTTACCACGCTTCAAAGAAGTAATATGATAATCTTCATCGTATTGGTTGTATGTTGTTGCATCAAAGTCAATGAAGAAGTTATAGTCACAGGCGTGAAGACTATATACATTATTATTAAAGTCATACGCACCATAACCGTTTACTGAGTTGATTGTTCCACAGAGCTGACAGACACTTTTGGTATAGTGATGTCCGGTGTAATAAGCATCAATTCCCGGTGAACCACTGTCGGTATTACCTGTACTTTCACCATCAATTTTTGTACCATCGGAATATTTAACATCACGGTTAAGTGCCGTTTCACCACTTCGAGTGTATTCAGGCACACGGTATGTTAAAACCGTAGTTGCCTTGTCACATACGCAACAATACTGAGTTTCATAAGTGGTCGTAGCATTTACGTCAAGTTCGTTGGTTCTGCCGTTGGAGTTAAGCCAATTATCAGCAGGGTCAACGTATTCGTTGCTTTGTGCCGCAAATGTTGTCATCGGAACAACACTAATAAGCATCGCAACCGAAAGCAATAAAGAAATAACTGATTTTAAATTAGTTTTATGTTTCATTTAATATTTATCCTCCTTAAAAATTATTTGGTCTTTTGTTGATAGGAACGAGGTTCTTATCTTAGGGTGGTCGTAACTTTTTATAAATAGATTTTTTCATATCAGCCACCATACATATCGTGATTTACCTGTGTGGTATAATAACTATCCATCGTGGACGGAGCATTAAATAATACAGCAAGTAAATACTTTTTGATATTCCTTACGTCAGTTGTATTTTTCTTCATACAGTCAATGACATATTCGATATGTCCTGCATCAAGTTTTAAGAACTTTGATTTAACCAATGCTGCCGGATATTCGTCACCTGCTATGGTTAAGTAATCTTTTGCTGTGCATACGGTTTCGGTAAGAAGGTCAACAATTTCATCGAGCATTGAAATGTCGTGTTTTAAGTTGATAGCCAAAATCTCATAGTCGATATTTTCTTTGATAATTTCTCTGTATGTTTCGACCTCATCTAATCCAATCTTTTCCTTATTATATTTAGGAATTGATTTGATAGGATTTGATGTATTTATAATTGATAAATTATTACTTGATTCTTTTTTATTTAAAGAATTAGTATTTAATTGTGTTGGATTATCCGATGCCGAATTTTCCGATGTCGGTTTTACCGTTATCGGATTTTCCAATATCGGTTTCTCCGTTGTTGGATTTTCCAATATCGGTGATGGAACTTCTTGGGGATATTCGTAAATAATGTACTCAGTTTTTGACATTCGACCATTAGAGTCACGAGTCTGTCTTCGAGTTATATATCCGAATTTTTCAAGCTCCCAAATTGCGGTTCGGATTGCATCAACTTTTTCACGATTTATCTTGGCAAGTCCCGCCAATGTATAATCCCAATTATCCGGTAGGGAAAGCATCTGAGAGAGAAGACCTTTCGACTTTAATGAAAGCTCACGATTTTTCAGATGGTGATTTGACATTACCGTATAATTTTGATTTTTCTCAACTCTGAATACGGCCATTGCATCAACTCCTTCCGTTTGAAAAATTTATATAAAAAAAGACACTAACTTTTTTTGTCAGTGTCGGGTTGGGATTTATTTATTTTTTGATACATCTTGCAGCTCGTCCCATTATGGAAATGCAAGTAGGGACAGAAGGGGTTTCTTTCATCAAGAAGATAAGAGTCCTTTCCGGTCTTGCAAGTGGGACAGAGTTTTTCAGTTTCTACACTCATATATAAAATCACTCTCCTTGAAATTTTTTATATAAAAAAAGAACATTCAGTTGTTTAACCAAATGTTCTTCAATCGTATTAAAATATAGGGTTTTAACTACAGACCCGCAACCATAGAAAGAGTGATATGTGTGCAGTGTCCGTATGCGTTACGGTTAATTCTTTGGAACTTCCATTGTTGTTCTGGCATCATCAGATTAACCATCTGTCCACCTACTGAACCAGCTTCTCTTGAAGTTAAATCTCCGTTATATCCATTTTTAAGATTAACTCCCACTTCTTTTGCTGATTCCATTTTAAAACGATTAAGTGCTTCTCTCGCTTCTGGTACTAATGTTTTATTTCTAGCCATTTTTCATTCTCCTTCCGTGTCATATCTTTATGACACAATTACAGTTTATGTTTTTTAAAACTTTTTAATCTGACAATTTTTGCAAAACCATTTTCTTTAAAATTTATATTATATTCACAGCCCAATTATTGACATTATTTAACTTTTCATTTATAATATATGTATAAAAAATGCATAAAATAAGTATGCAAATAAAAAGGGAGAATTGTTATGTCATATCTTGCTATTGATATTGGTGCTTCAAGCGGTCGTCATATGCTTGGAAAAACCGAAAACGGAAAAATTGAATTAAAGGAAATCTACAGATTTAAAAACGGTCCTCAAATGAAAAACGGTCATCTTTGCTGGGACAGAGAACAGCTTTTTAAAGATATTGTTGCCGGAATGAAGAAATGTGGCGAGCTTGGAGAAATACCTCAAAGCGTTGCTATCGACTGTTTTGGTGTAGATTTTGTTCTTCTTGATGAAAACGATGAAATTATCGGTGATACTGTTTCCTATCGTGATAGCAGAACGGCAGATATTATTGATGAAGTACATTCTATAATTAGTGAAGAAGATTTATTTGCCCGCACAGGTATAGCATCACAACCGTATAACACAATATATCAGCTTTATGCGATGAACAAGGAAAACCCCGAAGGCGTAAAAAATGCGAAAACATTTTTAATGCTTCCCGAGTATTTTAATTTCCTTCTTTCAGGCGTAAAAATGAATGAGTTTACAGAGGCATCTACAACATCTCTTGTGAATGCAAAAACAAAAGAGTATGATAAAGAATTACTTGCATTGCTTGGCATTCCTTCAGATATATTCGGCAAACTTAATATGCCTTCTACTATTGTTGGCGATTTGCGCCCGGAAATTCAAAAAGAAATAGGTTATAACTGCAACGTTGTTCTTGCAGCTGCACATGATACTGCTTCCGCTGTAATGACAGTTCCAAATGAAGATGATGCGATATATATTTCAAGTGGAACCTGGTCGCTTATGGGTGTTTTACTTGAAAATGCAATCTGTACTAAGGATGCCAAAGAAGCAGGTTTCACAAACGAGGGTGCTTTTGATGGTAAAATTAGATTTCTTAAGAATATTACAGGTTTTTGGGTAGTTCAGCAGCTTCGCGAGCAGATTCCGATTAATTCAAGCTGGTCTGAAATGGTTGAAATGGCTGAAAGTTCAGGATACAATACCCCTATTGAAATTAATAGTCCTCTTCTCTTTTCTCCTGACAACATGAAAGAAGCTGTTTTAGAACAACTTAAAATTCAAGGCGCGCCAACACCTAAAAATATTGCTCAGTTGCTAGCATCTGTATACTATGGAATGGCAGATGGATATAAAAAAGCAATTATTGGCCTTGAAGAAGTTACAAATAAAACCTATAATAAAATCTATATTCTTGGAGGCGGAAGTTTAAATACTTTGGTTAACAGAATTACTGAAGAATACACAGGTAAGAAAGTTGTTCCCCTTGAAGCAGAGGCTACAGCTATAGGTAATATTTTAGCACAATCTAATGCAGAATAAATAAAAAAATACAGACGCATATGCGTCTGTATTTTTTTATTTAAGTTTTTTGTAAATTTCGTATTTAGTTTCAAGCTGCCACTTTTCACCGATTTTAACAGTATGCCCTACACCGCCGCCTGCATATGAAAAATATAATTTATTATAACAATCGGCATTCTGAACTGCAAAGGTATTGGTTGGAAGATAATCACAATTAATAGTCATTTCTGCAGTGAATCCCGATTTTTCTCCCCAGATTTTAGCGTATGAAACATTCTGCAGTTCTTTTTCGTGTTGCATTGAAACCTTTGTGTTGTGTCCTTCTTTTGTAATATCGAATATTTCGTCAAATTTATCAATTTTGACCCTATCAGTTAATTGCTCACCCGCGGGAGTATCGTCTGATGTTCTTCTTATTGGAAGCATCGCAAGATAAGCGAATAAAATAGTTACCTTCTGGTGCCATACAAGTTCTTGTTTCAAAGAAAGATAGCCGTTTTCAAAGGTGTAGTGTTTTACGTGTTCGGCAACAAGTTCATCTTTTGTGCCCTGACGATAAATATTACTGTAGTGTATAAACTCAAATTTTTTCGCCTCAGTTAAATCTGTTTCTTTTTCAAAGTCAAAATCTTTTCCATCGAGTTTTGTAACAATTTTTGTTAAATGCTCATAGCCGTGAAATCCGCCATGAAAGTCAGGCGTGTCTTTTATTTCGAGAGCACATTCCCATTCTCCCCAGTTTATAATGCAGTATGGTTTATCTTTTATAATAGCGTTTTCTTCTTCTTTATATGTATATAGCTCGTATAAACGCCAAAGATCCTGATTCTGGTATGTTCCCCCGTCAGTGTATGGCTTTACAAGATGCCTGAGGCAATACTCAACATAGCATCCATCGTCCGCCTTTGGACTTGATACGTATACAAGGACATTATCTTTTGTGGTTTTTACAAACATTTGTCTTTGATTCATAATAATAAACTCCTTACTTAATTATTTTTTCCATGTGTGCGGAGATATCAACACAAGCATCGGGAAAATCTCCAATCTTCCAACCAGCATATTGATGGATAACATCACTTTAGACAAATTCGAATATATAGAAAAATTCTGCGTCGGTCCAACTTTATTGAGTCCCGGTCCAATATTATTCATTGTAGCAAGTGTAGCCGTAAAGTTAGTGGTAAAATCAAAGTTATCAAGACTGATAATCAGTAATGATATTGCGAATAACATTAAATACGCTGTCATAAATACGTTTGTCGAACGAATAACCTCGTGTTCGATTGTTCTGTTATTCATTTTAATTTTATATATCGTATTGGGATGCAATGATACTTTTATTTCCTTAACAATACATTTTAAATATATTAAAATTCTGGAAACCTTTATTCCACCGCCTGTGCTTCCTGCACAGGCGCCGACAAACATAAGCATAACAAGTATTGTTTTTGAAAAAGACGGCCATATCTCAAAATCGAAAGTAGCATAACCAGTTGTTGTAATTACCGAGGCAACCTGGAAAAAGGCGTGCCTGAGAGATTCTTTTATCGACCCAAAAATCGAAAATATATTTATAGTAATTAAAAGAGTTGACGTGGCGACTATTCCTAAATACGCTTTTACCTCTTCCGAACGGAATGCATCACTGAATTTTCTCAGCAATAGTAAGTAGTATACTGAAAAGTCAATGCCAAATATCATCATAAATATACCGATAACTGTTTGAATATATGGAGAATAATCAGCGATTGAGGAATTTAAAATTCCGAATCCTCCTGTGCCTGCGGTGCCGAAAGTTAACGTAAGCGCCTCAAATAAGCTAAGTTTTCCAAAAAGAAGTAATATAACTTCTATAACACTTAACAAGATATATACACCATACAATATCATTGCTGTTGAGCGTACTTTTGGAACAAGTTTGCTTACAGACGGTCCGGGAGATTCTGCCCTTATTAAGTACATGTTGCTGCCTCCTGAAAGAGGTAAAAGTGCAACAAGAAAGACGAGTACCCCCATACCACCAATCCAGTGAGTAAAGCTTCTCCAGAAGATAAGACTTTTGGGAAGAGCTTCCACATCTGCTAATATTGATGCGCCTGTAGTTGTAAATCCTGAAACCGTTTCAAAAAATGCATCAATAAAATTGGGTATAAATCCAGAAAAAACAAAAGGAAGCGCACCAAATATACTTATTGTAATCCAACTGAGTGCAACAATCAAAAGTCCTTCTTTTGCATATATAGTTTTACTTTTTGGCTTTTTAATTATTAGAGCAATTCCTATAGAAGCACATATTAAAATACAAGCTAAAAAGGTTAAAAACATATTATCTTGATATATAAAGGTGCATATTAAAGGTAAAAGCATACATATTGCCTCCACATTTAAAACACAGCCAAGGGTATAAAATATTGCCCTGCAATTCATAAAATTACTCCTTAAAATTATTCTAAAATGTCCTCGATGTCGTTAAAGCCTGAATGAGTAGTAACGATGATTACTCTATCCCCTATCATAATCTCATCTTTACCACGAGGTATAATAACTTTACCATTACGGTTTGCACAAGCTACAATAACGTTTTTCTTTAAATTCATTTTTTCAAGAGTGAGGTTCAAAACAGGAGAATTTTCTTTTATTATAAATTCCAATGCTTCTGCTTTTCCATTCAATATTTTATGCATAGTTTCAACATTACTGCCTATGGTATTTCTTTTAGCTCTTACATAATTTACAATATATTCAGCCGCAATGTTCTTTGGATAAATTATTGTGCCTAAATCAAGGTTTCTGATTACTTTATCAAAGGCAATTCTATTGATTTTTGTTACAAGTTTTCCGTTTGATATGCTTTTAGCAAACAGAGTTAAAAGAATATTTTCTTCGTCAATATTCATAAGAGAAACAACTGAATCAGAATACTCTATTCCCTCTTCAAGCAAAAGTTTATTGTCTGTGCCGTCGCCATTAATTATATTTGCTTTTGGTATAAGCTGACAAAGTTTTTCACAACGTTCAGGATTTTTTTCTATAATTTTAACACTTATGCCACTCTGTACAAGAAGATTTGCCAAATAAAAGCCTGTATCTCCGCCACCAATAATAATAGTATCTTTAACTTTGTTGGTTTTAACCCCTATTTTTTTGAAGAATTCCTGCCCTTTATGCGGCGATGCAACAATACTTACCAAATCGCCTTCTTTTAATATGAAATCACCGTTTGGAATAAAGGCATCTTCTTCTCTCTCAACACCACAGATAAGAACATCGGTGCCAAATGTGTTGTTAACATTTGCAATTCTCATTTCGTGAAGTGCTGATTTTGCTTCTACTTTGAACTTTAATATTTCAATTCTCCCTTTTGAGAATGTATCAATCTGAATTGCTGATGGAAATCTTAAGCTTCTTGCAATTTCACGTGCAGCAGTAAATTCAGGATTAATAATCATAGTAAGAGAGAGATCGTCCTTTAATAAATCGATCTCTTTTGCATATTCGGGTTTTCTTATACGCGCAATTGTCTCACAATTTCCAAGTTTTTTTGCTATAAGGCATATTAAAAGATTTAATTCATCCGATTCTGAAACTGCAATCAGCATATCGCACGATTTAATGCCTGCTTCATTAAGAGTATCAATAGTTGCAGCATTACCAATAATACCCATAACATCGTACTCATTTACAACATCACGAATAACCCGAGATTTAATGTCTATAGCTGTAATGTTTATATCGTTTTCCTGACTTAATAATTCCAGTATCTTTTGTCCTACTTTTCCGCATCCTGCAATAATAATATTCATAATCATCTCTCCAGTCAATTATAGGCTAATTATAACAAATATTATTTCAAAAGTCAATGAAATCAAACCGTGTATTAAAAAGATTGATTTTAGAATCGTTATATGTTATAATACATGCAAACGGAGGGCTTTGATATGTTTATCAACGTAAATGATTATAAACACAAGGAATCTGACACGGAAATGATTCAATCAGCACTGGATGATGCTTATTTGAGTGGAACGACCGTGATTATTCCCAAGCATAACGAGAGAACAAACAAGGATATGTGGGAAATTGACAAAACAATTATGCTGAATAATGAAACCACTATTGTGCTGCAAAACGCCCATTTACGCCTCGCCGATGGCGCGGTTTGCAATATGTTCAGCAATAAAAATGCAAGGACAGCGATTGCCCTTTCCGAAGAGGGAACTCAAAAGAATATACATATAATGGGTATAGGCAAAGCTGTTTTAGATGGCGGAATTCACAATCAAATGTATGAAGATAATGGCATAACCAGGAAAGTTATGAAGAAATCTGCTCATCATATCACAGAAAACTGTATGATGTATTTTCAAAATGTAGAAAATATTATTATAGAAAATATCACTATAAAAAACAGCAGATATTGGGGAATATATTTTATATATTCTTCTTATGGAAGAGTATCCGGAATTCATTTTGAAAGTGAAAGTAATGTTCCAAATCAAGACGGCGTTGATTTAGGAAAGGGATGCCGTAATTTTATAATCGAAAAGATAACAGGTTGTGTTGGCGATAACATTGTTGCTATCAATGTTACAGGTCATGATATATATGGTCCTTGTATGGGAGATAAGCGAAGAGGCGATGTACATAATGTTATAATCCGTGATTTACTTATATATGGCGTTGGGGGTTGCTCACTCATTCGATTGTTAAACCACGACGGATATAGAATTTATAATATTAGGATTGAAAATATTATTGAAATATCCGATTGCAGTGAAAACGATGCTGCTCTTGCTCAAAATCCTGATCTAACAATAAAAACAGATAGCGATGGAAATATATTACCCAGGCGAACAATTATTCCCGGAGAAATCGGATATAGAACAGAATCAGCAATTATCATTGGTGAATCTTACTGGTACGAAAGCGAAGCTGCTAAGCATGGAGATACTTTTGGCATTTCAGTCAGCAATGTTATGACGCGTTCACGTTTTGCGGTAGCAATAAACAATACACTGATGGATTCAAGCTTTGATAATATCAGGCTGTTTGGCAATGGATATATGAGCGCTTACTTTGGACAAGGTACTGTTGAAAATGTATCCTTTACAAATGTACGATATGATAAGGATACCACCCCTCATAGAGATGACGAAAATATTTATGTTGAATGGAACAACACAAAAACTGAGGGATATAATTGTGTTTACTTCAATGGTACGAATGTAAAAAATTTAAGGTTTGACAACATGTGTTTGAACGGCAAAATCCCCGTTGTTTTTGGTGGACACGGAAAAGGCAACGTTGTCTATAACAATGTTAATCATGAAGATTTAATATTATCTACAGCAAACGGAATTGATGTTGTTAAGTTATAATTAATATTTTGGAGGAATAAATCATGAAAATTTCAGATGGATTCTTACTTAAAACTGTGGCTGGTAAAAATATAGTTGTATCAGTTGGGGCAGAGGTTAATTTTAATGGAATGCTTACATTGAATGATACCGGGGTTTTCTTATGGAATTTATTAAAAAGCCATACAACAAAAGAAGAAATGCTTAAAAAAATGCTTGAAGAATATGATGTAGAAGAAAACATTGCATCTACTGATATAGATAATTTTTTAGAAAAGCTTCGTGATGCAAAAATTTTGGAGGATTAATATGTTATGAACCATAAAACCACTTTTAACGAAATGTATGGTTTAATTTGCGAGCAACTTGAAAGCGGCGGAAGTGTAAGATTCAGTCCAAATGGAACAAGTATGCTCCCTTTTATTGTTCAGGGGCGAGACGAGGTTGTTTTAAAAAGAGCCAAAGGAAAATTAAAAAAGTATGATATTGCTTTTTACAAACGTGAAAACGGAAGTTATATCCTCCATCGCGTTGTAAAGTTCGATAAAAATAAAAATTATATTTTCCGTGGAGATCATCAGTTTGAATATGAATATGGAATAACCGATTCAAATATAATCGGCGTTGTTGAAAAGGTCTACCGAGGCGGAAAATGCATTGAAGCAAGTTCCCTTATGTTCAAATTATGGGCAATTTTTGGTTCGTTATATTTCAGAACACGCAATCGTTTATACAAGATAAAAAATAAATTGGAGAAGAAAAATGATAATTAAAGATGAAATTAAAAATTTAGCGTATGAGGCTGAATCCTCCATACGCCCTTATTTTGACAGAATAGATGAAATTGCAATGTTTAACCAGGAAAAAGTTCTTGATGCGTTTATTAAGCATGGGGTCAGCGAAGCACTTTTCAACCCTACAACAGGTTATGGTTACGATGATAAAGGTCGCGAAGTTCTTGATGAAATTTATGCGGACATATTCCGTGCGGAAGATGCTCTTGTGCGTCATAATATAGTTAACGGAACCCATTGCCTTGCAATATCCCTGTTCTCGGTTCTGCGCCCCGGAGATACTCTTCTTGCTGCAACAGGCAAGCCTTATGATACGCTTGAAGAAGTAATTGGTATTTCAGGAAGTAACAATGGTTCTTTAAAAGAATTTGGGGTAAATTATAAACAAGTAGATTTAATTAACGGCAAGGTTGATTTTGAAGGCTTAAAAAAAGCAATTACTCCTGATGTTAAAGCCGTAATTCTTCAGCGTTCAAAGGGATATGACTGGAGAACAACTTTAAGTTGTGAAGAGCTTGGAGAAGCTATATCGTTTATTAAATCGACTAAAGAAGATGCCGTTTGCATTGTGGATAATTGTTACGGAGAATTCACTCAGACAACTGAGCCAACAGAATTTGGAGCTGATATGGTTGTTGGTTCTTTGATAAAAAATGTTGGCGGTTCACTTGCTCAATCAGGTGGTTATATTGCGGGAAAGAAAAAGTATATAGAGCTTGCTGCCTATCGCCAGACGGCTCCCGGAATTGGTAAAGAATGCGGGGCTACGCTTGGTCAGAACAGATTTATGTATCAGGGATTATTTATGGCTCCTCATATTGTTGCTCAGGCGCTTAAGAGCGCAATTTTCTGCGGAGAATTGTTAATCAGAATGGGTTATGAAGTTACTCCTGTTTCAAGCGAACCAAGATACGACATTATTCAGGCAATCAAATTTAATGATAGTGATAAGCTTATAAAATTCATACAGGGAATTCAAAAGGCTTCACCGGTAGACAGCTATGTCTCCCCTATGCCCTGGGATATGCCGGGTTATCAGCATCAGGTTATTATGGCAGCAGGAACGTTTGTTTCAGGCGCAAGTATTGAATTAAGTGCAGATGCACCAATAAAACCACCGTATGTTGCTTTCATGCAAGGCGGAATAACATATGAAAGTGCAAGGCTTGCTATAATGTATGCTGCAGGTGAAATACTTTAATAATATAAAAAGCGCGGATGTTTAAACATCCGCGCTTTCAAATATCTCTCCCTGTATATCATAAATAAAATCTATAGGTATAGAATTATTATTTTCGGTAATTATCAATCGTTTATACAGGTCTAATTTTTTTATTTTACCCTGAAAAAACGTATATTTGCCACCGTTTTTTAATTCATCAGGAATAAAATAGCATATAGTAACCTCAGGTGAATCATCAAGGTTGCAGTAAAGAATATTTAACTTCATATTTAAAATATCAACTTTATTTTCACTTAATTGAAGTTTATCCTCTGTAAATCTTGCCGTTTCTTCTATCATTTCTTCGTGCCCGTCAAGAGCGCGAAAGGCACCAAATTGTGCCGCCCTTCCCTCTTTCGACATTCTTGGGCGGGTTTTGGATGTGTGATGCGGCAGATTAATTATATCATCATAATTTTTCATACCTTATGCCCTCCGATTTGATTATTCCTGTCAATCGATGTTGCTCCCTCTTTCAAATTCATTCCTTTAAGTATGGCATTTTTGCCATACTTCTTTTTTATATCAAGGATTGCATCTTGCATATTGCGTTCTTTTTCCAGTTTTTTCTTTTCTTTTACGCGTTTCAATTCGGCTTCGTTATAATCTTCAAACATTGTAAGCTGAACTAAGGAAACATCTTCTTTAGCAGAATCTTCACAAATCAGATTATTTGCTGTGATATTAAGCCTTCTTACAAGTAAGTTTTTATCAACAATATCATTAAAAAGTCCACATACAGCATCGCTTATTACTTTCGCAGAAGATGTAAAGCTTTTAAGGTTTACAGTACCGTGTGCGTGTTTTGGAACTTTTCTTCCATAAGCGTCAAGCGCTACTTCTCCTTTATATGTTTTTTTCCCTTTTAAATTATCAATATCATAGCCGATTGTAATAACCATTTGATTAGTAACAAGCTTTTTTTCAATCAATTCAAGAACAAGTAATTCCGTCATTTCTTTTGCTATCAGGCTGGCTTTTTCAAAGTCATACGGACAATGCAACACCTGACCCGAGCTGATACTCTTTGATTGCGGTTTGTAATTTCTGATATCTTTTATGGTACACGGTTCCCATCCCCATGCATGGTCAATAAGAAGTTCTGCATTTACTCCAAAGAGCTTATATAGCTTATCCTCTCCGTATTCGGTAAGAGAAGCTCTTGCGATATCTCCCATTGTGCAGAAGTTATTATCTTCCAGTTTTTTAGCATATCCCTTTCCCACTCGCCAGAAATCTGTAAGCGGAGTGTGATTCCAAAGTTCATTTCTGTAGGAAGCTTCATCAAGCTCTGCTATTCTCACTCCGTTTTCGTCTTCTTTTTTATGTTTTGCTACTATGTCCATAGCAATTTTTGCAAGATACATATTTGTTCCGATTCCTGCCGTTGCAGTTACTCCCGTTTCATCCAGTATATTTTTTATTATTGTCATAGCAAGTTCGTGAGGTGTTTGTTTATACAGTTTTAAATAGCTTGTTATATCTATAAAAACCTCATCTATGGAATATACGTGTATATCTTCAGGGGCAATATATTTCAAATAAATATTATAGATTTTTGTGCTGTATTCTATATAATAAGCCATTCTTGGCGGAGCAACAATATAGGATACTGCAAGACTTTTTGATTTAGTAAGTTCTTTAAAATCGTAGCTTTCTCCCTCAAGTTTTTTATTCGGAGTATTATATTCGCGTCTTTCATTTATTTCGTTAACTTTTTGTATCACTTCAAAAAGCCTTGGTCTTCCCGGTATCCCCATAGATTTAAGTGCCGGAGATACTGCAAGGCATATTGTTTTCTCTGTGCGTGAGCTATCTGCAACAACAAGATTGGTGCTAAGAGGATCAAGGCCGCGTTCTATGCATTCTACCGAGGCATAAAAAGATTTTAAATCTATGCAAAGATACATTCTGTTTTCCATTTTACGCCTCCTCTTAATTTCTGTTTGCGATAGTGTATGCAAATGTTAAAATTGGCAAACAAATCTTTTTTATTCTGGATCTTGAAATGAGTATACACAACATGAGCATACCCTGTATTTCTTTAAAAAATACTGAGTTCTAACTCTCTACTCAATATTTCTAACGCCTTAATTCCTGCACAACTATTCCCTTTGCTGTCTAATGCAGGCGAATAGATTCCTATTCCCATTCTATTTGGCACAACAGCCATTATTCCACCGCAAACACCGCTTTTCGCAGGTACACCCACAGTAATAGCAAATTCTCCGGAACCGTCATACATTCCGCAAGTCATTAACACTGCATTGATGTATGTTGCATGCTTTTTGTCGAATAACTGCTCTCCCGTAATTGGATTCTCTCCTTTATTGGCCAAAATAA
The DNA here is from genome assembly GCA_017505525.1 of Clostridia bacterium. GTDB lineage: Bacteria > Bacillota > Clostridia > UMGS1883 > UMGS1883 > UMGS1883. Next base: position 13,922 of record JAFVPB010000044.1, read on the forward strand.
ATGCTATTCTTGCCAAATCAACACATGTAACTTTTATGGAGCAAGCTCGAAAATAGCAATCAAGCACCTCCTCAGCGTCTTCATTGATAATCCCATAAGCCTTGAGCATATACGTAAGAGCCCTATTTTTGTTACCAGTAGCCTTTTCAGACATATAAACATCTTCGTCAAGATTAATATTGGAATTGCCTGCAAGTTTTCGGGTTAAATCCAATAGTCTTTGGAATTTTTCCCGATATGTTTCTCCGTCTATAAGCGTGCACAAAGCAATTGCTCCTGCATTTATCATTGGGTTGATATGCTCGCTCTTTAAATCCTGATCACTATAATTGAAAGCATCGAATGGTTTTCCCGTAGCTTCTACTCCAACAAGATTTCGAACTTCTGCTTCTCCTTTGTCTTCAAGTGCTCTAAGCAATATAATGGCCTTTACAATACTTTGCATTGTAAAACTCTTTTCATAATCTCCCACGCCATTTGTACCTTGATCAATAGAGATAGTACATATTCCAAACTCATTTGGATTAGCCTTTGCAAGTTCAGGAATATATGTAGCTACTTTGCCATTTTGTATATAAGGATAACATTCTCTTATGATGTTTTTTAATAATTTATCCATATATGCTCCTCCCGTTTAGATATTATTCTATATGTTATTGCGACACATAAGGTTTAGATGCAAACCTTTCAAAGGCTTCTCCTCGAGGAGAGGCTCCGCCGCAGGCGGTGGTGAGGTGTAGATTGCAAAAGTAATCATTATCTTTTCCACCTCATCCGAGTTGCTTCGCAACCCACCTTCCCCTCAAGGGGAAGGCTTTCTATTTTCGACATCTTTCAACATATCCATATTACTCGTGTCAAGTCAGGAGAACAGTGAATAATAAGAACCGTCACGAAATATAACGAAATCAAAGATTTCTATATTTCGGAGAACCTTGATACTCGCAAGCTCGTATTAGGACCTACTATTTCCCCCTTAATTTTTCACTGCATTTTTTCTAAACAAAATTCTTTAGAACCCGCGAGAATACTAGATTTTCTCGCTTCCGATGATATATGTAAATATAATAAATCGGCAAACTAATCTTTTAAATTGTGTGGACTTGACACGAGTTGAAACTTAACAAAAACAATCCTTGTGTCATGTCAACAATTATTCACCTGCAATAACTTTCAAAATCTTACCATCTGATTTTCTAATAATTACAGACAAATCCCCGCCCGGAACAAGTTCTTTATATCTGCTTACTATAAAACATTTCTCATCATATGTTTCATCAACTACAACAGTTGTTTTATCAATAAAATCAGCACCTTCAATTTGTAAAAAAACATCATCAGCTATAGCAATAGCCACCGCTTCACCTAACTGAAAATCTACACTTTCTCCTACCCAGCCTTCTTTTCCATAGTATCCTAATTCAAACGCATTATTTTGCACACCTTTTTTCTGATCAGCAGTTGAATTATTTAAAGCATTATAAACTCTTAATATGGTTACAATCGCTTCTTCTACCGTGTAAGTATCTTTAGGTGCAAACTTATTATTTCCTACGCCCTGCATAAACCCCAAATTACTTATTATCTGTATGGATGGTAAAGACCACTCTGCCATTTCATCAACATCATCATAGGAATAGTACATTTCCGTTGTAGGTAGCGGATGAACAATATTTATCATACGAACGATAATCGTTGCAGCTTCTTCTCGTGTTAGAGTTTCGTTTGGCGCAAATTCGGTTATAGATTTCCCCGCAACGATATTATGATTGTATAAATCATACACCGCATTATTAGTACAGTCATCAAAAGGTCGTTTTGCAAATGGTGCTATCGGTTGTGTTCCGCCTTTTGTCTCTTCATCATACCAATTTTCAAAATAATCAGTGGTTAATATTAAATTATATATCAATTCACAAAAAGTCTCACGCGAAATCGGTGCACTGTACAGATATGTTTCATCAACACTAATAAGACCTATTGCATCAGCAATTGAAATGCTGTTCACAGCCCAATCACTACAATCGTGCTCACTATTTGTATCTGCATAAACTACAAACGATGAGCAAATAAATGCTAAAGTGATAACCATTGCTAATATTTTTTTCATAAAATATACCTTCTTTCTGCAGTATTCAGCACCATTCGACAGGATTTTTACTCATGTCAAGTCAGGAGAACAGTGAATAATAGGACCTACTATTTTTTTCCTTAATTTTTCACTGCTTTTTTCTGAACAAATTTCTTTAGAACCCGCGAGAATACTGGATTTTCTCGCATCCGATAGTATATGTAAATATCAAAATCGGCAAACTAATCTTTTAAATTGTATTGACTTGACACGAGAAAAACATATGAACTTGTAATCTTAGGATTTACCATGTTAATACAGCTTTTATAATCCATTAGTTGTTTTCTGATACGCATCGTTCTGCAATTATCGGTTCTATATCCTTAAACCCATTTTCAGATAACACATTTAGAAAATAGTTATAAATTCCTGGCACATCAAGTAGCCCTGACATTTTTATGTATATGTCAATCGTTTTTTCGATGAAATCAAATTTAACACTATCAACTGTTGCATCCGAATCAACCACTTCATGAACTTTTGAAAGCTGGCGTTGTAAAAATGGTCTATTAGGTTTCTTTTCCGGTAATTCTGTAAATTTAAATGCCATCCGAGTAATTCGTGGTAACTCCTCTCGACTTTCCATAAACTGATGGTGAAAACGACGATTTGAAATTGTTATTGCATCCTCAATGCGATTAAGTCTTTTTAAGATATATTCTAGTGGTTCTATACTTGACTCTGAATCTCTCTGCGCCTGTTGCAAAATTGATGTGTCATGATTTAATTCTCCTAACACCTCATATATAGGTCCACTTTTTTTATCAAACGCTATTTCTTCTTCAGCCTTTTTAATGTCATCTCTTAATTCTAGAACCCCTTTAGCATCGTTACAATAAAAAATAGTTCTTTGCATAATAATATCAGCAGGTAACGATGTCCCCTTTTCTGCGATCATAATTACTGGCAAACCAAGTGTATGACGAAAAGCTAGTTCGTACATAACATTAGGGTTTTTGTTAGTTAAGTTAGCTATAACCAACTCGTCTTGCGCTATCTCTGATATAATTTGTTTTGTAATGGAACCAGGTTCGCTAATCTTATGCGATACAGAAATCTCATATTTAGATCCTAATGCTGGTACAATTGCAGCATCAATTATACCATCTATATGCCTTCTTATTGGGTCTGCTTCATCTCCAATTGGCGTAATAATAAAACATCTTTTTTTATTTTCGCTCATGAAAATCTCCTCTTTTCTTTAGTAATTCGACACCATTCAACATAATTCGACTTTTGTCAAGACAGGATTAAAAAATATTCTCTTTGCATATATTACAATTTATTTCCGCATTTGGGGCAATAGTCGAACTCTTGTGTAGTTTGATATCCGCAAGTTTTACAAATTTTTACTGTTTCATATTCATTAACTATTGTTAAATCTGCATCGATAATAATAACGTCTTCCCCATTCTTTATCATTTTTCCTTTTTCTTTATCAAGAATAAAAATACTTTTGCAACAAGAAGACTGAGCATAATATTTTATATTCCATTTAAATATTGGTATAAAAAATATACTCAGATACATATACGTCATAAAAACATTATATGTAGTATAGCTTCCGCAGTTTTTACAGATATTCATTCTTCCTGCATTTTGAATTAATTCTTTATTTCCTTGTGATATTCCCATTATAAAAAACATAATTACTGCCTTTCAAATCTATATTCCTGCACAACATCAGGATACTTTTCTTTATCAACTTTTTCTAAAAACATATCAAGCGGTCTTATCCATAAGGATTCTTCCCCATACATTTGCCTGTAGACCACATAATCTTCGCCGGTTTCAGAATGTTTTGCAATATTTTCGACTCTGTATAGATTACCTTTAAAGTGCTTATATATGGCGCCAATTTCAATTTTTCGCATATTAAAATACTCCTTATTATTTAAAAAAACTTATTAAATATAAAACTCCCAGATGAAGAGGGTAGTAACTATAGAAAAAATATTTAAGATTGTATTTTCCTCTTGTTCCGTTGTATAAAAACAGTATTGGTAATGACAATAGAGAAAAATACTGGACAAAGCTTCCCTGTGTGTTTAACGATAACAGAATGAGCATTATAGCTGTATTAACAATCTTTTTTTCTTTAGTTGGAGCAATATAAATTATAAATGGCATTATTATTCCTATAAATCCGTAATCAAAATAAATTTGATATATATCTAAAACATACACCATTATAAAAATAAGCAGCAATATTATAAAAAACTTAGGTTTTTCTTTTTTCTCTTCGTAAAATCTGGTGTAGGCACTGATAATTAATATTGAAAGAGAAAATGTTAAAAAGATATTTAAATACCAATCCCCTGTTGCAATTAAATAAACTGTCTGGCTTACAACTCCTACAAGAAAAACCTTCATAAAATATTTTTTTATATTTTTAGTGAAAAAACACCCTTCTGATATAGAATAGGCAAATATAGGAAAAGCAAGTCTTCCTATAATCCTGAAGGGTGTAAAATCGTTTAAAAGTATCAGACCAATATGGTCGATTGTCATTGATATTATTGCTATGAGCTTAATTAAATTGTTGCTTAATCCTGATTTAAATGCATTCATAATCATCAGCAGAACGGACAGCAAAGCCTGAAAAGACAAATTCCCCAGCAAAGCTTTTCAAGACCACTAATATCCATTCCATAACTTCTCCCTGTTTGAGTGTAGGTTTGGCCTGTTCGTGCCAAGAACATATAAACTTTTTGATATTCAGCATTGTTTGGCTCTATTCGTAAGGCTTGTTGAATCTGATTCAAAGCTGCTATAGTATTTCTTGTCCCATAGTTTGAAAGAGCGCTTAAATAGTACCATCGTGCATTTCTTTTAACACTATCTATGCGATTAAGTAAAATAAGAGCGTTCTGATAATTTTTCATATTAATTTCAGAAATAATCTTTATTATTTCGGGGCTATCGTCTGGTAAAATATGCGGTGTTGACGGTATTTCCTGATAGAAATTCCCGAATATATCGTTGAAATCAAAACCACCATAAGAATACCCCCTGTATCCCCCATACTGGCTGCTTTGCTGCTGTTGATATTGCTGCCTTGAATGTTTTTCAGGATTCATCAGCATATCATATGCTTCATTAACCTCGCTCATTTTTTCAGCTATACCGGGTTCATCAGGGTGCAAATCAGGATGATATTCTTTTGCTTTTTTTCTGTATGCTTTTTTTATTTCATCGGGTGTAGCTCCCGGAGAAATTCCAAGAACTTTATAAGGATCTGTTACCATTAATGGCTTTCCTTTCTTTTTTTGCTTTTGCTGAATTGTATTTTTGCCAAACACCAGAATAAATTGTATTTCTTAATATATTTTCATTTTGAACAAGCGGAAGCTTTTCAAATATTTCAGCGGCTTCACCTATTAGAACCTTTAATATATTTTCAATTTCACTTTCAGATATATCTAAAGTAAGAAACGGATTATAGTTTCTTTTTTTTTGGTCTTTTTCTATATCAGCGGCTGCATCAATTAAATATATAAATTTTCCTAACGAGTAACCAAAATTATAAACATCATTTTCCCAATTATCGCTTTTGCATCTGAATATTTCCCCAAGGATTTTGCCGAAACAATCGGAAGATTCATCGGGGGTACCATTTCTGTTTTCTATTGCCGACAAATCAGATATAAGACTTTCTATTTTAGATATTTTATCGGGATATTTTTCTTTCAGTAATTTAATTCTTGACTTAATAAGCGATGAAAAAGAAAACATTAAAATATTTTTATCATCATGCCAGTCGTCAATACTTTTATAGTATGCTAAAACAATATTCATATCTGCAGCATATTCTATAAATTCGTTTTTTATATAAGATTGCGATTTTTTAGGATGAATAAGACATTTTTTATTTATTTGTTTCTGTTGTGGTTCGTAAAGCGAAGAGAGAAACAGCGCAAGAAACGTCATATCATAGTTTAAAGTTAATCTTGATAATCCACCGTTTGCTTCTCCGAGTGCTCGGCATATACCGCAATAAAACTGATTATATGTGCTTTTATCTTCCGCACTTAATACATGAGGGTTAATTAAAACGTTTCCGAACATAACATCTTTCCTTTTCAGCTTTTACGGATTAAAACCTTTCCACAAGCATTACAGGTTATGTTAATTTTGCCTTTTCCTTTCGGCACTCTGAGATATGCTCCGCACGAGCATCTGAAATACTTGTGTGTTTTTCTGTCGTGCCATTTTCTTTTTTGAACATTAATAAACTGCTTTGGTTTTTTTATAAATTTTTGAAAAGCCCAAAGCTCTTTTTGTCTTTTATATATTTTTTTTGAAAAAGTTCTGAAAAGAGCCCATATAATACAAAAATAATACAAGTACAACAGAATACGAAGATTGATAAATAAAGCAAGAACCCAAAAAAGAATACCTGTCCACAATAAAAATTTATTTAAATCATCATATCCGTATCGGCCTACCATAAAATTTCGGAATTTCCAAGCCAATCGATTTAAAAACGAACGCATTTATTCTGCACTCTCCTCCAAAATTTCTGCAATCTTTTCTTTATTATAAACATCTTCTTTAACAATAGTAAATATTACTGCAATTAAAGGAATAAAGAAAAGAATACCTATAACTCCAAATAATTTACCACCTATCATGGCAGCAATAAGTACATAAATAGGATTAACACCAACCTTACTTCCTACAACTCTTGGATATATAAACTGGTTTTCAATGAACTGTACAACCCCGTAAACTATCATACATTTCAGTGCTGTTGCCGGGCTTATTAAAAGTATTAAAAGAGTGCTTACCGAAAACGATATAAATGCACCAACATAAGGAATAATAGCACAAACGGCCGTAAGCACAGCAACGAGAGCTGCATAAGGTATTCTGAATATTAAGAATGCAATAAACATAAGCATACCCAGAATGAGCGCTTCAGCACACTGTCCTGTTAAAAACTTTGAAAAAGATTTATTGAAAAGTCGACAAAAACGAATTGAATTATTGGCAAAACTGGGTTTGCAATATGTTGTTACCACCATTTTGCAGTGCCTTGACAGGTGTTCTTTACCAAGTATAGTATAGATGGATACAATTATTGAAAAGATTGCTGTAAGTGTAAAGCTTATTGTTGATGAAACTGCGCTGACAACTCCCCCAAGGAAATTAAATGCCCCGTTTGAAATGTTTTGAATCATCTTTTCTACATTCATTTCAGCAAAAAGATTTTCAATCCAAGTATAATCAATATTATGGCTTGTCAAATATTCAGCCCAAACTGGAATTCTTTGTTGAATTTTATAATACAAGTCTTTTATAGAAACCGTAATCTGAGGAATAATCCATATAAATACAAGCGCTATAATCAGAAGGATACAAATAACAGTAATCAGATAACTTATACCGTGATACATTTTATCCGACATTTGCTTTTTATTTTTCCTGAATATCTTTCTCAATATTCTTTCAACGCCTGTAACGGGAACATTAATGAAGATAGATAATATTCCTCCGATAATTATAGGCATTATTAGAGAAATTATTTTTTCAAGAAAAGTGCCTGCTGCTTCTAAATTCATTAGGATTGCAAACAAAACCACGCCGCTTACTGTAATCCAAAAAGCTTGTTTCATTTTTTTATCCATCACTGTTTCCTCCTTTTTTATTTCAACAAATCACAGATTGCATCAATATTTTTCTTTAGTGTAAGACAACCAATTCCATTGTCGGCCTTTACATAGTAATTTCTTTCATTGTAATTATAATATTTGAAGGTTTTCTTTTGATTGTTATTTAAATCAAAGGTTATTGTACATTGCTCTTTTCCTGTAGGAACAAAATCATCATCTATATCTGTTGCAATGACGCCTATAATTGCCTGATACAATTTCTTAAAGTTTTCTTCGCTTATATCTTTGTTGTTTACATAGTATTTAGCTTTATCATTTTGAATATCGCCCTTAACGCTGATAACGTCAGTTTGACTTTGGAATGAAAATTCAACTGAATTAACATCTGATAAGTTTACTAAATGTATAAATCTATCGATATATTCATCAGAGTTTGCGTTAACAACTTTTTCATAAAAAGGACAATCAGCTAAATATACGACCTTTCTATCGTTATACATAATATAGACCAATCCATCATCATTCTTATTGCCTAAGGAAATTGTATGAGTTCCATTACCATCTGTTACTGTTAATTTATAAGGATTATTAAATCCGTAAGAAGTAATCTCATTCATATTTTCTGTAACAATTTCCTGCGCAGTTATACTACTGATAGTTTCAAGAAGAGCATTCGTTCTGTCGGTTGATGCTACTACACCTTTATAAGGATAGAGAATTTTATAGTTTCTAATAGAATTTGAAGGATCTTTTTTTTCTTTTTCAAATTCTATATCTATAATTTTATTATTGCCCCTGCTTATAGCAACTCTTTCTATTGTTTCTGGCGCAATACTACATACATCAAGACTGCGGTATTGGCTTGGGTCAACTTTAAAGAATTCTGCAGAACTTTTGCTAATTGAGGATAATCGACCTGTGGCTTCATTATAAGCATAATACTCGCCTTCTACACCGGTGCTGTTACCCAAAATAATTTTTGTTGATTTTCCGTCTTTCTCTTTAATAACAACATAAGTACTACTGTCTTTAATACCATATTCCAGAAGACTGGTATCTTCAACTTTTATATTTTGGTTTTCTATTATGTATGAAAAACTGTGTATTGCTCTTGTAAGAAGTTCGGGGTCAATAATTTTACTTTCGTACCCTGATATTGTTTTATTTTCCCCATTGCGAACAGTATAGCTATTGCCATCATAATAGAATTCTATACTTGCGATGTTATCTGTTTCGGTTTTAAACAAATAATATGTTTCATCATCGGTCTCAGTTGTGATGATTTCTGTTTCGGGAGTCCATTTAACAGCAAAAAAGTATAAACCAAATAATACAACAAGAACAATAAAACCTGAAACTAATCCTTTAACTCTTTTTTTCATTATTTATGTCTCCTTATAAGCCAGATAACCAATCCGCCGATGAGTATTACTAATGGAATTATATATTGAAGTAAAATTGCATATCCGATAACCTGTTGCTGAGTCATAACCATTCTTTCAGGACTTATCTGTTTTGCCCTGATGCCTGTGTCGGTTGTTGCTCCTCCAAGATAATTTATAACATTAAGAACAAAGTCTCCGTTAAGATATGCTCCCTCTGTCAACACTCCTGATGTTTCTAACGCAGCAAGAGAACCTATAAATACTATAGCTGAATCTTCAGGCTGATATTTTTCTGATATAGCGGCAATTGTCAACGGACCTTCTATATCAGTGCTTTCTTTTTCAAGAGTAACTGACTTTAAATTTTTCTTTCCGTAAGAAGCTTCGCTTGTAAACAAAAGCTTTTTCGCTTCGGAATTATTTTTTGTTGTAACTAAAGATACGCTTGTAGAATCAGGCATAGCTAAAAGAGAGCTTGAATCCTTTATTTTTTCAGTAATTGCATGCTCTGCAAGTTCAGGAATTGGTATAGGAACGTTATTACCTGCTCCCATTGCTCTTTCACTATCAGATTCAATAACATAATCATAGTTCAGCTCAAATCCCCACTCGCTGAGAAAACTGCTGATTCTATCTAAATTGTCTGCTTCCGGGACAGGTACAAAAATGTACTTTCCGCCGTTATCCAAGTAGGTATCAAGAGCTTTAATTTCATCTTCTGTAAAATCAACATCGGGAGCTAAAGTGATAAGCATAGATGCATCTTCAGGTATTGTATTATTTGAAAGATTTATGTTGTCGCACTTATTTCCTTCATCGCGAAGAAAATTTTTAAAGTTTGTACCATCGTATTCGTTATGCCCTTGTGTAAAATAAATATTTGATTGTGAAACTTTTCCTGTAACAATCATTATTGCATCTGTAACCTTTTTCTCCATATCGATCTGCACTGTACCAGAATAGCTGTTTTGCTGATAAAGTTGTTCAAAAGGTATAACCTTATAATTATCCCCGCATTCAATAATAATTGACCCTATTGCAGCCTGATTATCACCATCGTTGTATTTTTGCATAAAAGCAGGATTTTCATATGGATTAATATATTCCACGAAAAATTCATCACTTAAAGCAATATATTTATCTAAATATTCTTTGATATAGTCAATATATTCACTCTGAGTGTTTTCATCAATTAAAGCATATGCCTTAACCTCTTTTTCAAGATTTTTCATAATCTCGTTTGTTTGTTCTGAAAATTTATAAACTTTATCCCTCGTTAAATCTATGCTAAGGGAAGATTTGTCTGCAATTATAGATACAAACAAATTTAAAACAAGAACACAAACAATAACAACACAAATTGTTATAATGGATGTTAATCCGAATTTTAATTTTCTCTTATTCATATTATCTCTCCTTAGCTGAATCTACGCTTATCTATTACTGAAACAGTAAGAAATAAAAACACAAATATAAAACTTAAATAATAAATAATGTTTTCTATGTTTAAAACACCATTCTGGAAATCGCCGTAACGAGCAAGCAAAGCAAACCAACCGATAACTTTTTGTGCCACGGGATTTTGAACACTTGATTGGAACCAGTTTATAAAATAAATAAGTAATAAACTTGCAAAGGTAAGCACGCCTGCAATCATTTGACTTTCAGTAAGAGCTGAAATAAATATGCCAACTGAAATGAAAGCTCCCCATAAAAGTATAAACCCGATATACGAACTGATTACCTCGCTTAATGCAGGGTTGCCATATATAAACATTATTGCAGGGAATATAAAACTGACAAGGATTGTAATTCCAAATACAGCCATAGCTGCAAGATACTTTCCAAGAACTATTTCTGTTATGCTTACAGGAGCTGACATTAGAAGCTGGTCGGTTTTCTTCCCGCGCTCTTCAGCTAAAAGTCGCATTGTTAGAAGAGATACCAGGAACAGATAAATAACATTTATATTTGAAAACATAATAGAAATATCTGCTTGCTGAGAGAATAAAATTCCACTTGCAAAAAACATCGAAGCCAGAGCCATGAAAACTCCTACAAATATGTATCCTATCGGTGAGAGAAAATAGCTTTTAAATTCTTTTTTAAATATTGCTATCATTTTCTGTTACCTCCTGTTCTTCTTTTTCTTCTTCATAAATCTTGCTATTGGTAAGTTTTATAAATATTTCTTCAAGCGTGAGAAGTGCACTTTTAAATTCAGTAATCGCAATACCATTTTTACCAAAGGCTTCTGTTAGTTGCATCGATATATCGCTTTCCGGCTTTCTTTCCAAGAGTATTTCTGCTTCGCTGTCGTTAATAAAAGTGGTATTAATATTTACGATTTCATCAATTGAAGACAATATATCAAGCGCTTTTTGGGTATCTCCTTTAAGTTTGAGAATATATTTGTCTTTTCCACCCGTTGCTTCTTCAAGACCCTTTAACGTGTTTTGTGCAACAATTTTTCCGTGAGATATAATAGTAACCCTGTCGCACACGGCACTTACTTCCTGAAGAATATGAGTGCTGAGAATGATGGTTCTTTCTTTTCCTATTTCCTTTATTACGTTTCTTATTTCAATTATTTGCTTTGGATCAAGCCCAACAGTGGGTTCGTCAAGAATGAGAACCTCTGGATCACCTATAAGAGCTTGAGCAAGCCCAACTCTTTGTTTATATCCCTTTGAAAGGTTTTTAATCATACGATTCTTCATGTCGCTTATTTTTACAAGCTCCATAATTTTTTCTATATGTTCTTTTTTATTGTTTTTAACTTTTTTTAAGTCATAAACAAAGCTTAAATATTCCCAGACCTTCATATCGAAATACAACGGAGGATTTTCCGGAAGATATCCTATTTTGCTTTTTACTATTTTTGGATTTTCCAAAACATCACAGCCACAAACATTAACAGTACCTCCGCTTGCACTTATGCATCCGCAGATTATATTCATAGTAGTGCTTTTCCCTGCGCCGTTGGGTCCTAAAAAGCCCATAATTTCTCCGTGTTTGACATTAAAAGAAATATTATCTACTGCTTTATTTGCACCATAATTTTTAGATAGATTAATAATTTCTAATGCATTGTTTACAGTTTCCATACTTAACCTCCTGAGTGCAATAATATATTATTTTAATTATACTACAAATGTATCTTGTTGTCATTAGCTATTTGTAAATTTTTTTAAAATAAAAACGAGGGATTCCCTCGTTTTTATTTTAAACCTTCTTTAAGACTTTGATAATTGTTTTCCATTAATTCTAAATACGTTATTCCTTTTTTCAACTGTTCATCCGTAACACTGTGGCACGAATGCAGCATGAGCTTTTTAGCTCCAGTTTCTCCCGATATAGTATCAGCAAGTTTTTGATTTGACGTTTCAGTATAAAATACGACATTTATATTTTCATTTTTAATTGTTTCTATAAGCTGTGATATCGTGGCTGCACTCGGTTCACTTTCTGAAGAACACCCAGGAAAAGCGGAAAAGTATTCCAAATTATATTCCTCAGCTAAATATTTAAAAGGAAATCTGTCAGCAAAAACTATTTTCTTATTATTATTTTTTGTTAATCTTTCAAATTTTTCATCAAGTTTATCTAATTTATTAGAATAGATTTCTTCGTTTTTTTCATAAAAATCTTTGTTTTTGGGATCCATTTGTGCGAGCAAGTTTGCAATTGCTTCAATAATATCTTCTGCATTTTCAGGAGATGTCCATATATGTTCGTCCACAGAATATATATCATGATGGTTTTCTTTTATTGTATCAACAACATTTATTGCAGACATAATGCGTGTATTGCTTTTATTTTCATCTTTAGATATAGCTTCAACCCACGGATCGGCACTTCCGCCAATATTTATAAATAAATCGCTTTCGTTTATTTTTATAATATCCTGAACTGTAGGCTCATAAGAATGAGCTTCTCTGCCGGTAGGTAAAAGCATATCTACTTCTGCCCTGTCTCCTGCAATTTGTTTGGCAAAATCATAAAGCGGAAAAATAGTTGTAACAATTTTCAGTTTATTATTTTGAGTTGTTTCATCGTTTCCAGCACAGCCTGGAATAACTAAAATAATAATTGAAAGTATAAAAGATAAAATTTTGCGCATATTTTCACCTCACAAATTTAATTTGATAATCATTCTCATATTTATATTACATTTACTTGATCTGATTGTCAAGTTGTTTTTATTATTGACTAAAAGCTATAAAAGTATTATAATCTCATAAGTAAGGAAGTGTTATATATGACGAAAATCGATATTTTTTCAGGGTTTCTTGGAGCAGGAAAAACAACTTTGATAAAAAAGCTTATTAAAGAAGCCTATAATGGAGAAAAAATTGTTCTTATTGAGAACGAGTTTGGAGAAATCGGTATAGACGGTGGGTTTATGGAAGATGCCGGAATAGAAGTTACTGAAATGAATTCAGGATGTATATGCTGCAGTCTTGTGGGGGATTTTGGCAAAGCCCTTACCAAAGTTCTTGAAGAATATAATCCTGACCGTATTTTAATAGAGCCTTCCGGTGTTGGTAAGCTCAGTGATGTTATTCGCGCTGTGAAAGATGCCGAGTGTAAAGGTGCCTCGCTTAACAGCTACTGTGCAGTTGCAGACGCAAAAAAATGTAAGATGTATATGAAAAATTTTGGTGAATTTTTTAATGACCAGATTGAAAGCGCTTCTTGCATTGTTTTAAGCCATACAGATGATCTTAATGAAGAAAAAATCGAAGAATGTATTAAATTACTTCGCACAAAGAATGATAAAGCACAAATCGTTGCTTCTCCCTGGGATTCGCTATGTGGAAAAGCAATCCTCGAGGCTATAGAAAACACCCACACACTTGAAGACGAAATTAATTCGCTTAAAGAAGAACATCTTGAACATCATCATCATGAGCACTGTAAATGTCATGAACATGAACATCACCATAATCATGAGTGCCATTGTCATGAGCATCACCACGACCATGATTGTGGTTGCCATGACCACAATCATGAACATGAGCATCATCACCATGCAGACGAGGTATTTACAAGTTGGGGTGTTGAAACAGCAAAATCTTTTACAGAAGCTGAATTAAAGAACATTCTTTCCGCGTTTGAAGACAGTGAAAAATTTGGTACAGTTTTGCGTGCAAAAGGAATTATTAAAGGAGAAACTGACTGGTTGTATTTTGATTATATTCCATCAGAAATTGATATCCGCCATGGAAGCAGCGCACCAATAGGTAGAATTTGCGTTATCGGCGCTCAATTAAATAAAAATATTTTAAACGAGACTTTTGGAGTTTAATCTGGAGGAATTGACAATGAAAAATATTCCCATCTATCTATTCGTAGGTTTTCTTGAATCAGGAAAAACACGTTTTATTCAGGATACACTGTGCGATATTCGTTTTAATAACGGAGAAAAAACATTATTACTTGTTTGCGAAGAAGGTATCGATGAATATGAACCAAGCTTATTTTCAGGAGATAATGTTTATATAGAAACAATCGATAGTATTGATTTTCTTACGCCAAAGCACCTTTCATCCTTACAGGAAAAAAGTAATGCAGAGCGTGTTATAATTGAATATAATGGTATGTGGCTTCTCACAGAATTGCTCAACAATCTTCCTAAGAAGTGGCAGGTGGTACAAACAATGATGTTTGCAGATGCCAATACTTTTATAAATTATAATGCAAATATGCGTAATCAAACAGTTGATAAACTCAGAGTTTCTGAACTTGTTGTGTTTAACAGAATGGATAAATCTATTGACAAAATGGAACTTCACAAAATTGTTAGAGGCGTAAACCGCAGGGCTGATATTGCATATGAGTATGCTGATTCCTCCGTGGAATATGATGATATAATAGATCCACTTCCCTTTGACATTGAAGCAGCGCTTATAGAAATTAAAGATACAGATTATGCTATATGGTACAGAGATTTACTTGAGGAAAGCGATAAATATGATGGTAAATCTGTTAAATTCAGAGCAATAGTCGCTTCAGACAATCGTCTTCCCGATAATGTTTTTGCAGCCGGTCGCCACGTTATGACTTGTTGCGTAGATGACATTGAATATATGCCTATAATTTGCATTTCTAAAAGCAACCATAATCTTAAAAGCCGCGACTGGGTGATGTTGCGCGGTAAAATAAAGGTTGAGTATTCTAAGTTTTATAGAGGAAAAGGTCCTGTAATATATCTTGAAGATGTTATTCTCACATCACCACCTCAAGAGGAGTTAGCCACTTTTTATTGATAAAACAGTTGACAAATAATCTCTTTAATGCTATCATATAATAAATTAATAATTAAATCCTGTGATGAGAAATAGTAGCTGTGAAGCTTTTTGGAAAGCGAGCCGTCGTTGGTGTGAGGTACGGTGCAAAAAGGCATAGTGAATGGGTCTTTGAGGAGCGAGGGCGAAAAGAGTTTCTTAGTAGTTTTCGACGTGTGTATCACGTAACAGATACAGAATATATCCATATGGAGTATTCGTTAAGAGTAAGCTTTGCTTAAACGTAGGGTGGCACCGCGATTAAAAATCGTCCCGACAGATAGTTCTGTCGGGATTTTTTAAATAAAATTTAAATATTTTTTGGAGGATTAATAATATGAAATTAGGAAATGTTGATTTTGATAACTACGCAAAAAATTATCCGTCTCCCGATGGCTTTTTCGGGAAATACGGCGGATGCTATGTATCTGATGAATTAAAAAATGCAATGGCAGAGATTACAAAAGCTTATTATGAAATATGCAAATCACGAAAATTTATTGATGAATTGAGAAGAATCAGAAAGGAATTTCAGGGTCGTCCCACTCCCATCACACATCTTGAAAGACTTTCAAATCAACTTGGTGGAGTGCAGATTTATGCAAAGCGCGAAGACCTTAACCACACAGGAGCGCATAAGCTTAACCACTGCATGGGCGAAGGACTTCTTGCCAAGTATATGGGAAAGAAAAAAATTATTGCAGAGACAGGCGCAGGTCAGCACGGAGTTGCTTTGGCAACAGCAGCTGCATATTTTGGCCTTGAATGCGATATTTATATGGGAAGTGTTGATATTGCAAAACAAGCTCCAAACGTTGCGCGCATGAAAATACTTGGCGCAAACGTTGTTGAAGTTAAGGAAGGACTTCAAACTCTTAAAGAAGCAGTAGATGCTGCATTTTCAGCTTATGCTAATGAATATAAAGATGCTATTTATTGTATAGGTTCTGTTCTTGGTCCGCATCCTTTCCCTATGATGGTACGTGATTTCCAGAGTGTTGTTGGTATAGAGGCGCGCGAACAGTTTATAGAAATGACAGGCGAACTTCCTGACTCAATTGTTGCCTGTGTTGGTGGCGGCTCTAATGCAGCAGGTCTTTTTGCTGGATTTTTAAACGACCCTGTTGATATTTATGGTGTTGAGCCTCTTGGTCTTGGAGAAAAGCTTGGGGATCATGCTGCAAGTCTTTCATTTGGTACAGAAGGTATCATGCATGGATTTAACAGTATAATGCTTAAGGATGAAAATGGCGAGCCAGCTCCCGTATATTCTGTTGCAAGCGGACTTGACTATCCTTCGTCAGGACCCGAACATGCATTTTTACGCGATATCGGCCGAGTTAAATATGGTTATATCGGCGACGATGAAACTATAGATGCATTCTTCCGTCTTTCACGTACAGAGGGCATAATTCCTGCTCTTGAAAGCTCACATGCGGTTGCTTATGCAATTAAACTCGCTCAGCAAATGGAACATGGTTCAATTCTTGTAAATCTCTCGGGACGCGGAGATAAAGATATGGACTATATTATTGAAAAATACGGTATCAGATAAACAATAAAAACTCATAAGAAAAGAAGCTGTAAATTTTACAGCTTCTTTTCTTATGCACTAAAAGTATTTTGAATGAATAATATATACTTGAGGTGATTAATTTGAATTGCAACTATAATTGGAATTGCAAACCGGGAAGTTTTCCCTATAAGATACAAAAAGGTGATACTCTTTATGCTTTATCGAAAAGGTATAAAACTACGGTAGAAAGGCTTTTGGAGGTTAATCCGGGAATAGATCCTTCAAACTTACAAATAGATAGCCAGATTTGTATTCCTCTGCCTTTAGAAAAATACCCAACGTGTATGACAACAAATTATTATGTGGTTAAGGAAAATGATACAATTTTTTCTATATCAAAATATTTTGGTGTAACAGTTAAACAAATTTTGTATTCCAATATGGGGATTGAACCTGAAAACATTTATGAGGGGATGATTTTATGTATACCTATTGCCCCTCCTCCACTTTGCATTGAATTATGTAATAATATTTTTAAACTTAAATATACAAACGGCGTAGAAGAAAGTTTCAGGTGCATTAATCCTAACAAAAAATTATCGTCTGCTGTTGTTCAAAAAGAACTTGACTCTTCTACAGGTGGTAAAAAAAGATTGAATTTATTGCTGCCTAATGTTTCTATCGTTTCTGAAGATGCTAGGAAAAATCAAAACGATATCATATTATCAAACGAAGTTATGGACTATATTTTTAATAAAACACCTGTTGGAACGGGGGTTGTTTCCTGTTGAATGGTTGCGGAGAATATTATATTGTAAGACCGGGTGATACTTTGAATGATATTGCTCAGTTGTTTAATACAACTGTAGAAAACATCTTGTTGCTTAATGATGATATAGATGAGAATAATCTTCAGGTTGGAAGACGAATCTGTGTTGTTTCTCAAACTGTTCAACCCGTTACTTGTCCTTTTGGTACTCTACCCTACAATATAAACAGCGGAGATACTCTTTTAAGCATAGCAAACAGATTTAACACAACAGTATCATCGTTAATTGAAACAAACCCAGGCTTAAATCCTTATAATTTAACAGTTGGTCAAAGAATATGTATTTCAGAGCCTATAGAGGAATACCCCGAATGTGAGTCAGGTAATTTTTATATTATACGCTCCGGAGATAATTTATCTGTTATTTCCGATACATTTAATGTAAAAATTTCAGAAATTCTGGAAATAAATCCGGGGTTGAATCCAAATAATCTTCAAATAGGGCAAATTATTTGTATACCACTCGCCCCTTCTCCGATTGAAATTGTGATTAATATTTCTGCAAAAAGATTAACGGTATATAGAAATGGTTCTATATACCGCGAATATATTGTGGCAACTGGGAAGCCTACAACGCCAACACCAACAGGATCTTTTACTGTTATAAACAAGCAAATAGACCCAGGCGGACCTTACGGCACCAGATGGTTGGGGTTATCTAAAAGAGGATATGGAATCCATGGGACAAATAATCCTTCATCAATAGGTACGGCTGCGTCGAACGGATGTATAAGAATGTATAACGAAGATATTGAATCTTTATTTAATATAACTTCTGTTGGAACTCCTGTTCTTATATTACCGTAATTGAATAGTCGTTAATCTCAGCTTTTATTATCTGTATTTCAATTCCTTTTTCCTTAAAGTAATTTATATTACATTTTCTGTTTCCAACAATTTTCGATATTAACTTTGGATTAGCCCTTATTTCTATACACTTAGTAGTATTTTTAATGTTTTTTTCTATTTTATTTCTTATTATTCTTGAAAAAACAAGTTCTCCCAAAGCAGGATGATATGCTCCTGCAATATAATTTTCTTTAAGTGTTTCACTTTCAGGAAGACCGATTCTTAAAACAGAAATTGAATTTTCATCAAAAAACTCCTTAAGTCCAGCTCCAGTTTCTACTGCTTCTTCAACTGATTGTGGAATGTATTCTCCACTATAGTACATTTTTTCGAGTAACGTTCCTTTAAGTACAACCGTAGGATAAATCCTTGTTTCTTTTGCGCCTAGTTCAAGAAATTTTTTTGCTGTTTTCATACATTTATCGTATGAATCTTTTGGAAGTCCTGTCATCATTTGAAGTCCTAAAACAGCCCCGTTTTTAAGAATAATTTCTGAGGCTTTTTCCACGCAATTAGAATTATGTCCTCTTTTTGAATACAAAAGCACTTCTTCGTCCATTGATTGCGCTCCAAGCTCAATATTTTTTACTCCATAACTGATAAGACGTTTTACAGTATCTTCATCGATGTAATCAGGCCTTGTGGATATACGAATGCTCTCGACAGCTCCCTTTTTAATAAAAGAATTAGCAAGTGAAAGATATTCGTTTTGTTCAAAAGTATTAATGCCTGTAAAGCTTCCGCCAAAAAAAGCGATCTGGTTTTTAGTGGTTTTAGCTGTTTTTAAATATTCGTTTATAACTTTTTCTGCCTCAGTAACAGTAGGAGCTTTTTCTTTTCCGCTGATAGTTCGCTGATTACAAAAGGCACAGTCGTTTGGGCAACCCTTATGTGGTACAAAAATGGGTATAATCATAGGTTATTTTCCTTTATCTATTGAAATGATATGTTTAAAAAGTCAAGAGGAAAACCTCTTGACTTTTTATTTACCTTATTCAGTTATTGAATCCTCGTCAAATTCTTCATCATGTTCATATTCATATTCATATTCATCTTCATCATATTCATCTTCATCTTCATCAAGATCTTCTAAATCATAGTCGTCATAATCCTCTTCATACTCATACTCATCTTTCATTGCTCTGCCAATAAGCATTACGATTATACCAACTAAGATTACAATACCTCCGTAAATTAATGCACTGGTATGGAAGCTTTTTATCAGAGCAGTGTATACAGATCTGATAAATAAATTTGATGTTGAAAATCCGGGGTTAAAGAAGAAGCCTGCAACTCCTACAATTATACCGGCTACTATAGAGCACCACCCTATTAATGTATGAGCATAACCCTGACAAGATGAAATTATTATAATTAATAAAATCATTAAAATTACTGCAAGAGCTGCTAATGTAATAATTGAGAAAATAATTGACAACTCATCAGTATACTGTGCAGCCTTATTCTCTTTTAATGCTTCGGGAGAAATATCTTTTAAAGCAGAAGATTTATTTACATATGCTTTAAAATCATTACATGCACTTTGTCCCAGTTCTTTTCCTGTTACAAGCTTTATATGCGAAGCATTATCACTTATTACATTTGCGATATCATCGCCCGATATGCCATCATAATGAGTTCCATAGAGATAAAATGAAATAATACCATGAGCATTTTTTGCAATAAAATCAGAATATGAAGATTCGTCAATTTTACTTACTATATATGAATAAGTTACAGAATTTATTGCATTATCGCGAAGTATATCAGTAAGCGTTGCCTTCGATGCACTTTTATTGAGATTTAAATCTTTAACATTTTTAATTTTTCCAATAACAAATGTTTCAGGATTGTGCGTGCGAATAGCGCTTGAAATTGAATATTCAGATGTATTCATTCTTACAAGAAGCGATGAAAGGGTTGCAGAAAGAACTGTTGTAAGAAGCAATACAAGCAAAACAGTACGAGTGATAATTAAAGCTTTTTTTAGTGCTCTACGTCTTTTTTTACTCTTTTTAGACATACGTTTTAAATTTTTTTCTTTTACTTTTTCATGTTTCGCCTGTTCCTTTTCCACATTATACTTAGGGATTTTAATGGGTTCGGGTATGAAATCTTCAATTATATCACTATCAACGTTTATTTTAGATTCTATTGAAGCTTCTTCTCCTGCTACATCTTGAGTAAGCTCATTTTCTGTATTATCAATATTACTATTGTTTTTTGTGTTTTCATTTGGCACAAATTCATTTTCCTGATTCATATATACACTTCCTTTGTAATTAAATAGGCTCTTATATAATATCAATTTCTACGAAATAAGTCAAGCAAAAGATAACTTTGTCGATTTAATTAACAAACAATTTACAAATAAAAATTATATTTTACGAACAAATGTTTGACTTTTTGATATAATATGTGTTATAATAAAATCAAACAAATATTTGGAGGTAAAATATGGCTGCAAATATAGATAAACAACAACAAATTTTAAATTTTATACAAAGGCAGATAAACGAAATGGGGTTTCCGCCTACAGTTCGCGAAATATGCGAAGCAGTCGGGCTTAACTCCCCTGCTACTGTTCACGGATATTTAAACAGACTCGAAAAAAACGGATTAATAGAAAAAACCCATGGAAGTTCCCGAGGAATAAGACTTACTTCCACATCTAACATTCCAACTAATATAACTTCTATAGAAAAGGAATATTTAGAAGTTCCTGTTATAGGCAGAATAAGTGCGGGCTTACCTATTCTTGCAGAAGAAAATCTTGAAAGAACTTTTCCTCTTCCTATGGATTTTGCAAAAAAGAATGAAATATATATGCTTCACGTTCACGGAGAAAGTATGATAAATGCAGGGATATTTGATGGAGATTATGTTATCGTTGAAAAATGTTCCGTTGCTAACAACGGTGAAATTGTTGTGGCTCTTGTAGAAGACAGTGCAACTGTAAAAACATTTTACAAAGAAAACGGACATTTCCGTCTGCAACCAGAAAATGATTTTATGGAGCCTATCATAGTTGATTCCGTTGTAATTTTAGGCAAAGTTGTGGGTGTATATCGATTGTTTTAATTAAGATTATAAAATAAAAATGTGCGACAAAATATATTGTCGCACATTTTTATTTTGAGCTTAAATATCCTTCTATCATATATCCAACATTTTTCATTGTTCTGTTTGCCTTCTTACGGAATTTTTTAATTTTATGTGCAGTACATGGTTCCATCATAAAAGCAATTGAACCTCCAATGATTGCACCTGTAAATAGTCCTTTTGTAAAACCTCGCATAATATTTCCCTTTCTTTAATGTTTCTTTTCTATAAATATTATTTGAAGCTTTATGTTTAAATATTCAATTTGATTTTTGGAATTTTTTATATAAAAAGAGGCTTAGATTTGCAATTACTACACCTAAAATTCCACCAAACAATACGTCAGTTGGGAAATGTACATATAAGTATAATCTTGAAAATGCAATAAGAAACGCCAGAACAAAAAGCCACATCCCCGCTTTTTTATGATTTATAAAAACTATTGTAGCTGATATAAAGCTTGCTAAAGTGTGTCCCGATGGAAAAGATGGATCTTTAGGAGCTTTGATTAATAGATTAATTCCCTCTGCCACCTCAAAAGGACGTAATCTGCCAAACAAATTTTTCAAAATTATATTACCAATAATTAAGCCTAAAACGAGTCCTATCGCCATTGCAACACCTGTTTTACGGTAGTTTTTGAAAAACATTAAAGAAACCGCTATTAATATCCACACAAATCCTGCATCTCCAAGATGTGTTATAATTGGAAATAAAAAATCCAGGAAATCGCATTTAATATAATCCTGTATGAAATTCAATATTGAAAAATCAATTTGTTGTATCATATATATTATCCTTTTCTTAAAGCCGCATAAAAGTTTATGCGGCTTTAGTTATTTATTTTCTATTGTTTTTTT
Organism: Clostridia bacterium; assembly: GCA_017505525.1. Lineage (GTDB taxonomy): Bacteria > Bacillota > Clostridia > UMGS1883 > UMGS1883 > UMGS1883. The sequence continues at coordinate 36,499 of JAFVPB010000044.1, forward strand.
TATGCCTCTGAAAATTGCTTCTGCGATTGTTTGTTGTCCCTCAGAACTTAAAAGATAATTTCTGTCGCTTTCATTGCTTATAAAAGCGGTTTCAACAATAACAGCGGGGCAAACGGTTTCCCTTATAACATACAGATGAGCTCCGTTTTGTGTTTTTTTCGGTGCTAAATTCGTTAATTCTACTATAGACTCATAAATATTTTTTGCAAGAACTGCTCCCTTTTCAGACGATGCATGATAATAAACCTGTGTTCCGTTTATTTCTGATTTGTCTATAGAGTTGCAATGAATACTTACAAACATATCGGCATTATGACTTTTTTCTATTGCTACTCTATCTGATAAAGAAATATAATCATCACCACTACGTGTAAGAATAACGTTATACCCCTGTTTTATAACCTTTTCTTTAACAAGATTTGTTATTGCCATATTAATCTTGCTTTCTCTTGCAACAATTTCATTTTTAGAATTATATCCAACAGCACCGGGGTCTGTTCCTCCATGGCCTGCATCTAAAATAATAAGAGGCTTTGAATTGTCAACTGATGGTTTCGTATTTTCCTCTTTGTCGGGCGGAACGACTTCTTCTTTTACGATAATACCTTTATCCTGGGTATAGCTGAATCTTTTATTTCCGTTTACTGTAATGCTACTGCCTGTGCCCTCGCTCTTAATAACAATATTGTTAACTATACTATCATTAATATTAATAATCTGTTCTTCCATTTTTAAATTGGAGAATGTAACTTTATATCCTCCCGCATCATCTTTTCCACTTCCCGCATATGCTGCGTTAAAATAAATTTTTTCGGCAAACGCGTCATAAATAATCTGAGTATTTAAGCTTCTTTCTACTCGGATTACAATTCCGTTTTCGTTTGAAAGCACCATAACCTGTGCGTTTTTCTCAGTTAAGTCTAGAACCAATCTTGCCGAACCTTCGTGATTAGCATATCTGACTTTTGAAAAACAGTTGCCATCAATATTTACCGAGCCGGTAGGAAGAGTAAATTTAGCATCTTTAAAGTCGAACACCAATCTGTCGGGCTCCACATATCTTGAAACTTTAGGAGAAATACCATACTTTGTTTTTATATACACATAATCATATTCGTAATCTGAATTAACTGTTACCTTGGAAAACTCTCCATACCCTTCTTCTATCACTTCTTGATCGGGATTGTTGTTTGATGTGCTTTTATTTGATATATATATTCTTCTTGTATCCGATTTCCACTCCACGTTATATTTAAGACTTTCGGCTATAAATCTGATCGGCACCATGGTTTTTACTACAGCTTGACTATAACCGATAAGCATCGGGTAAGGTTGATCATTTTTAATTTTAATTAAATTACCATTTAAATAGGCATTTCTTGATCCTATCTTTACAAGTATAGAATCTCCACCCCGCACAATTTCAGCCTGTTTACTCTCGCTATGCCACTTTACTGTGCATCCCATTGCTTCAAAAACTTCTCTTACAGGAACAAGTGTAGTTCCATCAATAATAACTGGATCCATAGGAAGAGATGTAAGCTTAACATTATTAACATATAATTCAATTGGTTTTGCATCGTACACGTGATAGGAATTATTATAATATATATCCTTTGCATATGCACTGATACTTGAAATTATAAAAATAAGGATTAGTCCAATTATGAATCTGGCTTTTTTCACTAAAACACCCCTTTCTGCATCATCTCCGGTCTTTCTGTAATCATATTCGACAAAAAGTTGCTTTTATCCTCTATAAATTCAGTGCTTGTAATAAAAATGTAATATTTAATCCCACTTTATTTGATCATTGTCTTTTACGTCAAAAGGAATTTTGTAATGATCATAGGCTAGTTTAGTAACACATCTTCCACGAGGGGTTCTGTTTATAAAGCCAAGTTGAAGTAAATACGGCTCGTATACTTCTTCAATAGCAGATGTATCTTCTCCTATTGTAGCTGCTAATGTATCAAGTCCAACGGGGCCTCCCGAAAAGTTATAAATAATCGATGAAATCATTTTCTTATCAGTAGCATCTAAACCAAGAGAATCAATTTCAAGCATTTTTAGCGCTTCATCTGCTACATTTTTGGTTATTTTACCGTTTGCACGAACTTGAGCATAATCGCGAACTCTCCTCAACAATCTGTTTGCAATACGTGGGGTTCCTCGTGATCTTGATGCAATTTCCATCGCGCCCAAAGGATCTATATCCATATTAAGTATTTTTGCATTTCTTGATACAATAGTCATCAGATCTTCTTTAGAATATAATTCAAGCCTTGAAATAACACCAAAACGATCTCGAAGCGGTGCTGATAAAAGGCCAGCTCTGGTTGTGGCACCTATTAAAGTAAATGGTGGCAGACTAAGACGTACTGATTGAGCACTCGGACCTTTACCAATAATTATATCGAGAGAAAAGTCTTCCATCGCAGGATATAGGATTTCCTCAACCGTTCTTGAAAGACGATGTATTTCGTCAATGAAAAGCACATCCTGAGGACCTAAATTTGTTAAAATAGCAGCCAAATCCATCGGCTTCTCTATTGCAGGACCACTTGTAACTCTTATGTTTACTCCCATTTCATTTGCAATAATAGATGCAAGCGTTGTTTTTCCCAATCCCGGAGGTCCGTAAAGTAAACAATGGTCAAGTGCTTCTTTACGCCCGAGTGCCGCATCTATATATATTTTCAGGCTTTCCTTAACCTTGTCCTGACCAATATATTCCTCCATAGTTTTTGGTCTTATACTATGTTCTAAATCACTGTCGCCTTCAAGTTGTCTGGTAGAGATAATTCTTTCATCAAATTCCATTCGACATTCTCCTTAAAGCTTCTTTAATAATATCTTCTGTTTCCATACCTTCTTTTGCTATCTGCATTACAGTCTTTTGTGCAACAGAAGGAGATGCTCCAAGTGCAATAAGAGCATTTACCGCTTCTGTTTCAGGTTTAAAGACATTTTTAGCAGTAATATTAATTGAAGAATTTTCACCAGGGAAAACAGCTTCCTGCGTATCAATCTTGCCCTTTAATTCAAGTATAATTCTTTGTGCCATTTTAGTACCGACACCTTGTGCTCTCGTTATTGCTTTAACATCCTCTGATATAATAGCAAGCGCAAGATCCTGCGGTGCAAGGGCGCTTAAAACCGATATTGCAGCTTTAGGCCCAACACCTGAAATCTGTATAAGCTTATTAAAATAATTGAGGCTTTCTTTAATTAAAAACCCATAAAGCTCCGGCTGACCGTCTCTCACATAAAAATATGTATTGACTTTAACTGTTTCTCCGTTTGTAAGTTGTGCCACATCACCCGAAGGCATAGAAACATTGTAGCCAATATCATTAACATCTATTACTGCAGAGCTTTCGTGCTTTTCAACAACTTTTCCAAAAAGATACGAAATCATATTTATTCTCCCTCACTATTAATTTAATGCCAATTTAATATAGAATTAAATTTCATACTGTTCCCATGACAAATTGCAATAGCAAGTGCGTCGGCAACATCATCAGGTTTAGGAATCTCTTTAAGACCAAGCATGCTTTTCATCATTTGTTGTATTTGCATCTTACTTGCTCTTCCATAGCCTGTAAGCGCTTGTTTAACCTGAAGAGGCGTATATTCATAAATTGGAATATTATGTTCTACCGCTGAAAGTAAAACAACACCTCTCGCCTGCCCCACAGCAAGAGCAGTTTTTGCATTGTTGTTAAAAAACAATTCTTCTATGCTTAAAACATCAGGTTTGAATTTCTCTATTATAAGATTTATCTCATCGTATATAATTTTAATTCTGTTTTCAATAGGTGTGTGTGCCTGTGTGGTGATAGCATCATAATAAATTGTTTTATAAGCATTCCCCTCTTTATCCACAACACCGTAACCAACAATTGCAAGACCTGGGTCAATACCTAAAATCCGCATTATTCTGCCTTCTTTCTGATCATTGCATCTTTAGCTATTGGAATATCGCTTTCGATATAAGCTGTCATTGCAGCATGATTAGCAACATCAATATCATTCATATTCTCGTCTTTAAGTACCGTTATTTTCATTTTAGTATTTTCTTTCATCGGCTGAATGATTTCTACTTCATCACCTTTAAAGAAACGATTGCGCTGCGTAAGTTTGCACAACTTGGTTTTTTCGTCGTAATCTAAAACAATTCCAACTATATCGTAATTTCTTATATAGGAGCTTGTCCCGTAAATTTGAGCTCCTGTATCGGGAATACCAAAGAAAAAGCCTGTGTAATAATCTCTATGGCTTACTTTTTTAACTTCTTCAAGCCATTCAGGATTAAATTTATAATTTACGGGGTCAGCATAGTATGCATCAATTGCTTTTCTGTATGCCGCAACAATTGTTGCAACATAGTATTCACTTTTTACTCTTCCCTCAATTTTTAAGGAGCTTATACCACTTCCAATAAGCTCGGGAATGTGCTCAATCATACATAAATCTTTAGAGTTCATTATAAATGTTCCGCGTTCGTTTTCGAATACATTCATATATTCGCCGGGGCGTTTTTCTTCAACTAAAGAGTATTGCCATCTGCAGGGATGGCTGCAAGCACCGTAGTTGCTGTCGCGAGCCGTCATATAATTACTTAAAAGGCATCTTCCTGAATAGGAAACACACATTGCACCATGCACAAAAGCTTCAATTTCACATTTTGGTGAAATATTATCGCGAATTTCACGCACTTCGTTAAGCGTCATTTCGCGCGCAAGAACAACACGGGCGGCACCCATTTCATGCCAGGACTGTACTGTTGCGTAATTTGTATTGTTAGCTTGTGTGCTAATATGAATTTCTAAATCAGGTGCTGCCTTACGGCATATGTTAAATGCACCTAAATCCGAAATTAGTACCGCATCTGCGCCAAGCTCATATATTTCTTTAAAATATTCTTCCATTTGTGCTAAATCGCGGTTGTGCGGAATAATATTTGCAGTAATATAAACTTTTTTCCCAAGTGAATGAGCATAGTCTATTCCCTCAGCCATTTCTTCTTTTGTGAAATTATCCGCTGCAACACGCAAAGAAAAAGCTTCTCCGCCTATGTAGACTGCATCTGCGCCATATTTTAATGCTATTTTTAATTTATATAAATTACCTGCAGGTGCTAAAAGTTCCACCTTATTCATATTATCCCCCTTATTTCTTCACAGATATTGCAACTCCATCTCCTATTGGAATAATCGAAGTAGTTAGATTTTCATTACTCATTATTTCTTCAAGATACATTTTAAGTCGCTTTACTATGGTAATTTTGCGCCTGATAACCTTGTCTTCATCTTCAAGCATTCCTTTAAAAAGAATATTATCGGAAAAGAGTACTCCTCCGTTTTCAAGAAGCCTTAAAATATCAGGCAAAAATTCTATGTATTGCCCCTTTGCTGCATCAAGAAAAACAAAGTCAAATGTGCCATCAAGCCAGTGCAGGACTTCTGCAGCCTCTCCTTCTATCAGGCGTATTTTCCCCTCGTACCCTGCTTTAAAAATGTTATCTACAGCAATGTCAGCGTGTTTTTTATAGCGTTCTACTGTAATGATGCTGCTTTCTTCCGGCAGATTATCTGCCATTAAAATAGCACTGTAGCCCACAGCAGTCCCAATTTCAAGCACTCTGCGAGGTTTTTTTAATCTAAGCATTGTAATTAAAAGCTGTTCTGTCTGCTTTTGTACAATAGGAGCATAGCTTTCTTCCAAAGCAGATACTCTTCTTAATTCGGTTAGAAATTCACCTTTTTGAGGCACAAGCGAATCTAAATATTCCTGTTCCATAACTCACCTTAATACTGAATCTCTTTTTTTATTTTATCGGCAATTTCTTTGCCTTTAATAGAAGCAACTATTTCAAATGCAAATTTGAAAGCTGAACCCATGCCATTAGATGTGATTACATTGCCATCTTTAACCACAGCTTCTTTAATATATTCTGCATTATCAAAATACTCTTCAAATCCCGGATAGCAAGTAGCTTTTTTATTTTTTAATACACCCATTTTTCCAAGAATCATAGGTGCTGCACATATCGCGCATATGATTTTACCGTCGTTAAATGCTTTATTAACAGAGCTTTTAACAAAATCTGAAGAATCAAGATTTTGTGTACCTTTAAGTCCGCCAGGCAGAATGATTGCCTCTACCTCTTTTTCATTGAAATCTTCAATATTCTTATCTGCTTCAACACAAATACTATGCGCTCCACAAACTTTCTTTCCTGTTATACCAATGCTTTGCACATCAATATCGGCACGTCTGAGCACATCTATAGGAGTTAATGCCTCTATTTCTTCAAATCCATCTGCTAAAAATACGTAAACCATAACAATTCCTTTCTATTTTTCTTCAATTATAAATTTTTCAACAAGCATCTCGGGTTTATAGCTAAGTTTTGCTTTTCTTAATCCCTCGATACCCATATCTTCTTCACGATTAACATACTTCAAATCTGCCCATTCTTTTTCGCAAAACAGTTTATTTATAGCTTGATATGCTCCACGGAAATTATCATCAGCAAGCTCTATTTGAATAAGGGCCATATTATCATTAAGTTTTTCCCCAAAAGTCATTGCAGCAATCTCATTATCAATCATTAACACTGCACCTTTTTGAGATAAATCAAAATAATTATTAAAATAGCGCTTCATTGCACCAAGCTCGAATGAATTGGTGTTTTTTTCTTTTTTATTTACAAGTTCGTATGCTTTATCAGCGCACATATAAAGAAGCTCTTTTGTTTCAACAGGTTTATACTCAAAATTATAATTCTGCAAAAAATAATTCAAATGATTTTTCTTAGAGTGAAGTTTTTTTCCTGAAAGACTAATCATTTTTTCAGTAAGATAAACATAGTCAGCACAGTTTCTGTTGCTTGTAAAAGAAAATTTATCAGGAAAAAGTTCATTAAGTTTATTTTTATTTTCCTCGCTGACAAGCATAAATTTCAGCTTTTCATTTCTTGCCCGGGAATACTCTTCAAGCTTTTCAATTGCAATTTTTAAATTTCCATTTCCTATAGGAAAAAAATATGCAGGCGCTTTTCCTTTTATATTAAATCGTATATAGAAAAATTCTTCATCTTGTGCAGTTTCGAGATGATAATATTCATTCCATATAAACATAGTAGCAAAAACGCCCTCCGACCCATTTGTAGGGTCGAGCACTCTGAAGCGATCGTATGAACTTTTATCACTTATACTTATACTCTTAAAATCAAGCATAAAAACGAAACATCCTTTTTTTAATCTTTATAGCTTCTGCCTTTAAAAAGAACTTTAAGACCAAACTTGGGAAGTGCAAGCATTCTTACAAAGCGCGATGGTTGCTTCATAAGTCTGTAAAACCATTCAAGACCATGCTTACAGTAAAATTCTGGGGCACGCATAACATTTCCTGCAAAAACATCAATGCAACCTCCTGCCCCAATCATAAGTTTTGCATTTAGCACATCTTTATACTTGTAGATCCACTTTTCCTGCTTGGGAAAGCCTAAACATACCATAAGAAAATCAGGTGCCGCTTCGTTAATTTTTGCGATAATTTTCTCATCATCTTCATCTTTAAAATAGCCATCGTTGGTTCCGGCAATAACAAGGCCATTGTATTTTTCTTTAAGCTTTTCTGCAGCAGTGTCTGCTACGCCAGGCTTTGCACCAAATAAGAAAACGCTTTTCCCTGCTTGCGCCATTTTTTCAAAAAGTAAACACACAAGGTCAAACCCGGCAACTCTTTCAGGAAGAGGTTGTCCTAAAATTTTAGAGCCGTAAACAACTCCTATTCCATCAGGAATGATTAAATCAGCACTATTTATAATCTCTGTAAATTCGCTATCATTTGATGCCGCAAGTATTATTTCTGAATTGGGGGTATATATTACGTTTTTATTATCATCACATAGATAGTTAAATGCAGTTTCCACAGCTTCGTTCATTGTAATGTTATTAACCTTTACACCCAGAATATTAATTGATTTCATATCCTTCTCCTTATTCTATCTCTAATCTTTTATCGTTTAAAATCATATAACTGTTAAGCGGAACTTCTAATATTTTACAAAACTTCATACACTTACACATAAACAAATAGAAAATGTTCTTCTTACAACCAATAAGTGTTTCAAAATTCCCCATTCCTTTTGAAATAATCAAATCAGCACTTTCTATTGCTTCGAGGCATTGTTTGCTTATACGGTTAAGATTAGTTCCTGCAATAGCAGTTCCGTTATCTATTACTTTAACAATATCGCAAAGATTTACTTCCTTTGCATCTTCAAGGGTAACATCATTTAAAACATCTTCCCCACGGACAATAACAGTAATCTCTATGTGTGGATATAACTCTTTAATGCATTTAATCAGAATCTTATCAAAAACAATCTCTCCGCAGTTGTCTGCTAAATATGTAATTTTTTTGGCTTGTTTTAATTCGTTTTTCAAACTATTAAATTCCGCCATATCAAAATTAACATTATCAACATTATCGATTAACTTTTTCAGTTCATCATCTTTTAAATTGGAATTTGCGCCAAAATCGATAAAGTTTCCTATTAATGCATAGCGAACTGCAGTATATAATTTATCGGTACTACAATTAATTTTTTGTTGAATTTCTGCTTCATATTCTAATATCATTCTATTATAATAAGATTTGATTTTCTTGCAGTCGAAAGTAAATATATTAAAATCTTTTTGAAGCTTGTTAATTTTTTCAACAACATCAGGTGCTGAGGATGATTTTGGGGATTCTGTTATAATTTTTAAAAGCTCTCTTACATATAAGGTTTTATCTTCGTCAGTTGCTTCTGCTTCGTCGATTTTCAAATTTCTTGTTATCAAACATCTTATACACTGATAATCTAAGTATGGTTTTTTCATATAAACCCCTGTCTTTATTATAAAATAAGTGTTGCTCTGTTATTCTTTATTTTAAATTTGCTTCCATAAGGTTTAGACATTTCTACGTATCTTTCTAATATTGCGCTGTTTCCTTCTCTGGGAAGACCTATTTTAGAATGACTCATCCCAAGACCTAACTCGATAGGCATAAGCTCAAGACTTTTAAGCTTTCCGTCTTCCATTTCAAAACACGGAATAACAGCTTCCATCATAATCTGCTGCCTTTGAAGCCCACAAGTAAAGTTACGCGTTCTCGCTTTAAAAAGTTCATACATCGAACTGTCGCTTGTTAAATCAAATTTAGAATAAAAATCTTCAGGTGCAAGCTCGCAGTTTTCAAGCTGAAGAAGGAAATCACCCAACGAATAAAATATCGGACGTTCCTTATAAAGCTCAAAAGGTCTGATAAGATGCGGTCCGTGACCAATTACAGCATGAGCACCGCAATCAATACATTTTCTTGCAAAGTCCTCAACATATTTTGCAGGCAAATCAATATTTTCAAAGTGCCTGTCATGGCTATGAAATGAAATTATAACATAATCAGCAAAAAAGGCTGCTTCTTCAATAGCTCTTTCAATTCTTGCCATATCTGATTTATTAATTTCTCCCTTTAAGCCCGGCGTATTTCCCACCTCAAAATGCATCTTTTCTAAATCAAATTTTCCATCTTCCAAAGGAGGAAGGTATCCTGATTTAATATCGGCATCTCTTGAAATATTTATCCCTGTTTTTGCAGCAATCTTTTCAAGTGCTTTAATATCTTCATCCTCGACAACAAGAGTTGTTTCAATTCTTAATCCGTTAACACCGGGTCTGCCCGGAAGAAGTCTTGATTGTTCTCCCGCAAGTGCACCGGGAGCAAAATTCATACTGCAAGCAATTAAGGCAACTCTGCCCTCTTTTAAATCAAGATATTTGGGAGAAGAGGCCTCTCTTAAGTTTCTTCCAACCCCAGCATGAACATACTCTGTATTATCAAGATTTTCAAGTGTTTGTAAAAGGCCGTTATGACCGTAATCAAGGCAATGGTTGTTTGCAAAGGATGTTAAATTAAATCCGAAACGACAAAGGGAATCAAGAACTTTTTTATCAGTTCTGAGCCATGTGCCTCCGCTGAAAAATCCGGCATAACAATCTTTATTCACTGTAACCTCAAGGTTAAAGAACTTTGCATCTCCCTGTGATATAAATTCTCTGACAGGTTCCATGCCATTATATTCTGTGAGAACTCTCTGTATAGCGGTATCTCCTACTGCAGTAAATTTCATAATAATCCACCCTCTTCAAGTATAAGTTCCATTGTAATTTTAAGCCCTGTTTTAAGGCTACTTTTTTCAATCCATTCCCCTGTGGTATGAATTCCTCCCCAATTACAGTTCGAAAGAGCAACCGCCGGAATCCCTAGTGAATGAGGAATATTACAATCAGTTGAGCCTGAATCTAATTCAACTGCGCAGTTTGTGTGTTTTGATTGTATTCTGATGGCCTTTTTCGTGATTTTTTCAAGTGTATCCATATCCATCGAATTACTCATACACGGGCGGTCCCCAACAAGTTCAACCTTTAATTCAATACATAGTTGTTCTGCATTTTTAAATATATTTTCAAATTTATTTTTCATTTCAGCAAGACAATCAACATTATCTGAACGATATTCACAAAGCATTGATGCAGATTGCGCTATAGTGTTAACACTTGTACCGCCGCTGATAATTCCAACATTGTATGTAGTTTTTGAATTTCCGATTTTTGGAACTTCGATTGAATAAATATCATTAATAATTCTTGCAAGAACAGATATAGCATTTCTGTTTCCAAACATACCAAATGAATGTCCGCCCTCTGTAATTGCGGTTACTTCGTAACGATGCGACCCAACACTCTTGTTAACTATCTTTTTAAAAGAAGAATCAAAACTATACATACGGTCTATTCTGTTGCCATAATCTTTGAATATTTTTCTTGTTCCTTTAAGGTTGCCAAGTCCTTCTTCACAGGAATTTGCAACAAACATTATCTTTTTCTTAGGAACAATATTATTTTGTGCCATATATTTTACACAACAAAGCATAACCGCAAGGCTTCCTGTATCATCGCCTGCCCCGGGGCATTTTATAATATCGTCTTCAACTATGTAATTCAGCGGAGTTTCCATTGGGAAAACCGTATCAGAGTGCGCTTCAAACAGTGCGATTTTTTCGCTTTCTTCTCCAAGTGTGCACACAACATTCTTCGCTTTATCTATATAGGCATTGTTTATTCCGGCATCTTTTAAATAATTTAAAATATATTCCGCTCTTTTGTCTTCAAAGTGTGATGGTGCAGGTATCACACATAATTCCTTGTGAAGTAAGCACACCTCATCAAATAAGCTGTTTGAAAATTCCTCTAAATTCATAATAAAGCATCTCCTTAATCTCTTTTTTCTGTTCTATAAGCCAAGAAGCTTAATTGCATTCTTTGAATAAATATTTGCGAGCTCTGTTTCACTAAGTTCCAAAGTCTCCAACAGTCTTCTTTCCCTGTTTGCAGTACTCCACGGTGCATCAGTGCCAAAAAGAATTTTATCTGTTCCGTGTTTATCTATTATTCTTTGTGCAACACTTTTAGGCATATGGCTGTAACCAAATGAGGTATCGAAATAAATATCTTTGCCGCATAATTTTTCAATAACCTCTTCTCCGCATCCCGATGCGCCCCAATGCGCCGCAACAACAGGAGTATCGAGCCATTTTAATGCATTTAAAAGATTATCGGGCATACAGTGAAACGGCATTTGATATGCACAATCGAAACCCGAATGAAAAACAAGTATTAGACCTAACTGTGATATTTTTTTATATATTGGCTTCATCATCTCGTCGTCAACGAAAAAGTTCTGATACTCAGGATGAAGCTTTATTCCTTTTAATCCGAGTGATTTGATGCGCTCAATCTCGTAAATAGCATTTTCTGCTTTTGGATAAATAGAGCCAAAAGCTATGATATTCTCACGTTTATTTATTTCTGCTGCAAAATTATTAACGTTTTTCTGTTGTTTTTCATTTGTCGCAATATTTAATACAACACATTTATCTGTACCTTGCTTTTCAGATACTGAAATCAGGCTATCAACTGTACCATCTGTATAGTATTTAAGCCCTCCCGATACGAAAGATAAATTATCCAAAGCTCTGCTTGCAATTTTTTCAGGGAAACAATGGGTGTGAAAATCGATGGTCATATAATATACTCTCCAGTGTAGTTAATTTGATATGATTTATTATAAAACCAATATATTTTTATATACTGATTTCAACTGACATTCTATGCCTATTCTAATCCAATCTAATTTATTATACCACAAATTGTAGAGTAAATCAACAAAAAAGAGACAATATATTGCCTCTTTAATGATTTTTTTTATGTTAATTCAATTTTGAAAAGATATTTCCTTGTCTTTTATCAATTCGTACGTAATAAGCTCTTTTGAATCAAGGTTTTCTTTATAAATGTTTACCGCATTGATTGCGCTGTTATTATACGTTGTATAATAATATATTCCTCTTTTTGTGTTGCAACATGAAGAATAATGCGTCATTTCACACTTATCTCCTACCATCGCTCCGCCTTTTATCTGATAAACTGAATATAGCAGACGGAAAAATTGCGACACTATCTCTTCTTCTTTATTCCCCCACTGTGAATTGAGTTTGAAAAAGCTTGCTCTAACAAAGCGCGACATTGATGATAAGTCGCCAGGAAGACCGATCGCTCCCATTCCCCTACTATACTTTATAAGCTCAACATTATTAGAAAATAAGTTTTCAGGCTCTTTTTGACTTACAGACATATAGTTATTCAGATTAAATAATTGATAATCAAATTCAGGATTATTTGTTAAAACACCTATTTCGTTTTTATGCACTTTAACACCGTCTGCCGTTTGTTCCAGAACAATGCTTGAAACATTATCTGAAATAATCCAGTGTAGCGGTGTAGGTTTCAACTTATCACTAAATGCATCATCTGTTATATTTATTTCTGAAAAGACGGCTTCCGCCTCTATCACATTGGCACATTTTGATAAAATATATGGTATAAGTTCAAATGAAGCGATATTCTGCTTTCCTTTAATCGGCTTATTATAAAAAGCATTTCCCGGGAAATTTAAGCCTGCCATTGCCAATCCTTTTTCGTTAAATGCGTCAAAATATAAAGGATAATCTTTTTCGACAAGCGACATACCGATTATGGTAAAGTGATTTGTAAGGCTTTCTCCGTTTTTAAACGAAAAAACATAATTTCGTGGAGTTATTGTGATTCTCTCTCCGAAATCATATTCAAAATCAAGATTCCTACCAAAATACAAGCCATTAACATTTGCTGCAATTGCTGTACACATATATTTTCTCCTTTTTTGTTAATTTGTGCAATTAGTAATATTTTATCCAAACAAAAAAACTAAGCAAAAAATTGCTTAGTTTTTTAAGATAATATCATCTATTTGAATTGCACGGCTATCTGCATTTAGTCCAATACATTTACCGCAGTTATCACATATTTTATTATCATCAACGTCGCAACGATTACATTCTCCGCAATCGTTACAAAGCTTTTTAACATCGAGCACACACATTTTATTCATAATAACATCTCCTATAAAAGCAGCTTTTATATAAATTTATACGATGTAACAGAATTGAATTTTTCGCCTTTTTTCAGAATTGATGATGGAAAATGAGAAAATTTAAGATTCCCCGGGAAAGCCTGTGTTTCAAAACAAACACCGCTGTATCTTTTGTAAAGCGCATTTCCTTTACACACTCTATTTCCCAGAATTTCGTTTGCTGTATATACCTGTATTCCATCTCTATCGGTATAGATTTCCATCGCTATGCCTGATTTATCACCTTTTACAAACCCAACTTTTCTGTATCCTGAGCCGTTAAGAATAAAATTATGGTCAATTCCAGAGGAAGCTATTATTTGCTTATCTGAACTTAGAATTCGATTTTTAAAGGAAGATTCTTCGTTGAAATCAAATACGGTTCCTTTGACGCTTAATATTTCTCCATTTGTTGTTTCGTTATCACCATTTGGTGTGTAAAAATCACTATAAAGAAAAAGAGAATGATTTAAAATATCGCCTTTTTCATGCCCGTTTAAATTAAAATAGGTATGATTGGTTAGGTTCACCACAGTATCAGCATCGCTTTCAGCCTCATAATGAATTTTTATACCGTTATCTTCCGTTAAAGTATATGTTACTTTAACAGTAAGATTACCGGGAAACCCCTCTTCTCCATCCTCGCTTGTTGTTTTTAAGATAAGTGATGCTTCCTCATCTTCAACGAGTTCCGCTTCCCAAATCTTTTTATCAAAACCGTTTATTCCACCATGATGATTATCTTTACCACTGTTGCTTGTTAATTTATATTTTTTACCATTAATATTAAATTCTGAATTAACAATTCTATTAGCATTTCGTCCGATTATTGCACCAAAATAGTCATCATTAGTTAAATAATCTTCAAACGTGTCAAATCCAAGACATATATCAGTATTTTTATAAATTAAGCGCTTTATAATTCCACCATAGTTCAATATTTCAGCAGATAATCCTTTGCCATTTGAGAGAAAAAAGGAATATATTTTTTTACCATTATACTCTGCAATCAATTCTTTTTTAATTCTCATATTAAATCCTTTATAAGCTAACAGGTCTATAAATAAAGTGGAGAAGATTTCCTTCGGGATCTCTGAAAAAGAACGTTTTAACACCATTTGGGGCTTCGCTTACATCTGCTTCAATCTTGAGCCCCATACTCTTTATTCTGTTAACTTCATAGTCAAAATCATCTTTTGAAACAGAAAGAGCAATATGCCTTAACCCAATAGCTGATGTATCCCAAGGCTGAACTCCGCTTTTAAATTTCATTATTTCAAAAACTGTACCATCATTCGCCCTAATAAAGTATACACCTTCACCGTTATCAAAAACAACTGAAAAATTAAAGGTTTCTACATACCATTTACAAAGTGCAGATGTATCCTTAGCACAAATTGCAATATGTTCAATTCCGTTAATCATTAGCAATCTCCCTTAGCCGATTATATTCTCTTTTCTTAAAACAGAACCTACAAGCAATTTACAAAGATGCTCTTTCATTTCTTCGGCGAGTTTTATATACGAGTCCTGTCCAAGTTCGTGAACAATCTGCTTTTGTCCCATTTTAAAGCCGCGCATTTCCATAATAAGCTTATAACCTGCAGGGAAAGCAATACTATCTGCCAGTCTTATAAGCGAAAGATAAGAACTATTTAATTCCTGTGCGCCTTTAATATCACCACTGTTAAATCTTTTATAGATTTCAGCGTTAATTTCTGGAAGAATAGTGGAAAATGCTGTCATACTTCCAACACAACCTGCTGTAAGAGCAGGAACAAGGCAATCATCAGTACCCGAAAGAACAGAAAACTCGGGACGTCTCTGCTTTTTAATATCAATAAGATGTGCAATTCTCTTCATATGGGCACTTGAATCTTTAATTCCAATAATTCTTTCTTCCTCTAAAAGCTTTGTAAATGATTTTATTGAAATCTCGCCTGTAAACATTGGAATATTATAAAGAATAATATCGATAATATTTTCACGTGCAAGCCTTTTGAAATACTCGTAAACATCTTCCTGGGGCATAGTGATATAGTAAGGAACGCAAATAACCGCTGCATCATACCCCGCATCTGCCGCTGCTTTCATATAGGAAACGGTGGTATCAAAATTTGAACTGCAGGCACCTGCTGCCATTTGTTTTCTTTTGTTAGCAACTTTAGCCGTTCTTTTTAAAATCTCGATATTTTCCTCTGGTGAAAGATGAATAAATTCACCCGTTGTAGCTGCTGGAAACAATCCGTCTATATCACTTTGACAAAGGAACTCGATTTCTCTTTCAAAAACTTCAAAATTAACTTTTCCGTCTGCACCAAATGGAGTTAAAAGAACTCCGAACGCACCTGTTGGTCTGTAGTTACCCATAAATATTCACTCCGTTTACTCAAAAACTATTACTGCCTTTATAAGACTCCTGTCGGTATTTTTTATTTGTTCAACTGCTTTTGGCAGTTCTTCTAAACTGTATTCATGCGTAACCATATCACGCACATTAATCTGTCCACTTGATATAAGATTAACAAGTGGCTCCCATGCAAGATAATTTCCGCATACACCGTGAAGATTTAAATGCCTGAGAACAATTTCTGTTACGGGGAAATTAATTTTTTTATCTTCTCCCGGTATTCCGTAGAAGAATATATCTCCGCCATTTGCGCAAGCGCGAACTGCCATCTCTACAGAAGATACTGAACCCGCCGCATCAATTGAATATCGTGCTCCAATACCGTTTGTTTCTTCCATAACTCTTTTATACACATCTTCATTCTGTGCATCAATAACAATATCTGCTCCGAATTTCTTTGCATATTCTATTCTTTCACTTCCGCGCGCCGAAACAATTACTTTGGCAGCGCCACAACTTTTTGCAAGCTGAAGATATGCAATTCCCGCAGGACCTGCTCCCTGTATGAATACAGTAGAGCCCATTTCGATTCCAAACCTGAGAATTGAACCTGAAGGACAAACTACGCTTTCGATAATTGCCCCCTCTTTATAAGAAATATTATCAGGTATTCTTACTAAGGCGTATTCCGGCACGACAACATATTCAGCATATCCTCCATTATGGGGATTAAAGCCAATTTCACTTCCGTTGGGGCACATTTCGTTTCTGCCCGATTTACACCACTCACATTTTCCACAGGAAATAACAGTATTTATAATAACTCTTTCCCCGATTTTAGCACTTGTTCTTTCGCCGCATTCTGCAATAACTCCACATATTTCATGGCCTAAAATGTGAGGAGGTGTTGCATGTTTAAATGCGCCTATAATAATATGCACGTCTGTTGCACACACTCCTGCAGCTTTTACCTGCACTAAAACCTCTCCCTCTTTGGGAACGGGTTTTGGAACATCCTTTATTTCTATTTTATTATAATCAGTCCATACTGCTGCCTTCAAAAAACCACCTCATTAAATAACAAAATATTCAAGTTCAAGAGGATACAAAAATAAATTTTGAGCCCCGTTTTCAGCAACTATATAATTATCTTCAACTCTGATACCGAATTTATCTTTAAAATAAATTCCCGGCTCAAGAGTTACAAAATCATTTAAAGATATTATTTCGTTTCTTTCAGGAAGAAACTGAGGTTGCATAACTCTTTCTATACCAAACAAATGACCTGCATGGTGCGGGAAATTTTCCTCAAAAGGTGCAAAAGCATTTCTTACAACAGAATAAACGTCGTTTGCACACACGCCATCTTTTAATACATTCTCTCCTGTATTTTTTGCACAAAGACAAAGCTCATATGCCTTTGAAACCTCAGGAGCAGGCGTTCCAACAAAAAATGTTCGAGTAGTGTCGGTCCACACTCCTTGATATTTAAACTGCAAATCTAAAATAAGAGTGTCTCCGTCTTTTAAAACATAGTCTGTTGCATCGCCCTCAATTTCAGCAGTTCTCACTCCGCCCACTATATCTCCTGAAAAGTCTTCTGCACCAGCACAAGCCGAAAGTATAATATCTTTTATGTTTTTTTCACTCATACCGCGCTTGAAATTGTTTTTAACACTTTCATATGCCAAAGCATTAAATTCCAAAGCTTTTATTATTTTTTTCTTCATCACGCATCAACTCTATAGAAGTTAAGAACTTCTTCATCAAGTTCAATTCCAAGACCGGGCTTGTTAGGAATATTTACAACACCATTTTCATCGATTGTGAAGTGCTTTTTAACAAGAGTTTTACTAAGCACTGTTTCCTGATTTACGTATTCAAGCCAAAGAGCATTTGGAGTATTGGCAATAATATGAAGAGATGCACTCATAAGAATACCAGTTTTAAATGCATGAGGAATTAAAGTAATTCCCTTCTTATATGCCATATCAATAATTTTCTTAGCAATTGTAATACCACCACAACGGCTGATATCAGGCTGAATTATATCAATATTACAGTTGTTTATAAGTTCATCAAATTCAAATAAGGTTCCGATTTCTTCTCCGGCAGAAATTCTCATATCAGTGCTTTCGCAAAGTCTTTTATAATGATCAAGATAGTCGGGCTTGAATGGTTCTTCTACCCAGTAAACGCCATAATCCTTAAAAGCATTACAAAGATTTACTGCACCCTTTAAATCCTTCCATACCATACCGATATCAATCATTAATTCAGGCTTGTCGCCCATTGCTTTTCTTGCAGTCTTAACAAGGTGCAGATCTTTTTCAGGCGACTGACCAAGAGCACCCCAACCAAATTTAATACCCTTGTATCCCTGAGGAAGATATGTATCTGCTATTCTTTTAATCTCATCTTCTGATTCAGGCATCAAAACGCTGCAGTATGCCTGAATGCTATCGCGGAAAGAACCACCAAGAAGCTTATGAACAGGAAGACCTGTAGCCTTGCCCATAATATCCCATATAGCCATATCAATACCGCTCATAGCATGGATAACAACGCTTCTTCTACCGTGGTAGTAAGCAAGGTCATACATCTTATGCCAGATCTTTTCAACATCAAATGGGTCTTCTCCGATTACTGCATGTTTAAGACCCATGCATACCATATGTGATGCTGGAGCCTCTATAACGCTTTTCACAACATAAGGAGATGAATCAACTTCACCCACACCAACAATACCTTCGTCGGTATAAACTTTTATAACTACAGTATCCTGACTTCCGTCGCCAATCAATTCTATTTCTTTCTGCTTTACAATTATTGCCTCAACATTTGTAATTTTCATAATATTTCCTCCAAATTAAAATTTATAAAACACCATTAAAATTGTAACACAACAATATAGTTCAGTCAAGAAAATAAAACAATTATACCAAATGTTAAAACATATATACCAAAAAAATATCGTGAGAGATGATTAATCCCTCACGATATGAATTAAATATCAGGCACATAAACGGTTTGGCCTACATAGATATGAGAATTATCTATACCATTATTTTTTGATATTTCATAAACGTATTCAGCGATATCAATACCCTCAGGTTTATGTTCTTTTGCGATGCTCCAGAGAGTGTCTCCTGCTTTAACGGTGATAGCCTTAACCCCTTTCTTATCAGCTGAATTTGCACTAAGAGAAAACACAACTGTAGAAATTATAAACATTAAAACAAACATTAATAAAAGTGCTTTGCTACGCTGTGCTTTAAGCTTTTGCTGTCTTCTTAATTTTCTTAATTTACTGCTTGTATTCATAATACAACCTCCAAACATCTGTTCGCTTTATGTTTATATAATAACAGAACATTTGTTCGGTGTCAATACTTTATTTTAAAATTTTTAAAAAAATTGAGATGCTTAAAAACTACATTTAAGCATCTCAATATCCACTTTAAATTATTTCATTGAGTTTTCGTAAGCGCTGATCATCTTCTTAACCATCTGTCCGCCTACTGAACCGTTTTCTCTGCTTGTCTTGTCTCCGTTGTAGCCCTGATTAAGAGTTACACCAACTTCACTTGCTGCTTCCATCTTGAAGCGGTTAAGTGCTTCTCTTGCTTCAGGTACTAATGTTTTTGAATTTCTGCTCATTTTATTTTTCTCCTTATAAATTATGTTAAGCAAAGTTAAACTTCAAGTTCAAATGTTTAACAATTAAGCTTACGTTCTTATTTTTAAACAAGGAGAAAAATATATTCAGGTAATTTTTTCAATTTTCAAACAATGCGGCCGCAAAATCTTGTGGGTTAAACACCTGGAGGTCATCTATACCCTCTCCCACGCCCACAAACTTAACAGGAATTTCAAGTTTCTTGCAGATATTAATTACAATTCCGCCTTTTGCAGTTCCATCTAACTTAGTTAAAATAACTCCATCGAGTTCAGCCACCTTATTAAACTCTTCTGCCTGGTTAACTGCATTTTGCCCCGTAGTTGCATCAAGGACCAGAAGAACCTCTTTTCTTGATTCTGGGAGTTCTCGTTCAATCACTCTGTAAATTTTTTTAAGTTCTTCCATAAGATTCTTCTTATTATGAAGTCGTCCTGCCGTATCACAAATTAATACATCTGCCTCGCGTTTCTTCGAAGCATTACAAGCATCAAAAATAACGGCAGCAGGATCTGCACCCTCGGTAAGTCGAATAATATCAACATCATTTCTTTCTGCCCAGATTTCAAGCTGATCTGCTGCTGCAGCACGAAAAGTGTCTGCGGCTGCAAGAACAACTTTTTTTCCTTCATTTTTGAACTTGTTGGTAAGTTTACCTATTGTTGTTGTTTTGCCAACTCCGTTAACTCCGATAACAAGAATTACTGTTGGTTTTGTATCAATATAAAGTTTTGTATCCTGTGATGAAAGTATTTCAGCGATAATTAACTTAAGCTCACCTTTAACTTCCTCAGAATCAGTAATGTGTTTTTTCTTCACTCGTTCACGTAATTCTTCAGTAATTTCAGCAGAAACAATTCCACCAAGATCTGCCATAATAAGAGCTTCTTCAAGTTCTTCAAAAAGCTCTTCATCTACTTTTTTAAACACAGAAAAAACATTATCTATCTTTTCCGTAAATGAGTTCCTTGTTTTTCCCAATCCATCTTTTAATCGAGCAAAAAGGCCTTTTTTTTCTTCCATAAAATCCTCCGTTATTCTTCAAATGCCACTTCGTCAAGTTTCATTGATAAAAGTCGGCTAACGCCACGTTCCTGCATTGTTACACCATATAATACATCGGCCGCTTCCATCGTACCTCTTCTGTGAGTAATTATAACAAACTGTGTATTTGTGCCATAATTTCTTATATAATCGCCAAATCTATATACGTTTTCATCATCAAGAGCTGCTTCAATTTCGTCAAGCACAAGGAATGGTGCAGGTGAAACCTGAAGCAATGCAAAGAGAAGCGCAATTGCAGTAAGAGCATGTTCTCCACCTGAAAGCAATGATATGTTCTGAAGTTTCTTTCCGGGAGGCTGAACCTCTATTTCTATCGGACTTTCAAGCGTATCAAGGGGATTTAAAAGCTTAACCTCAGCTTTACCGCCACCAAAAAGGTCTGTAAAGCTCTTTTGGAAAAGTTTATTGATTATCTCAAATTTTTCGGCAAACTGTTCCCTCATTATTCCCATCATTTCGCCTATAAGCTTTTCAAGGTCTGCTTTTGCCTTTTCCATATCTGCTACCTGGGTTGTAAGGAACTCGTATCTTTCTTTAACTTCCTTATACTCTTCTATTGCATCAATATTAATATTTCCTAAAGAACGTATAATATTTTTAAGCTGGACTATACGCTTTTGCGCCTCAGGAAGAGAACCAATATCTTTTTTCTGTTCTAATGCATTATTATATGTAAGTTCGTAATCGTCCCACAATCTGTTTGATGCACTTTCAAGATCCTCTTCTATTTTAAGCTTTTTATTTTCAACTCGAACAACCTCGCCCTGAAGAACAAGAATGCGTTCGTTAAGGTCTTTTATGGCTTCACGAAGTTTTTCAAGTTCAACATCACTGCCACTGTTTTGTTCAACATACGCTTTTATCTCTTCTTTTGCAGTTTTAATTTTTTCAACAAATTCAAGAGACAACTTTTCATTTTCTTCAAGACGTATATTCAGTTTTTCTATTGCTTCTTCCTCAGATTTACGAAGTAACAGCTTATCATTATAATCCGATTTTGAATTATGAAGATTCAAAATAACATCGTTAATACGCTCGTTCATAACATCTATGTCTTTTTGAGCATTATTAATTTCCATGCGTTTGTCTACTATTAAAACCGAATGCTTTTCTCTGTTTAAAATAGCTTTTCTTACTTCTTCTTGCTTCTGAGAAACAAAAGCATCTGCTTTTTCTATAAGAGCATCAGAACCCGATATAACTTCTAAAAGTTGTTTCTTGGAATTTGCTGTATCTGATTGTTGCGTTGAAATATTTGCTTTTTCTGTTTCAAGTTTTGAAAATCTTTCTTTTGCTATACAAAGCAGATTTTCATTCATTTCTGATTCTGCCTTAAGTTTAAGAAGGTAGTTTTCTTTCTCGGCTAATTTTTCGCGTAAGATTTTTTCCTCTTCATAATATTTTGAAGCCTTCTCCTCTGCTTCATCAATTTCATCCTCAAGCCTTTCAGATTTTTCATTAAGCTTATCACATTCAACTTTTAACGCATCAATTTCATCTTTTCTTCCCAAAAGAGCCTGAGCTTTGTTTATACTTCCTCCCGTTACACTTCCACCCGGCTGTAAAAGCTCACCCGAAAGAGTAACAATTTTAAATTTATAATGAGTTGCTCTTGCTAGTTTCACAGCATTATCTATATTATCCATTATTACTGTGCGGCCTAACAGAGCTTCAATAACATCTTTAATATTATCATCACAAGCAACAACATCACTTGCTATTTCCAAAGCACCGATGTTTTCCATCACACGTTTCTCATTGTCAAGACGTTTACCTTCTTGTGATGAAATCGGAAGAAACGTAACTCTTCCAAGGTGTTTTGCCTTTAAATATTCTATAGCTTCTTTAGCATCTTCTTCATTATTTACCACAATATTTTGCATTGTGTTTCCAAGGGCAGTTTCAATAGCAGTAATATACTTTTTATCTACAGCTATGAGGCTGCTTAAAACACCAATAAGATTTCCTGTGTATCTGTTTTCTGCTTTCGCTTTAATAAGTTCTTTAACACCTCTTGAATAGCCGTCGAGTGCTTTTTCCATTTCTTCAAGCATTTTTAACCGACCCTGTTTCTCACCTAACGACTGTACAAGATTGTTGTATGAGGTTTTAAGTTCTGTTGACTTTTGAGCCTGTGCAAGATAATGTTTGTTGCAATCAAATACTTTATTATCATATTCTTCAGTTTCTTTTTCTGCCAACTGAATATCTTCACTAAGTTTTTCGCATTTTTTTGAAAGCTGATTTATATCATCCGAAGCAGAAGCTATATCAACCTCTATGGAAAATCTACGTGATTCAATATTTTGAGTTATTAAATCAATGCTATCAATTCTTGTTTGGGCTTCACTTTTTTTGCGACGAAGATTTAATGCTTCATCTTTTGCGCTTTCAAGAGATGAATTGCGCTTATTAAGCTCTTCAAATAGTTCTTTATCAATAACTTCAAGCTTTTCAAGCTCTTCATTTAACATATTTTCTTTCTCAATAAGCTTTAATTTTTCTTCCTCATAATTTGATTTCATCTTATGTAGACTGTCATCTTTTTGAGTCCAGCCTGAAATTTCAGCATCAATTCTCGAAATATTACTCTTGTGATTTTCTATGCTGTTCTTAATAATAATTTTTTCGTTTCCAACGTTAACCGATGCAGCTTCAACCTCTGACAAGTGTTCTCGCTTTACATCTATTTCGCTGTTATGTTCTTTTATATCGTTATATAACTTATCGCTTTTTTCATTGTACTCATCAAGTTTTGATTTTGCTTCATTAAATTCTGTTTGTGCATTTTTATAAAGTTCGTCTGTTTTTTGTGCATCAATTCTTTTAGCATCAATTATTTCAAGAAGAGCACTAACTTCTATTCCCTTTAATTCTTCACGCAAGTCAAGATATTTTAGTGCTTTTTCACTTTGCTTTCTGAGAGGCTCTACTCTATCTGAAATTTCGGATAAAATATCACGAACCCTTACTAAATTATCTTCTGTATGTGAAAGTTTTCTTTCCGCCTCGTTCTTTCTGTACCTGTATTTTGATATTCCTGCAGCTTCTTCAAAAATTTGCCTTCTTTCATCCCCTTTTGAAGAAACGATTTCTGCGATTTTACCCTGTCCAACAATAGAATAACCATCTCTTCCAAGACCTGTGTCCATAAACATTTCGTTTATGTCTTTAAGCCTGCATGGAGTACGGTTTATCATATATTCGCTTTCCCCGCTCCTGAAAACTCTTCTTGTTACCTCAACTTCATTATATTCACAAGAAAGAAAGTGAGTTGAGTTATCAAGAACAAGTGAAACTTCGGCATAACCAAGAGGTTTTCTTTTTTGTGTCCCTGCAAAAATAACATCTTCCATTTTTCCGCCTCGAAGAGTTTTTGCACTCTGTTCACCCATAACCCAGCGTACAGCATCAGAAATATTGCTCTTACCGCTTCCGTTTGGTCCGACTATAGCAGTAATACCTTGATGGACTTCTATCACCGTCTTATCGGCAAAAGATTTAAACCCCTGCAATTCTATTCTTTTCAGGTACATTTTAATCACCTTGCTTTATCATTCATATTTAGTTATTATAACATATTTTCTGTTTCTAATCAAGTATTTTCCCTTTGATTATTATACGTAATTTTTATTAACCATATAGACATTTTACAAAGTTTGTTGTATAATTAAACAAGATTATATTAGGGGTATTATTATGAAAAACAAATACGTCTTATTAATCAGTTTAATATTTTTAATTCTATTTTCTCAAAGCATATATGCCTATGAAGAAAAGCTTTACTGTTCTTTTGAATCAGAAAGTGAAGCTTCGGAATGGCCAGGCACATATTTTGACGATGGCAATGTTTACAGCGGTGTTGGTGCAGGTTTTGTTTCAAATCCTTTTGGCGAAGAAACAAACTCTCTTATAACCCATGTGCTAGAATATTCTGGGCAGATTTATCTTGAAGCAGGAAAAACATATACATTAAGCGGAGCTGTAATGAACCCTCTCTCGGGATATTCACCTTCTATAGAAGCCCATGCTACGCTTGAGCCATATGCCAACACAGTAATTGTAGATGTATATGGTATCGGAGATGAATGGTCAGAATTTTCTACCAACTTTTATGCATCTGAAACTGGATACTATAATCTTGCCTTGCATTTAAAAGATGGAAATGTTGATTTTGGATTTTATGTTGATGAAATCTTATTAGCTGAAAGAGATTTAAAAATAACATCTCTTAATCTGATTGGTCCTGATTCAATCAATATACCCGCTGAGGGCGTTTCCAGAACAAGATATCTTCCTGTTTTTAAATCGTCAGACGGAACAATAATAAACATACTTACAAATGATACAATACATTTTTCAACAACAACTGCACAGGGAGTGTATTTTGAAAGTAGCGATATGTGTCTTGAAGTTTACCATAATGCTATTCCCGATACAATCATAACTATCGACTGCACATTAAAAAACTTTGAAAATCTTACGGTTTCTTCTATTAACGTTATCTTAACAAACAACTTACTTGAAAACTCTTCTTTCGATAAAGGTAATACAAACTGGATTAGCCTATCTACAATTGATTTAAATGAGGGAGAAAATAATTTTATCAGCGTACCAACAAACGATTACAGTACGTTTGGTTACTATACAACATTAATGTATGATAAATCTCTTGTGCTTGTAGAAGATGCTTTATATGTGCTTCACGCACGAGTGAAAAGCGACTCTTATGATAAAGGGTACTCACTATACGCTAAAAACACCTCATTTATTGATGGTGATACAGTTGTATTTAATATAACCGATATTTCAGGAAATGAATGGACCGATGTGTTTGCAGCATTTATTCCTGAAAACACAGGTATATATAATCTTGCAGTTAACTTTTCTTCCACTTATGACTGCACTCTTTTTATAGATGATATACGTATGTGTGTTGAAGAGCTTCAGCCAACGTATTTAACTCTTCACGCACCCGGAAACATTCTGGTGCCAGACAACCAGACATCATTCACCCTCTCTGCCCTTATGCGAGATCAGCTGGGAAACATAATAGAAGGAGAAGAAATTGTTTTATCTCTTGATAATACAAATCCCTCTGTACAGTTCGATTCATCATCTAATACCCTTACGGTTTCTCCTGATGCACCGGTTGGAGAATATACTCTACGAGCATCATCTCAAAACTATCCCGAAATCACATCAGAACTTCCGATTACCATCAGTTTTGATTTTATAGGAGACGGTTCGTTTGAAAGAAAGAGCGTAAATGAATGGTGGGTTGTTACCTCTCCATATAATACCAACTTTACAATCAGGGATGACGGAAGTACTAAAAAAGCTCATATCAATTGTGATGGAGAGTACTTTATTCTGCTTAATAATTCATACGTTCTTTTAACTGCAAACACTCCGTATGTATTCAATATAGAAGCAGTTACAAGTCAGAACGCTACAATAACAGCCTTTATTGAAGATATGGACGGAAATTCACATCCTCTTGTTCAGTTTAACTGTTCTGATTCCACAGAAAATCTTTCTCCTGAATTGTTTTTGTCCGAGAAGAATATAGTAGGCAGATTGTTTTTCTATGTGCAGACTACAGACAGTTCTTATATCCAACTAGCCTTAGATAATATATCACTGAGAAAATCTATCATTAAGGCTACAAATCCACATGTAAGCGGTCAGATTTATGTGAATGGCTATGCACATGCCGAGTTTAATTATTACAACAGTATCACAAACTCAACACAAGCTGTTTCACCTGTGATAAACTGGTATATAGGAGACTCTCCAAACGGTGAATTCACACAGCTTGATGAAAGTAGCCGCTATATTTACTTTGATACTAATTATGATAATAAGTATGTATATTTTGATATTACTCCCGTTTGTAACATTACAGGATTTTCCGGTGAAACAGTTAAATGCACTCCTTTCAAGGTAATATATTCCGAAGACCAGGAATATACTCCTCCAAAAGAAATTGAAGATGTATCCTCTATCCCTGTAGATTCTGAACCCAATACTACTCCTCCCCCTGTTACGGAGGGAGTAAAAACACCTTTTAAAGATGTTGGAGAACATTGGGCTGCCGAATACATTAAATTTTTAAGCGACAGAGGAATTGTCAGCGGCAATGGTGATGGAATGTTTTTTCCTAACTCTTATATTACACGAGCCGAAGCTGCTAAGTTAATTTCATTAGCATTTTCAATAAAAACAAAAAATCAGACAAACAAGTTTTCAGATGTTTCTGTTGATTCATGGTATAATCAATATGTAACAGCTTTATATGACAAAAGAATAGCAAGCGGAACTTCTGACAATTTATTTTCACCTAACAAGAATATAACGCGCGAAGAATTTGCCGTTTTTGCAATAAGAATATATAATCTGCTGCACGACAAAGAAAAACCCTCGCCTCCCATCTACAGCATTTTTATCAACGATGGTGTAATGATAAGCGACTGGGCAGTAGATTCTGTGAATTTAGCAGTATCTCTTCGAATTATTGAAGGAAATTCAGAAAGTTGTTTTTTGCCAAAAAACTTTACCACACGAGGAGAAGCAGCGGCAATAATTTACAGATTGTATAATTTAATAAAGTAGCGTTAACCTAATAACGGTTAACACTACTTTAATCCTTATTTCTTTATATCTTCAGAAAGTGCACTATCTTTTTTAGCCATTTCAATAATTTCCTTTTCGATTTCTGTAGATTTATCTTTTTTATCATTGTCATTCATAATTATTCTCCTTTATTTTTTTATTATTATCTCCACAAATATAAATATTATAATTTAAGTTGATTTGAAACAATAAAAGATGTATAATACTCTTGAGGTGATTGTATGGAAAAGAAAATGCTCCTTATTTATAATCCCGTAAGTGGCAAGGCGCAAATCAAAACGTATCTTGCCGAGATTATAGCAGTTTTCACACTCAAAGGCTATCAGGTTACAGTTCATCCTACAAGCCAGGCAAAAGACGGATACAATTATATATTAACCAATGCAGCAAATTTTGATGTAGTGTCTGTTTGCGGAGGCGACGGAATGCTTAATGAATGTTTAAATGCACTAATGCTCTTAGATGAAAACAAACGTCCCCCCATCGCTTTTTTGCCATCAGGAAGCACCAATGATTTTGCAAGTACTGTTGGAATTCCACTCGATGTAAGAAATGCCGCAAAAATGGTTGTGGAAGGGAAACCATTTTTCTGTGATGCAGGAAAATTTAATGAAAACTATTTTGCTTATGTAGCAGCTTTTGGTGCTTTCACCTCGGTTGCTTATGATACAGCGCAGGAGTTCAAAAATGTTTTCGGACATTTAGCATATATTTTAGAAGGGATACGTCAACTCCCTACAATTAAAGCTCATCATATGAAAATCACGTTTGATTCAAACGTGATTGAAGGAGACTTTATTTTAGGTATGGTAACAAACTCACTTCAAATTGGTGGTATGAAAAACACAATTGGAACTGCCATTTCTTTAAATGATGGTTTGTTTGAAGTTTTACTCGTTAAAAAACCACCGAATGCCCTTGCACTTCAATCGATGCTTACCGAACTAGTTGCACCAAATCTTTCCATTAACAATGATGAAATAATAAAATTTAAAGCCTCTGAAATTCTTTTTGAATCTGAAAACGAAATTCCATGGACTCTTGACGGAGAATTTGGAGGAAATGTGAACTCAGTAACTATAAAAAACATACACAGGGCTTTTGCCGTTATGGTTTAAAAATTAATATAATAAAAAAGAGGATGTTTAAAAACAAAAGTTTTTAAACATCCTCTTTTTCAGGGGATACGAGAAATTTTTCAGAACGAACAAACTGAGCTGAGAAAGCCTAATATAGGCTTTCTCAGGTTCCCCGAAGGCGTACGATGGTACGTCGAGAGGCGAAGTTTGTTCGTAGCAAAAAGGCTTATTTAAAAGGGAAAATTGAATGAAATGAGATTTTTCAACCCAAAATCACAAATATTCATTATTTACATCTTTTTAATCAGTATAACTTTCGCCTTTTTGCGTTCTGGAGAATTTAAACATCCCCTTTTATTTATTTTATTATTCTTCTACAGGAGCTTCAGCAACTTCTTCCTGATTTACTTCAACATCTGCAGGAGCATCTTCTGTTGATGTTTCTTCATCTTTCTTAGCCTCTTCAATAAGAACTCTTATTGAAAGACCAATTTTCTTTTCATCCCAGTTAATTTCTGTGATTTTAGCATCAACAAAATCTCCAACGTTTAACACATCGCTAACCTTTCCGATACGCTTATCAGCAATCTGAGAAATGTGGATAAGACCATCAACACCGTTAATAAGTTCAACGAATGCGCCAAAAGGAACAAGTCTTACAACTTTAACGTTTACAATATCTCCTTCGTTAAACTTACTCTTTGCGATTTCCCAGGGGTTGTCCTCTGCGCGCTTAAATCCAAGAGAAACTTTTCCAGTTTCTTTATTTACTTCGAGGATATATACTTCAACGCTGTCGCCAACATTTAATACTTCTGAAGGATGCTTGATTCTCTGCCAGCTAAGCTGAGAAATATGAATAAGGCCATCAACTCCGCCAATATCAACAAATGCTCCAAAGTTTGTAAGAGTTTTAACAGTACCTGTGTACGTCTTGCCAACTTCAACCTCGCTCATAAATGCAGCAACTTTTTCTTCACGTTCCTTAGATGCAACTACTTTGATAGAACCAATTGCTTTCTTTCCGCGTCTGTCTTCACGGATGTTTACAATCTTAAACTTTGCTTCTGTTCCAACTAAAGGAGCAAGGTCGCTGATAAATCTTTCAGCAGCATGCGAAGCAGGAATAAATATTCTGCAGCCGTTAACTGTAGCGATAACGCCCTTGTTTACATTTTCAATGATGCGGCCAGTAAGAATCTCGCCTGATTCGTAAGCATCTTCGATTGACTTCCAACCCTTCATTGCATCAATCTTCTTTTTGGAAAGCTTAACATAGCCTTCAACATCGTTAACTCTTACAACGAATACTTCTACTTCCTGACCGATTGATACAACATCAGCAGGAGTAGCAGTTGGATCGTCTGTGAGTTCGTCTGCAGGAATAATACCATCAGCTTTGTAACCAAGATCAACATATACTTCAGTTGGTGTAATGCTGATAACTGTGCCGTTTACAACCTGTCCTGTATTTAAAGTGACGAGGGATTCTTCAAATGCCTCGGCAAACGTTGGCTCTCCATTTCCTTGAATATTAGTGTTTTTTTCTTCTACCATGGTTTGTAAAACCTCCTTAATTATCCGCTCCGGTGTCGATGCACCGGCGGTTATACCGATTGAATTCCCGTATTCTGTAATATTTTCGGGAAGCTCGCTTGCATCTTCTATAAGAAAAGTATGTTTACATAGTCTTGAAGCAATATCAAAAAGTTTTTTTGTATTGGAACTGTGCTTTCCTCCTACAACTATAAAAACATCACTTATATTTGCAAGCTCAGCAGCATATTTCTGCCTTTCATTCGTAGCAGAACATATTGTATCAAAAAACATAGCACTTTGGCAAGTGTTTTTTAAAATTTTCGTGATTTTTTTCCATATTTCTCGCTCAAAAGTTGTTTGTGCAACAATGCACACATCTTTTTTGTCAAAAAAAGGTAATTTTTCGGCTTCTTCCTCGTTTTTTACAATAAATGCAGAATTATCACACCATCCATTTATACCTATTACCTCAGGATGATTTTTATCACCGATAATAATTATAACACTACCTTTTTCGTGAGCTTCGCTGACTATATTATGAATTTTTTTAACAAATGGACATGTTGCATCAATAAAATCGATTTTTCTTTCTTCAAGCTGACTTTGTTCTTGTTTTGTTACACCATGACTACGGATAACAACTGTTTCATCCTCATTTGCCTCAAGCGGAGAATTTATTATTCTGACGCCCTGCTTCGCAAATTCGTCAACAACAAATTTATTATGTATAATAGGGCCTAAAGTAGCTATTTTTTTTCCTGAGTTAATACCTTCCTGTGTGATTGTTACCGCACGGTTAACTCCGAAACAAAAGCCCGCACACTTTGCAACAGTAACATTTAAATCCGACACCTTTGCACCACCTATGAGTTATATATTGTATCCATTAATTCATCTGTTAATTTTTTAATTAACTCACTATCTTCCTGAGAATCAGCATATTTACTGTAGTCAATAGGTTCGAGGAACGTAACGGTCCTTCTACCTACGTTTGCAGGTAAAATTGGAACTCCCGATCGCATTGCAAGTTTAACAATTCCGGGGTTAACATCTATACGAGTGCCTCTTTTTATTCTTTTACCCTCGGGGAAAATAAGTGTGGCTCCACCGCGATTAAGAATCTTAAGCGTCGCCATTACTGCACCGGCATCGCCTTTTCCACGTCTTATAGGAAAAGCTCCAAAAGCTTTAACAAAGCTTCCTAAAACGGGCACCTTAAAAAGTTCTTCTTTCGCCATAAATGTAAGTTTTCTTTTGCAACCTGCTGCAATCAGCACAGGATCCATATTACTGTGATGATTAGCGCAGAGTAAAAATGCTCCATCGATTGGGATATTCTGTGTTCCTTTAACCTTAAAAATCATAAAAACAGAAAATATACCCTTCAAGGTTTTAGTTAAAACTCCGTATAAATTCATTTTAAATTATTCCTCACATGTTCTGTTATTTTATTTATAGAATCTTCAAGCGACAAATCGCTTGTATCTATAACTGTGGCATCTTTATCAATTTTAAGAGGAGAAACCTCTCTTGTTGAATCATTATGGTCCCTTTGAATCATCTCGTTTTTAACATCATCAAAATTAACCTCTTTGCCACTTGCAATTAATTCATCATATCTTCTTTTAGCGCGTGCATCAACCGATGCCGTCAGAAATATTTTTATCTCTGCATCGGGAAGAATACACGTTGCAACATCGCGTCCATCCATAACAACATCTTTATCATTTGCCAGTGAGCGCTGAATTTTTAAAAGAGCCTGTCTCACTTCAGGGATTTTTGAAACATTACTTGCCGCCATAGAGATCTCCGGAGTTCTGATTAACGAAGAAACATCTTCCCCGTCAAGCATTATTTTTTGTTCTCCGCTTGAGGCAACGATATCAATATCAAGTGAATCAAGAAGAGAAATAACACCTTTAGTATCAAGAGTATCTATACCCTCTCTGCAAGCTTTTAATCCCACGGTTCTGTACATAGCACCTGTATCAATATACACATACCCAAGCTCTTTTGCTATTTTTTTTGATATTGTACTCTTTCCTGCTCCTGCAGGTCCGTCTATAGCAACTTTAGTCATTATTATCATCCCTTTCCGTTATGGCAGCCTTTTCACCTGCTAAATGGCCTGTTGAAAAGGCTATCTGCAGATTAAACCCACCTGTATATGCATCAACATCAATAATCTCTCCCGCAAAAAATAACCCTTTTACAAGTTTGCTTTCCATAGTTGAAGAATTAATTTCTTTCACATTAATTCCACCCGATGTTACAATTGCTTCATCTATTGGTCTGTATTTTTTCACTGTAAACCTCAAATGCTTTACAGTGTTTAAAAGCTTTTTTCTTTCTTCTTTTGTTATACTGTTTACTTTCTTGAATGGGTCGATTTCGGAAAGCTTAATTATGTGATCTATAAGCTTTATAGGAAGCAGCTCCCCAAGGGAATTTCTGAAATCCTTATTGGCAAACTTTGAAAAATCCCTTAATATTCTTTCGTCAAGTTCTTTTTCAGTTAATGCCGGTTTTAAGTCAATTTCTATAATTTTTCCACTCGGTTCACTTCCCATATGGCTGCTTGAAGAAAGCACAATGGGACCTGATAAACCAAAGTGAGTGAAAAGCATTTCTCCAAAATCTGTATATATAGTTTTTCCATTTTCATTAAGAACCGTCAGCGAAACATTTTTTAGCGACAACCCCATTAAGTGTGCGGTTTTTTCTTTAGTTTCAACTGCTGTAAGCGTTGGCTTCGGTTCAACAATCGAATGCCCGCATTTTTGTGCTAAGATATATCCGTTTCCATCTGAACCTGTTTTCGGGTAGCTCATTCCGCCCGTAGCTACAATAACTCTATCTGTATTTATTAAGCTATTTCGGGTTTTTATAGCCTTAACAGTGTTTTTCTCCACAACAATATCTGTTATCTTGTCATATATAATCTTAATTCCAAGCTGGCGCATTTTATCTTTAAGAGCGTTATTAACATCGCTTGATTTATCACTCACAGGGAAAACTCTTTCTCCTCTTTCAATCTTGGTTTTCACACCGAGATTTTCAAAAAAATCGATAGTGTCATAATTTGTGAAAGAATATATTGCACTATATAAAAACGACGGATTTGTTGGAATATTTAAAAACAAATCCTCCGTAGGGCATGCATTAGTTATATTGCAACGTCCTTTACCCGTAATCAGCAGTTTTTTTCCAACTCTATCATTTTTTTCTATTAAAATAACTTTTGCTCCGTTTTCCGCAGCAGATATTGCCGCCATCATTCCCGCAGGACCGCCACCGATAACTGTAACCATAATTATTTCCCCTGCTCCTGTACTACAAAGAAAACACGCTCCGAATCTTTTTTGGGAGAATTAAAGGTTAAGGAATCATAAACCTTTAAAAGCTTCATTCCCGCTTTTTCAAGCAGACACGATATTTCTTCTATAGAATATGCTCTTTCTGTGTGTTCTTCATCAAAACGAGTGTAATTTTCACCATTTTTATTAAAGAATGTAAGATAAAAATCGCAAACTTTTCTTTTCTTATCAAATTCATTCTGCCATGCACAAAATGAATTTTCATTTTCAATAATAAATGTATTATCTCCTAAAATACACTCAAGCTTATAGTCTGTATTTATATCAAAAATAAATAATCCGCCCGGATCAAGATAGTTATTAACAAGCTTAAATACCTTTAATAAATCACGTTTATCAGTGATATAGTTAATGCAATCGAGACTTGAAACAACAAAGCTTACAGTACCGTAAAGCTCGAATTCCGTCATATCCTGATTAAGATACAATATATTTTCATCCTCTGATTTTGAACGCGCTACCATAAGCATATCTTCGGAAATATCAACGCCTGTCATATCTACTCCACGTTTTGATAACTCAATTGTCATATTCCCTGTTCCGCAACCAAGGTCTAAACCGAGCTGTGGTTTCAGACCGTATCGCTCAAATATTTTAAAATAATAATCTGCCCATTTTTTGTAATCAACATCATTTATTAAATCGTCGTATAAAGAAGCAAATTTATTATACATAAATATCATTCATCCTTAGTTAATTTAGCATACAATCCCAGAAGATTTTTTGTTCCTACAGATTCAAAAGCAATCTCATAATGAACATCGTTTCCTACGGGAGAAGCGGAAATAATAATTCCACGTCCGAATTTTTTGTGAATTACACTATCCCCTGTTTTAAACACCTCTCCACTAGTCTTTGGTGGTGAGGGTTGCGAAGAAAATCCAAACAAAGAACTTTCCGGAGTATATGTGCTTGCCTTTGCTTGCGGAATGGTATATTCAGTCACATTTTTACGCGAGTCTGTTACATCAAGGATACTTGCAGGAATTTCATCAAGAAATCTTGATGGATTATATGGTGATGTTTTCCCGTAAACCATTCTGCGGTATGCGCAAGTGATATAAAGAAGCTGACGCGCTCTTGTTATACTTACATAACAAAGTCTTCTTTCCTCTTCAACCTCTTCAGGGTTAAACATACTCATCGAACTAGGAAAAAGTCCCTCATCAAATCCGCAGATAAAAACAACGGGAAACTCAAGACCTTTTGAAGAGTGCATCGTCATAAGCACTGCAGCATCAATTTCCTCATCGTAATTATCTATATCACTTACAAGAGCCAGATTATCCATATACTCTTCAAAGCTTGGATTTTCCGAGGTTTCAACATAGCTTGCGGCGCCACTTATAAGCTCGCCAACGTTTTCCATACGCTCCTGAGCTTTCTCGTCAGTTTCAAGGAATGCTCTGTAGCGCGTTTTTTCATAAATTGATTCAACTAAATTATCAATAGATAATTTTTCAGCATCTTCTATAAGTTCAGCTATAAGATTATAAAACTGGCATAAATTATCACTGAATTCACCAAGATGATTTTTTATAGTTTCAAGAAGTGATGTATTCTCGCGAGTTGCAACCGCACTCAAGTTATCAAGCGTTACTTTTCCTATTTTTCTTGATGGAGTGTTTATAATACGCCTGAAGCTTAAATCATCGTGAGGATTTTTTACAAGCCTTAGGTAAGCAATCATATCGCGGATTTCCTTGCGGTCGTAGAATCTTAAGCCTGAAAGAACGCGATACGGAAGTGCCTTACGCATAAAAACATCTTCTAGGCTGCGCGATGACGCATTTGCTCTGTATAAAACTGCCATATCGCTATATTTATATCCATCACGACTAAGTTGATTCATTTTATCTGCAATAAATTCTGCTTCGTCGTAATCGCCTTCAGCTTTATACACGTTAATTTTTTGCCCGCTTCCCTGGTCTGTCCAAAGGCGCTTTCCTTTTCTTCCGCTGTTATTTTTAATAACATTGTTTGCAGCATCAAGAATATTCTGTGTTGAACGGTAATTCTGCTCAAGCCTTATAACGCATGCATCACTGAATGCCTTTTCAAAATCAAGAATATTTGTTATATCTGCACCGCGGAATTTATAAATACTTTGGTCGTCATCGCCAACAACGCACAGATTTCTGTGCTCTTTAGCAAGCATTATAATTAACTCATTCTGTGCCTTATTTGTATCCTGATATTCGTCTACAAGTATATAGCGGAATTTATTCTGATAATAGGTTAAAACATCGGGGGCTTCTTTAAAAAGTCTTACAGTGAGCATAATCAAATCATCAAAATCGAGGTCGTTTGATACTTCAAGTTTCTTTTGATAAAGCTCGTAAATACGGGCAATTTGCCCTTTTCTGAAATCGGTATAAAACTCCGCTTTATACTCTGCGGGCGTTAAAAGCTTGTCCTTAGCAGAGGAAATTTCACTCATTATTGCTTTTGGTGGAAATTCCTTTTCTTCAAAACGAAGCTCTTTAAGACACTCTTTTACAAGGCTTTTCTGGTCGTCCGCATCAATTATATTAAAGCTGCGATTATATCCTATTCTATCGATATCGCGCCTGAGTATTTTTACGCATGCCGAATGGAACGTGCGCACCCACATATCCTGCGCTGCCTCACCAATAAGTGATTCCACACGTTCTGCCATTTCCTTCGCCGCTTTATTTGTAAATGTAATCGCAAGAATATTCCACGGCGCTACATTATTCTTTTCAATAAGATATGCAATTCTGTGAGTAAGAACGCGCGTCTTTCCACTGCCTGCACCCGCAAGGACTAACAAAGGGCCGTCAGTTGTGGTAACGGCCTTTTGTTGCATATCATTTAGTTTTTCTAAAAGATTATTCATTTTATTTTAACTCAATTGCTTTCTTCACATTTTCTGCAATGTTTTCAGCTGAAAGTCCGTATTCCTTTAATAAGTCGTACGGATTACCACTCTTACCGAAAACATCCTGTGTGCCCACTCTGAGAACGGGAACAGGGCAATTTTCAGCTACAACTTCAGCCACAGCACTACCAAGTCCGCAATATACATTGTGTTCTTCAGCAGTAACAATAGCACCTGTATTCTTAGCAGCCTTAACAATAATATCCTTATCGATAGGCTTAATTGTATGTATGTTAACAACAGCAGCATCAATACCTTCTGCTTTAAGAAGTTCTCTTGCTTCAAGTGCATAAGGAACCATAAGGCCTGTTGCAACAATTGTTGCATCTTTTCCTTCTGCAAGCTGAACGCCCTTGCCTATTTCAAACTTATAATCGTTTTCATCAAATATCTGCGGTACGGGAAGACGACCAAATCTGAGATATACAGGTCCGTTATACTTAACCGCTGCTTCAACTGCTGCCATAGCTTCAACGTGATCTGCAGGGTTAATGATTACCATACCGGGGATAGTTCTCATAATACCGATATCTTCAAGGCACTGATGTGTTGCACCATCTTCACCAACAGAAATACCTGCATGAGTTGCACCGATTTTCACATTAAGCTTAGGATAACCAACAGAGTTTCTGATTTGTTCGAAAGCACGTCCTGCAGCAAACATCGCAAACGAGCTTGCAAAAACAACCTTGCCTGTTGAAGCTATACCTGCAGCTGTAGAAATCATATTTCCTTCAGCAATACCTGTGTTGATAAATCTTTCGGGAAACTTCTTTTTAAAAGTATCTGTTTTTGTAGACTTTGATAAGTCTGCATCCATTACAACAATATCATATTTTCCTCCAAGCTCAGCAAGAGCCATACCGTAGCTTTCACGAGTTGCTTTTTTATCTCCAATAGCCATAGTTACACATTCCTTTCAAATTATTCTGCTTCATCTTCTGCAATTGCTGCATCAAGTTCAGCCATTGCCTGATTATACTGTTCTTCATTAGGAGCACTTCCATGCCATGAAGCCTGATTTTCCATAAATGAAACGCCCTTACCTTTAATGCTCTTGGCAATAATTATAGTAGGCTTACCCTTTGTTTTCTGAGCTTCATCAATAGCGTTTCTTATTTCATCGTAGTTGTGAGCATCAATAGTGATAACATTCCAGTTAAACGCCTTAAACTTTTCATCGATAGGATTTGAGTCCATAACGTCTGTGATGTTACCATCAATCTGTAAACCATTGAAATCAAGGAATGCCGTAATATTGTCAAGCTTGTAGTGAGCGGCAAACATAGCTGCTTCCCAAACCTGGCCTTCTTCAATTTCACCATCGCCTAAAATAGCATATACGCGATAGTCTTTTTTATCAAGCTTTGCGCTAAGCGCCATACCGTTTGCAGCTGAAATACCCTGACCCAAAGAACCTGTCGACATATCTACGCCGGGGATTGCTTTCATATCGGGATGACCCTGCATAATGCTGTCGATCTGGCGAAGAGTTTCACACTGTTCAATCGGGAAATATCCTCTTTCACCAAGTATAGCATAAAGAATGGGCGCGCAATGACCCTTTGAAAGAACAAATCTGTCGCGATTTGGGTCTTTAGGGTCTGCGGGGTTAATATTCATCTTTTCGAAATAAAGAACAGATAAAATATCAGCTATTGATAAGCTTCCGCCCGGATGACCAGATTTTGCATTGTAGATGCCCTTTATTGCATATTTTCTTGCTCTGTCGGCATGCAATTTTGTTACGTTTGACATAAAAATTCACTCCTATAATATATTTAACATTTTTTCATAAGCAATATTTAAAATTTCATTCAACCGTTGCGTTTGATTAGATATATATAAGCTTCCAATCAAAACCTCAAAGCCGGTAGCAGTATGGTAATCTTTAACGTTTGCATTTTTGGGTACCGAAACACTTTTTGCATTTTTGCCCCATTTTATCAAATAAACCTCTTTTTCAGTTAAAAATGGTTCAATCATCGTTACACACTTTGCCTGTGCCGATGCGTTAACAAACTTTACCGCTTCCTTGTGCATATTGGTTACTTGTTTATTCCCTTTTTCAAGTATCTTTGTTCTTATAAAAAGGTCGTAAACAGTATCACCAATATATGCAACCGCTAAAGGATTATACTCTGCCGAAGAAAGTGTTTTATCACTAAAAAGCATTTTTATCCCTACTTTTCTATTTTCCATTTAACTCCATCTGGAGTGTCTTCAAGCACAATTCCGCGCGCCTTAAGATCATCACGGATTTTATCTGCAAGTGCCCAGTCCTTATTTTTGCGAGCCTCTGTGCGCTGTGCTATAAGAGCTTCAATTTCTTCATCAAGGGATTGCTTCTTTGTGTTTTTAAGAAGGCCCAAAACTCCGCCAAGCTCAAGTATCATATTCTTCATATATTCAATATCTTCTTGTGAAGGTTTTTCGGTACTGTTTGCAAATCTTACAGCTTCGAATATTGAAGAAATTGCATCGGCAGTATTTAAATCGTCTTCCATTGCAGCTATAAACTTATCACGCATTGAATCCATATACGCCTTAATTTCATCATTAAGACCTGCGCTTTCTGCTTTATCATATATGAATTCAAGATTATCAATACAGTTGTATATTCTGTCAAGTCCGTTCTTTGCTGCATCCATAAGTTCATCACAGAAGTTTATAGGGCTTCTGTAGTGAGCTGAAAGCATAAAGAATCTGATAACCTCGTAATCATATTTTTCAGCAATATCACGAACTGTAAAGAAATTTCCAAGAGATTTCGACATTTTCTCGTTATTTACATTAATAAAGCCATTGTGCATCCAGTAGTTAGCAAACGGTGCATCGTTTGCACACACGCTCTGTGCTATTTCGTTTTCGTGATGCGGGAAAATCAAATCAAATCCGCCACTGTGAATATCGATTGTATGCCCGAGATAACGGTTAACCATAGCGGTACATTCAATATGCCAACCGGGTCTGCCAATTCCCCAAGGGCTTTCCCAACCGATTTCGTCTTCTGTTTTGCGCTTTTTCCACAATGCAAAATCCATTGGATGATGCTTTTTATCGTCAAGCTCTTTTCTTACTCCTGTTTCAAGGTCGTCAAGCTTTTGCTGGCTGAGTTTACCATAATCCTTATAGCTTTCAACAGAGAAATAAACATCTCCGTCCACCTCGTAGGCGTGTCCCTTATCAATAAGCGTCTGAACTGTTTCTATAATTGCATCAATATTTTCTGTTGCCTTTGGATGAACCGTTGCTTTCTTTATTCCAAGAGCCTCAGCATCTATAAAATATTCTTTTATATATTTTTCAGCTATTTCAGGAACAGTTGAGTTTTCCTCACGCGCTTTATTTATGAGTTTATCATCAACATCTGTGAAATTCTGAACAAATTTCACTTCATATCCTCTGTATTCAAAAAACTGACGAAGGCAATCAAATACTATAAAAGGACGGGCATTGCCCAAATGAAAATAATTGTATACGGTAGGTCCACATGAATACATTTTCACCTCACCCGGAGTTATAGGTTTGAATTCTTCTTTCTGGCGTGTAAGCGTATTATAAAGCTTCATAACATCAATCCTTTCTTCCGTCTGTCTTTAATGCTTCTATCTCTTTTGTTAGTTTATCAATTTTAGCCTGAAGCCTGCAAAATTCCTGACTTACAGGGTCGGGAATGTGAACCTGGTCAAGGTCGTTAACTCTCTTAGAGCCGCGTTTTACCACTCTTGCAGGAACGCCAACACAAGTGCTGTCGGTTTCTATTTCTGTAAGAACAACGGCATTTGCAGCCA
Source organism: Clostridia bacterium (assembly GCA_017505525.1). Lineage (GTDB taxonomy): Bacteria > Bacillota > Clostridia > UMGS1883 > UMGS1883 > UMGS1883. Next base: position 76,492 of record JAFVPB010000044.1, read on the forward strand.
CCTTTGAGTTGTCGCCAACTTTGAACGGCCCAAGTATTTTTGCACCTGCCCCCACCATTACATTGTTTCCCAATGTTGGATGACGCTTTCCGGTATCCTTTCCTGTACCGCCAAGTGTAACTCCCTGATATATTGTGCAGTCATCTCCTATAACTGTAGTTTCTCCGATTACAACTCCGCAGCCGTGATCTATTAAAAGGCCTTTTCCTATCGTTGCTCCCGGATGAATTTCTATTTTAGTAAAAAATCTTGAAAGCTGTGAAATAAGCCTTGGGATAAATCTTAATCTCCATTTATATAGTCTGTGCGCAAGGCGGTGCATGAGAACTGCATGAAAGCCCGGATAAAGGAATATAACCTCAAAGGCATTTCTTGCCGCAGGATCACGCTCGAGTATTGATTTTATATCGTAAACAGTTCTTAGCATATAAATGTCCTCGTAAAGCATTTTTATCATATGTACCATTTCGGCACACTATCTATTGTATTATATAATATATTGCAAAAAAAAACAACTATATTTTTACAAAAAAAGCTCTTTTTATTGAAGAAAATTTTATTTTTATCTCTTTACCGCAAGGCACTGTTAAACTTCGCTCTATAGAATGGATGACACACCTACCTCAGGTGATATAATCAACACAAAAATGCGTGCAATCCTTGATGAAGCAACCGACCCCTGGGGAATTAAAGTTAATCGAGTTGAATTGAAAAACATTATTCCTCCCAAGGAAATTCAGAACACCAGGGAAAACAGATGAAAGCAGAGCGTGAACGCCGCGAATCAATCTTAAAAGCAGAGAGTGTCAGAAGAATTAACGAAGCAAACCATTCAAAAAAATATATTGCTATAAAATCACATGAAAGTCTTAAAAAATTGCCGACGGACAATCAACAAAAATTATTATTCCATCAGAAATTCAATCAATTGCAGGTCTTGCAGCATCGTGCAAGGAACTTTTCACAGATAAAGAGAAGCATAAAAGCGATAGTTAAAATCAAAAATTTTAACTATCGCTTTTTTATTGTTTTATAAAGGCTGTATAATCTGGATGCCATGATTTTTATTGATTGCGAGGCATAAGGTTTAGATGCAAACCTTTTTATGCTTTAAACCCAAATCATTTATTAAGACAACTGCTCCCTCCCTTATATTCTATTCTTTTATCTACTTATTTTTAGGAATGAAATATCCAAATTCTTCTTTCTGCTTATTCGATCTGCTACATCTGTATCTAGAGAACCTGAATAATAATTAATAGTTCTAGATCTTTTTATTTGTTCTTCCCCTATGAGAAAATACTTATAGCAAACACCGCTAGATAAATCCGTATCATTCCAAGTAACATCCAAATGATATCCCATACCATTTATATACACCACATTCCATTCGTGTCCTAGACCATCTACTTCCCCATAACATATGATATTTGGTATTGACAAGAAATCTAATAATTCCTTTGTGATTTGCATGTAATCCCCACAAACACCTTTATACGTCCATATAAAAGAGCTTCTGTCAAACGAGTTACTGTTTGCCTTCTCGTAGTCATATGTATACACCATACACACAAAATCGTTTATAGCCTTCACACATGCTATCTGAAACTCTGTAGAGTTTTTGTCATACTTTTCTTCTAAAGGTTCTATGTATGCTTTTATAAATATGCCTTTGAACAAATCTTCTAAGTATGAACTCTCCACATCATAAAACTCTTTCATAGGAAATTTTTCAAATCGGGTAGTAACAATAGTGTTTGGTGATAAGAATTCGGTGCTCATATTCCAATCAAATTTTTGCTTTTTCCCTTTTAAATTAAATTCTGCATCCCACAAAGCATTGTCAATCACGAATCCGTTTAAAATCCATTCTTGATATTCGCTAAAATACTCAGATTCATAGAATTCGTAATTTTCTAACAACTCTTCGCAATAATCTGCATCATCATATGTAGTGGAATTTTCGTCATAATTGGATTCATATTCCGGTCTTTCTCTATAATATTCAACATATTCCTTTTTCATATACTCCAAAGTGTTTTTAAAATGAAATGAGTCAATTTCTACTTTAACGTGGTCATAACAAACAACATCCCCATCGTTCGAAATAGCGTATTTATGGTTAGGTAGATAAACTCGCACATCGTCACCATATGCAAACAAGGACTCGATGGTAGTATACCATTTATTTTCATACAAGAGCATCGTGGTAATATTTATATTTTCGTCTTCTTCTATCTGTGCATCATATTTTTGAATGCCATTTAAATCATCGAGAATTTTAATTGGTTTTATAGAACAAAATTCATTACTCTTATTTATAACAAATTCTACCGAATTACCTACAACTACTTCCTGAATTTTTACAAAAGGGGCAATTTTACCCGCATCAACAACAGGAACATAAACATTGCATTCGTCAATGTCAATAATACACTCTGTATTTAAACTATATGATTTTAAATTATCTTCAATTTCAAAATAGAATTTATCATAGTGTGTAATCTCCTTGCTTATGGCATTATCCTGGTCGTTATAGTTTTGGTCCTCTTTCACATTGACGACATTATTTCCTATTGTGTCAAATTTTTCCGTATTGTGCTTGTTATCTATTTTTACTCTTTGCGTATTTGGGTCCCACGAAACATTTAAATTAAATCTTTCTGCCACAAAACGGATAGGAAGCATCGTACGCCCATTTATAACAGTAGGTGCCACATCTAGAGTTTCTGCATTATCATTCAAATATGCCGTATTACTGTCAACAACTAACTTTATAGTATCATCTTCAATAGTTAATAAAACAGTTTGGGTGCCCCCATCCCAATCTACAGTCCCACCAAAAGCCTCTATTATTGCTCTAATTGGAACTAATGTGCGACCATTCATTACTATTGGTTTTGTTCCTCTACCAATATCAAATTCTGTTTCTTTGCCATTTATCTCCATGATCGGATTATCGATTTGTAAACTTACTACTACATCTGGTTTAACATCCGCAAATACAACCGAAGTACAAATAAACAAAGTAAAAATCATTCCAATAACGATTATTAGCATTTTTGTTTTTTTCATAAAAGTCACCTCGTGTTAATTATATATTTTTCTGCAAATTCCGACTATAAAGACCGTATAATCTAGATGCCTGTGTTTTTCAGTATTGCGACACATAAGGTTTAGATGCAACTTATTTTGGCGATATACTCACTCTGTTCGTGCGATATATTTTCACTCCGTTCAAATGCGATATAACTCCGCTTTGCTCCGTTGCGATATAATATAAATTCCCTTTTCTCGTCCCGAAGGGACATATCGCACCTTTAGGCATATCGCATTCGCAAGGATATATCGCAAATTCCGTCAGGAATTTATATCGTTGCGTTGCTTATGCAACGCAATAGTTCGTGTCAAGTCAGGCGAACAGTGAATAATAAGAACCATCACGAAATATAACGAAATCAAAGATTTCTATATTTCGGAGAACCTTGTTATGCCAAGGCATAATAGGACCTATTATTTTTTCTTGAATTTTCACTGTATTTTCCTTAAGCACTTTTCTCTAGAACCCGCAGGAATATTAGATTTTCCTGCCCGATATGTAAATATTTATTATCGGCAAACTATTCTTTTAATTTTTGAAATTTGTCACAAGTGAAACATAGCAGAACTTTTTGCAAACAGATTAGAGGTTATAGCGACCAATAACATCTGTCAATGCTTTGGCCATAGACGCAAATCCAAAATCTGTTGGATGGCAATTATCTACAGTTCCCGAATCTTTACAAAGTTCAGTCAGTGCCTCTCCGTCAATAAAATATACATTTTTATCGCCAGATAAAACCGCATTACGATATGTTGTTTCAATTATGCTTCGTCTTATTCTTTCATCATCGGTTAAAAAATGTTTTGGTCGAGACATCATTATCACAGGCAAAAGCGGGTTCTTCTTTCTTATTGCCTTAAACATTTTTTCGTGAGTTTTTTCAAGATGCTCAACGGTGGGAGCATTATGATCGTAATCATAAACAAAAATTGACATATCTAAATTCTTGATATATTCAATCATCTCATCTTCTGCCCTTGCATTTCCTGAAAAACCAAGATTTATGTAATCGTAATTAAAAGTTCTCGAAACAATCGCTTGATAGCTCATTCCCGGCCTTGATGCACATCCACCCTGTGTTATTGATGAACCGTAATATACAATCGGTTTATCATTTTTATATGCTGCAGCTTCTGATACATAAGCAGTGTCCTGCAAACCGATAAACAACTCGCAAACATTGGAATACAAAGGGAAATTAATTGTTATTTCCCGTCGTTCCTTTTTCTCAAGTTCAAAGATGCTTTCATATTCATCTTTAATATCAAACGGTGGAACAAATGTTTTTGCATAATAATTATCAATATACAAATCAAATCCTATGGAACCTGTTAGTGCAAAATGAGGCATTTTCCCTAAACCATCCATTTTAACATGAATAGCTATGTAAGGACTGTCTGTAACGAACTTTACTCTACCACCAGCAGTATTTGAATGAAGAGCATATACTCCTTCACTTACACTTTTGGCAACACCTTCAGGCATTCGCCTATATTTACCGTTTTCTTTGAAAACTCCATAAACTTTAAATGGAGCCTCATCAATTTTATAAAACTTAATATCATTTTTATCTATTTCTGTTTCAATCGTAAAATTCCCATCTACTTTTGAAATATCAAACATATTAATTCTCCTCTTTTCCTAATATTCGACACAATTCGACTTTTGTCAAGACCGGGACAAAAAAATTATTTAAATTTATTCTTTATCGGTTTACTAAAATCAAATCTTATTATCCTAATACCAAAGTGTTTTTCCAGTTCTTTCTCAGAAAGCTTTTCCCCTGTATTATATGTTGTTTTTTCATCAGTTTTATATCTTTCAGAATAATAGAAAAACGGCTTAGCATATATCATACTTCTTGAGTTGGTTTTGTCACCCATATAATATGCTCCACTACCATAATTCAAAACAACTCTTGATTGTTCGTTTAATCTTCCTGGTGTTAGTACAGAATAATTATTTTCTTCGTGTAAAATAATTCGTTTGTCTTCGTCTCCGCTTTTCAAATGCTCATTCCATGTTCTTGGTTTAGCAAACCATGCCGAATGGTCATATCCGTCAAATGAGCACACAACCGTATCTTCAATTATGTATCTTTCGCCAGCAATTTCATATTCAACAACAAAAGGAAATTCACCCTCTGTAATTTGAGGAGGTTTCTGTTCTACAAACAAACTAAACAATTCTAAAACAGATAATACTTTAAAAACTGCTAAAACAGAAACAACTGCAATTAACAATCCTATTATAATCTTTTTAGTTTTAGTCATAAAACCTCTCCTTTGTGTAATTTATGAATTGTTTTTTTTAATTTTAATTCTTCTTACAAAGGCTGCCTTATGACACAAGCCATCGTCATCAACATATTTCAGATTATTATACAGAACTATAAATGTATCTTCACTGATTTTGTCTACGAAAGTGTTGCTGTAACTTATCGAATTTCCAAATTTGGCATCAAAATCTTCAAGGCCTTCTGCCCTGCATTCTTTCAAGGTTTTCCCTATAATGCTGTAAGGCCCACTCCATGTTTTTCCGTTATCCTCCGAAATCTTGAAGTGAACACCCGGTCTTCCATAGACAACAACAGCAACGCCGTTATCAAGTGCAACCACATGTGGCGTTACGCTTTCATCAGAAATAATTTCGGGTTTCGACCATGTATATCCATTATCTTCCGAAATGCAGACAGCGGTACCAAACGGCTCAACATCAGTACACAAATCCATTCGCATTGCGCATATAATTATTCCACTAGGTGTTATGTCTATCGAAGCTTCCTGACCATCGCCTGTATATCCATAAGGCAAATCAACACTTTTTGCTATGGTGCCCCTCTTTTTCCATGTGTGTCCGCCATCTTCTGAAGCGAGCAAATATGCAACTCCGCAATAATGGTCAGAAACATCCGGATGCTGACCGTATGCATAAGCGCCCAAAGAACCATCGGCAAGTTTAATTACAGAACCGAAGTATGGATTTTTAAAAATACATTGCTTCATTCTTTCTTCAACATCAACGAAACCAGCTTCAGTATTACCTTTCGTGTTAACCAGAATTTCTCTCTCAGGAAAATCTATTTTCACGGGATAAATCTTTGGTTCGCTGTCTTTGTTTGCATATTCGAGTATTTCAAATCCTTTGGATGTATCCGGAATATCTCCATATCTGTAACTTTTCATTATCGCTTCTTTTGTGGGGTATAAGAATTCTTTTTGCGCCTTAACGCCTTCTATAGCATTTAAATTTTTCTTTTCACGAAAAGCAATAATTGATTCTTCAGTCTCTATGTAAGGATTATCAATTCCGTTTAAAATTCCTATATCAAATTCACTTTCACCGTCTTCAACAAAGTACCATGTGTCACCATTGTCATCAGATGCGTAATACAAATTCGGCACCACCTGCATATTATCAGTGTCACCGCAATCAATTTCACCATTAAATCGGATAATAAGCCTACCGTCAATATTGCGCCACATTCTGGGGATAGCATATACTCCCCATTTTTTTGTTTCTTCATTGATAGGAGGAGAAAAAACAAGCTTTTCTTCTCCCATGACTATTTTCACTGACATATAATAATCCCCCTTTCGTCTCAATCGCTAAAGAGCTCATTCTTCTTTGATTATATTTTCTTTCCATTTGCATCTTTGGTAGCTTGTCCTCTTTAAACACCATTCAGCACTCTTACTATAAAGACTGTATAATCTAGATGCCAATGTTAGTTATCAGCAGTTCATATCAAGTTAAGGATAAAATGCGTTTATCTTCCATACGGCCAAATAAACCCATCTGCATTCCCTGTCTTTGAATATACAGCATCATAATAATCAAAAATCCAATTACCATCATCATTTTTTATAAAGTAGTAAAGTAAACCAACTTCATTCAAGTCATTTGCAAAAACCGCATATACTTCAGCATAATCATTGTTATATTTTAAAACTTTTATATTGCAATCATCTAAATATCCTTCACCGCCAATATCGTGTATTTTAGTATTTCTAAAAATTTCACCATATTTATATGTATTATATTCGCACATAGCAATTGAACTAATCCAAAATAATACAAATGCTGATATTATAATCAAAACAGATATTTTAATTTTTTTCATATCCGCACTTCCTTTCGCCAAAATTCGACAATCTTTATATGATTTTGTCAAGTTAGGGACAAAAAAATATGTTTTTTCAAAGGCTTCCCCTTGAGGGGAAGCTGTCACGAAGTGACTGATGAGGTGTTAATATTCTAAATCAACATTTACACTATATTTATCATCAATAAGTATATAATGAACATTGTGTTTTTCTGCCAGTTCCAAAATCAAACTGTTTTCCTCAATAGCACTTTCCATTGTGTAATCTTCATCGTTCAAACGATTTTCAATCACACGCGCGTACTTTGTTATATCTTTATAATGATTCTTGATATAGTTTTCGCTCATTACAAGACAGTAATATTTGATATTTTTTAGATAGTCATTTTCAAAATCTTTTTCCCAATCAAAAGGAATATAACATCCCTCTACAATCAAATTTTGATTATTTTCTATAGCAGTTTTAATTATTTCACGGACAATAGGCCATAAATACTTTGTGAGTTCTACATCCTCACTCATAGGCGTAAGGTCAGTTTGTTTGCTACGAATCAATCCCATTTTCAAATGGTCTATTGACAGATAAGGATATTTATATTTTTCAAGTAATTTCTGTGCCAAAACAGTTTTACCTGTATGTGATGCACCTGTAATTAATATTATCATCTTTCCACCTCATCCACCGCAAGCGGTCCCCCTTCCCCTCAAGGGGAAGGCTTTTGTCCCATGTATATCAAACTTTATAAAGACTGTATAATCTAGATGCCAAGTTTTTTAGCAGTAGTTCGTTTCGTGTTGGGACTAAAAAGCTATCTTGATGTAATGTAAACTGAGTTGTTTTCCCACTTCACATCATATCCAAAAAATTCAGCAACATGTCTTACAGGAGTCATTGCTATTCCTTTCATAATCCGACATCCTGTGTCTATTGGCTTTTGAGAAGAGTTTTCAATTACAACATTTTCTCCCGGTAAAAAAACACAAACATTACCATCTTCTTCAAATCTAATACTTTCATCTCCACCGCTTACATATAACCCCAATGCTTTAGCTATGTTTTCGGCAGGCACAAGTGCTCTGTTATTTACAATAACAGGACCGTTATAGAACTTTATCCTTTGGTTGTTTAAATATACTTTAATTTCATCTTTTGACTTGTACTCAAACACCAGTTCTTCAAGTTTTCGACACTCTTCAATACTAAAAGAATAGCAATCACCATTAAAATAACACAACCATTTCCCGTCAAGAACGCTACTAAGATAAAAATAGACTTCTTTATCATCCTTGACAGAAATTGTAAAACTTTCTCCCCCGTTAGTTGCAAACCCTCCGTCAACAGGAGCAAATTTTATATCAGAAATGCACTTTTGTATTTCTTCAATCTCCGTCTTATCTGTTGTAAAGTAAGTATAGTATCCTGTTTTCAAAGGCGAATAAAATTCACCATAGTTCCCGCTGTTATAATATGAAATTTCAATGCCCTTTTTGACTTTAAAACCATATATCATATCCATAAAAGCATCATATTTATCCTTGTCAAACATATAAAACTTGCCGTTTATATTGCACATTCCGCAAGGGATATGCAATATAGCCTCAAAAGTATCATCAATATTTATACATACAGGGGAGATATCACTACAACGATGAGCTACGTCATCTGGCACTATTTTCATAGTATTAATGAAATCAACTATAAATTTCATCTCGCTTGCATCAGTGGTTGTGTAGCTGCAATTCCAAAATGTTGACCCAGGGCTCGGACTACCGTTGTTGTATATCTTCTCAATTTTTATTTCATTGCAAGCCGAAGCATCAACGATAAAGCTTTCTTCAGATGCACAAGCTAACTGATTTACTGCAAGTATGAATAAAATCATGGTAATTGCAATTATTCTTTTCATAGTTATTTTTCCTTTCGACAACATTCGACAATCATTATAGGTTTAAATCAAATCCAGCTCAAAATCCTGTTTTCTAGCACTTCAATTTTAACTGTTTAAATTATTGAATTCATTATATTATAAATGAAGGATATTTTCAAGTTTGATTAAAAAATAAAATAGTATGTAAAAATTCATTTTACATACTATTTTTGCTTTTATGCTGCTATTATAATTTCAAGTGCTTTTTCAAGCTCAGCTCTTGGAACAAGAATTTCGTAACAGTTATTTTCTGAATTATCTGTCGTGCATATTTTTTTCAGCATAACTATTATTCCATTTTCCTCGATAGACTTTCTAAGCTCATTCGCCTTTTCAAGGCACTGAGCCATATATACTGATGTCCACATAATTTCTTATCCTTTCATAGATAAACCTGTATTTTCAAGACGCAATGCACTTATAATACACCATTTTTTATTAATATGCAACTATTTTTTTAAAAAAGCAACATTATTTCCTAATAAACTGTTAATTTCGGTTGCTAATTCATCACTTCCGTCGCACGTTACACTTGACGTAATAATACCAAGATCACAGTTAATTTCTATAGGACAAACTCCCCTGTGGCGCACAACAATATTTTTTATTGAATCAAGCTTATAAATGTTATCTCCAACAAGGTTCAGGCTCAAAATCTTTTCATCAGCATTAAATATGGATGCTGCCTCAAGAATAATTTTTGCATTTTCATCTTCCTTAATATCAAGCCTTCCGCTAATTACTACTATAGAATTCTCACTGACGATTGAATCTATTTTTGCAAGTATTTTCGGGAAAACTATAACCTCGACACTTCCTGTAAAATCCTCTATTGTTAAAAACGCCATATTGGTATTCGAGCGTGTAAGCTTATCTCTTCTCTGCGATATAATTCCGCAAACCGTGATATTATCGCCGTCGTTATAATCAAATTCCTGTGCTTCAGCAAGTTCTCCGCATTTAGCATATCCAAGAGATTCAATTTTTAAACGGTATTCATCAAGCGGATGCCCCGAAAGATATATTCCCGCAACCTCTTTTTCCATATTTAAAAGTTCGCGCTTTGTATAATCGTTAACCTTATTTGGAAAAACATCAGTAGTTTCTTCTTCTGTAGTAAAGAAAGTAAACTGCCCAGCAATATTATTTTTTCCTGCTCTGGATTCTGAATCAATAATTTCTTCATAAACGGCAAGCTTTTGCGCACGAGTGCCATCCAAAGAATCAAATGCACCGCTTTTGATAAGGCATTCAACACTGCGCTTATTAAGTTCTGTTATCATTCTTGAAACAAAATCACGCAGGCTTTTGAATTCTCCGTTCTTTTCGCGCTCAGCCACAAGCGCTTTAACAAAGTTTTCTCCAACGTTTTTAATTGTGGTAAGACCAAATCTGATTTCATTTCCCACAACGCTGAAATCAGCCCTGCTTTTGTTTATATCAGGTGGCAACACATTTATTCCATTATATGCACAGTTGTTTATATATGATGCAACTTTGTTGGTGTTGCCCATAACACTCGATATTAAAGCCGCCATAAACTGTGCTGGATACATACACTTAAGATATGCCGTTTGATACGTTACGTAAGAATATGCCGCTGCATGGCTTTTATTAAAAGCATACTGCGCGAAAGCATCCATATCATCGAATATGCTTTCAGCCGTTTTTTCATCAATACCGTTACGGATACATCCAACAAAACGCACTGAACCATCTTCATTATCCTCGCCATAAATAAAGCTTTGCCTTGCGCGTTGCATTTCAGCTGCTTTTTTCTTACTCATAGCGCGGCGAACCTCATCTGCTCTTCCCATAGAAAAACCTGCAAGAGTACGAACTATCTGCATAACCTGTTCCTGATATACAATACATCCATACGTCATTTCAAGAATATCCTTTAAAAGCGGATGCTTATAAACAATGTTTTCAGGCGACATTTTATTTTTAATATATGCGGGAATAAAGTCCATAGGACCCGGTCTGTAAAGAGCAATACCTGCTGTGATATCTTCTATATTCTGCGGTTCAAGCCTTTTCATAAAGTTTCTCATTCCGCCGCTTTCAAGCTGAAAAACTCCGTCGGTATCACCCTCGGATATCATTTTATAAACCTTAGGTTCGTTATAATCTATGTTATTGATATCTATATTTATTCCATCTTCTGCCGCAATTTTAACGGTGTCTTCAATAACCGTAAGGTTTCTTAAGCCCAAAAAGTCCATCTTAAGAAGACCAAGTTCCTCCACGGTATCCTTTGTGAACTGTGTGGAAATTATATCTTCGCTTCTTTGAACCGGAACGTATGTTGAAACCGGATTACCAGCTATAACAACGCCTGCGGCATGCGTGCCTATATTGCGCGGAAGTCCTTCAACTGCACGCGCAGTATCAATGAGTGTTTTTGTATCGGCAGAAGAATTATACGCTTCTTTCAATTTTGGATTTTCAAGAGCCAAATCAATTGTCATCCCAAGCTCCATAGGAACCATTTTAGCAACAACATCCACATCATTATAAGGCATTCCAAGAACTCTTCCGCAATCCCTTATAGCACCACGTGCTTTCATTGTGCCGAATGTACCAATCTGGCTAACGTTTTCTGCACCATATTTTTCTATAACGTAATTGATAACCTCTGCTCTTCTCTTCGGGCAAAAGTCAACGTCGATATCGGGCATACTAACACGCTCGGGATTAAGAAATCTTTCAAAAATAAGATTAAAACGAATAGGCTCGATATCTGTTATTCTCAGCGCATACGAAACAAGGCTTCCTGCCGCACTACCTCTTCCTGGTCCTACGGGAATGCCGTTTTTCTTTGCATAGTTAATAAAGTCCCACACAATTAAGAAATAATCTGTAAAGCCCATCGACTTTATAACGCCAAGCTCATACGAAAGTCTTTCTTTTAATTCATCTGTAATTTCATCATATCTTTCATTAAGACCGTTTTCACAAAGCATTGTAAGATAATCAAAGTGGTCCATATTATCGGGCACCTGATATGATGGCAAATGCCTTTCTCCAAATGTAAATTCAAAATTACACTTATCAGCAATTAACTGCGTATTTTCTATTGCCTCTTTTGCATATGGAAAAAGTGCTTTCATCTCATCTTCGCTTTTTAAGTAAAATTCATCCGTTTCAAATCGCATTCTGTTTTCGTCGTCAAGTGTTTTTCCCGTTTGAATACATATTAAAACGTCTTGATTGTGTGCATCTTCACGCGATAAGTAATGAACGTCGTTTGTTGCAACAAGTGGTGTGTCCGTTTCCTTTGCAAGCTTTACAAGCAGCGGATTCAGTCTTTTTTGTTCTTCAATTCCATGGTCCTGAAGTTCTATATAAAACTCATCAAAAAGCTCTTTATAATCTTCCACAACCTTTTTTGCGTATTCGTAATTTCCATTTAAAAGTGCTTTTGGTATTTCGCCCGCAAGACAGGCTGAAAGTGCAATTAATCCACCTTTATATTTTTCGAGCACACTGCGGTCAACACGCGGTCTGTAATAAAAGCCATCCACAAAGCCTGCAGATACTATTCTTATTAGATTATCATAACCTTCTTTATTTTTGCACAGCAAAATAAGATGGTTCGTTCCGTTTTCTTCTCTTCCGCCGCCTTTTTCAAGATGATTAAGAGTTGTATATACCTCACATCCTATAATCGGCTTGATTCCCTCTTTTTTACAGGCTTTATAAAAATCCACAACGCCATACATAACGCCATGGTCAGTAAGAGCTACGGCAGTCTGTCCAAGCTCTTTTGCCTTTTTGGGAAGTTCTGAAATACGGCACATTCCATCGAGCAAGCTATATTCACTATGTAAATGTAAATGAGTAAACATCTGTTAATTCTCTGCCTTTTCAATTATTTTATTGAGTCTTCTGCTTACAATACTTTTGCTTACGGGTGGCTGCATACGTTTACCTATCTGCTCAAGGCTGTCGTCGGGATATTCAAGCCTTATCTGTGCAAGTATTTTTGTTTCTTCATCAAGCTTGTCCCATGCAGGCGTATCAATTATCTTTTCAATTGCACCTCTCTGTCTTACAGAAGCATTTACTGTTTTTCCTAAATTTGCAATCTGACAATTGTTCTGACGATTAATTTTATTGCTCAAAGTTTTTTGAATATACGCATTCATATATTCCATCATATTTTTATGTGCTCCTACAACGCTTAAAAAGTCGCTGATAGATGTGCTGTCTTTCATATATGCAACGTAGTAATTTTTTCTTTTAACCAAATTGGCGTGCAAATCAAACTCCTCTAAAAGCTCAAGCGCCAGCTGAGCCATATATTCATTATATGTGAAAAATTCGCACGAATAGGTTTTTTCAGGATCAGCAATAGTTCCACTGACTATAAATGCACCCCTTAAAAAGGCCCTTTTATCTTCTCCTGATTGAAAAATATCCTCGTCAAGAGAAATTTCTCCGTCTTCTGAAATATAAACGCCAAGTTCCTCAGTCATCTCTGTTGGAATGCGGATAAGATAAGCTGATTTTTTCTCTAAAACATCTATATTTATTTCTTTATTGATTGATTTTTTAAATAAAACCTGAAGCCTTGCCGCTATCTCTGCGTGCTGTGTTTTAACAACAACATCACCCTTATCTTCATTTTCGCCAAAGATTAGCATTGCCGCAAGCTCTGAAGAAGCCTCTTTCGAGCTTTGTATATATAATTCACATAATTCGTTTTTCACTTCAGCAGAAAACGATTTAACCATATATATCAGTCCTTTATCATATCCCTGTGACGTATAACGGTGTTATAACCATTGGATTTTAAGATTTTTGCAATTGATTCACAAACAGCCACACTTCTGTGGCGTCCTCCTGTGCAACCGAAGCATATAACAAGCTGATTTTTCCCCTCTTCTATATACTGCGGCATAAGCATTAAAAGCATATCTTCAAGTTTTTTTATAAAAGAACGTGCTATATCATTATCCGTTACGTAATTAAAAACCTGAATTTCAGTTCCGTTATGCTCTTTTAATTCTTCAACATAATATGGATTAGGAAGAAATCTAACATCGAAAACCAAATCGGCATCACGCGGCAGACCATATTTAAAGCCGAAAGACTGTAGTTCAATTTTAAAATATTCGTTTTTATCGCCGTTTCCGTAAAGCTCGAATATAGTACTTTTCAACTCTTTTGTTAAAAGATTAGACGTATCAATCACTCGACTTGCTTCTCCGCGCAAAAAGGAAAGCTGTTCTCTTTCAAGAGCAATTCCACATTCAATGCTTCCGTTTGGTGCGAGAATATGTGTTCTTCTTGTTTCTTTATATCTCTTAATAATAACTTCTTCATCAGCTTCAAGGAAAAGAATTTCGTAATTAATTGAATTCTTTTTTAGTGCTTTAAGTGAATTTCCTATTTCCTTAAGCGATTCTCCGCCTCTTATATCCACAACTATTGCAACATTTTCAAATTTATTATCTACTGCACACATTTTTGCAAAGGTTTCAAGAAAAACTATCGGAAAATTATCTATGCAATAGTATCCAATATCTTCAAGGGCGTGGATAACTTGTGTTTTCCCTGCTCCGCCCATTCCTGTTACAATTAAAAATTTCACAATTAATCACTCCAGTATTTTACCTCTGGTTCAAGAAAAACATTATGTTTTTCATAAACCTTTTCCTGAACGTATGAAATAAGGTCTGTTATATCCTTTGTTGTTGCATTTCCCTTATTTATAATAAAGCCTGCGTGCTTTTCGCTTACTTGTGCTCCACCAATTGAATAACCTTTAAGTCCTGTAGTTTCTATAAGTTGACCTGCAAAATATCCTGTAGGTCGTTTAAATGTGCTGCCGGCACTTGGATATTCAAGCGGTTGCTTTTCCTTGCGCTTATATGAAAGCTCTGCCATTTTTTCACGAATTTCATCACTATCGCCTTTTTCAAGGACAAAAGAGGCACCTGTAATTATACAATTGGTATCCATAAGAGCACTATATCTGTACCCGAACTCCATTTCTGCTCCTGTTGCAACATGTTCTTCTCCGGATGGGTCGATATACCTTACGGCTTCTGTTACCTGTTTCATTTCTCCACCATATGCACCTGCATTCATTATTAAGGCACCACCTACTGTACCGGGGATACCTGCTGCAAATTCAAATCTTGTAAGTGATTCTTCAAGTGCAACTTTACTTACAGCTGCAAGTGTTGCCCCTGCATATGCAGTGATACAGTTTTCAAACACATTAATGCCCGATAGTGCCTTTCCTATAGAAATAACAGGTGTTTTTAACCCATCATCGCTTACCAGAAGATTGCTTCCATTTCCAAGTATATAATACGGAATTTTAGCCTCAAATAAAAACTTTAAAACGTTTTTTATATCCTCAACCGATTCGGGAACGATGAATGTTTCCGCCTTGCCACCCGTCTTAAACGTTGTATGTTTTGTCATATCAACATTCTTTAATATTTTACTTTCATCTATTACTTCCCTTAAATTGTTAAGCATACTAACTTACCTCACTTAAAAAATGTCTTTGCTAGAAAGCTCTATACCCTGCATCTGCTTACTTAATCTTTCGCTTAACTCTTCTGCAGCATTATATCCCATAATCTGCTGACGATGGTTCATTGCTGCTATTTCAATAATTACTGCAAGATTTCGTCCTGGTTTTACAGGCACTGTTAAAGACGGAACCTTAATCCCAAGTATATCTGTAACCTCTTTATCAAGGCCAAGACGTTCGTAGTTTTTCCCTTGCTGCCAAAGTTCGAGGTTGATAACAAGATTAATATTTTCAGTATTTTTAACTGCACCCATACCGAAAATCTTCTTAACATCAATTATTCCTATTCCTCGAAGTTCAATAAAATGTCTTATGATTTCAGGTGAGCTTCCAACAAGAGTTTTAGCAGAAACTCTTCTTATATCAACTGCATCATCGGCTACAAGTCGGTGCCCGCGTTTTATAAGCTCAACAGCTGTTTCACTTTTGCCAACTCCGCTTTCGCCTAAAAGTAAAACGCCCTCACCATAAACCTCAACCAAAACACCGTGGCGCGTAATCATCGGTGCAAGAGACAGGTTCAAAAAAGCAATAAGAGCCGCCATAAATGATGATGTACTGTCTTCTGTGCGAAGTATCGGAATTTCATATTTTTTAGCAGCCGCTATGAATTCTTCTGTGTAATCAAGTCCTCTTGTGATAACGATTGCCGGAACTTTTTTCTGCATAAGATTATCGTATGCGATTTTGCGTTCCTCTTTTGTTTTACTCATCATATAAAAGTGTTCAACCTTACCTAAAATCTGTATGCGTGTATTGTCGAAATAGTCAAAATAATTTTCGCTCAGCTGAATTCCAGGACGATGAACATCACTTGAAGAAACAATCTTTTCTTCCAAACCATCGGGCACATATATCTTTTCAAGATGAAATTCTTCAATAATCCTTGTTAATTTAACCGTTCTTAATTTTCCATCCATAGTAATTCTCCTTAATCCTGTGTATTTTTCAGCTTTTCACTTTGATAATGCGTGATTAAAGAATCAATAATTTCGTCTAAATCTCCGTTCATAATAGCCTCTATTTTATAAAGAGTAAGATTAATTCTGTGGTCGCTTACTCTTCCCTGAGGGAAGTTGTATGTTCTTATTCGCTCGCTTCTATCTCCGCTTCCAACCTGACTTTTTCTTTCCTGGCTGATAGCATCGTTACGTTGCGATTCATAGAATTCGTAAAGACGACTTCTGAGAACTTTTAAAGCTTTATCCTTATTTTTATGCTGGCTCTTTTCGTCCTGACACGAAACAACAAGTCCTGTTGGAATATGGGTTACACGAACAGCCGAGTCCGTTGTATTAACGCACTGACCTCCGGGACCGCCTGCGCGGAATACATCAATTCTTAAATCGTTTGCATTTATTTCAAATTCAACTTCTTCAACCTCGGGCAAAACGGCAACTGTTGCAGCACTTGTGTGAATTCTACCACCCGATTCTGTTTCAGGTACTCGCTGAACTCTGTGAACACCGCTTTCGTATTTAAGGCGACTGTATGCACCATCGCCCTCGACTGTAAAGGTTATTTCCTTGTAGCCCCCAAGCTCTGTTGGGTTTGAATTCATTATATCAATTTTCCATCCATGGTTTTCAGCATACATACTATACATTCTGAAAAGCGAGCCTGCAAAAAGTGCTGCTTCCTCTCCACCTGTGCCACCACGGATTTCAACAATTACATTCTTTTCATCGTTAGGGTCTTTGGGAATAAGAAGTATTTTTAAATCTTCTTCAAGCTGTGCTATTTTCTCCTTATTTTCTTCTATTTCAAGAAGCAGAAGTTCTTCAAAATCTTTATCAGGCTTTTCTTCAAGCATTTCCTGGCTTGATTCTATTGCCTCTTTAGCCTTTTTATACTCCCTGTATTTTTCAACTATGGGTGTAATATCCGAATTTTCCTTGCAAAGCTTTCTCCATTTATTCTGGTCAGCTATAATTTCCGGATCACTTATTTTCTGGGAAAGCTCTTCATATCTTTCCTCTATAAAAGCAAGTTTAGTAAACATATATATCCTCCGTTAAGATTCTCTGTTTAATAAATATAGAGCAAGCTCTTTTAAAAACTTTCCTTTTTCTCCTAAAAATTCAAGAGAATCTATTGCATTTTGAGTTTCTTCCATAAGCTTATTTTGTGCACCGCCTATGCCATAAAGCGTAACAAAAGTAACTTTGTTATTTTTTTCATCGCTGTTTACAGGCTTACCAAGGCTAATTTCATCGCCGTCTACATCTAAAATATCGTCGCGAATCTGAAAAGCTATTCCAAGTGAGGCGGAATAACCTTTAAGTAAGTCTTTATCTTTTTCTGCACAAATAGCACCAAGCGATGCTGCAGCATCGATAAGGGCACCTGTTTTCTTTTTGTGAAGAAGATACAGTTCATCTTCATTAAGAGATACTTTTTCCGCCTTCATATCAAGCATCTGTCCGCCAACCATACCTTCTGCTCCACTTGATGTATAAATAATACGAAGAGCTTCAACAGTTATTTTAGCGTCAAATCCCGCCTCTGTTATTAATTCACAAGCCATATTTAAAAGAGCATCTCCGCTAAGCACTGCCGTCGCTTCGCCAAAAACCTTATGATTGGTTGGCTTACCACGCCTAAAATCATCGTTATCCATACACGGAAGGTCATCGTGAATCAATGAGTAGGTATGTATCATTTCAAGAGCAGTGCCAAAAACAAGTGCTTTTTTGTTATCTCCTTCCAAAGCATCGCAAACAGCCAATGCTAAAACAGGGCGAATTCGCTTTCCACCAGCCAAAAGACTATACTTGACAGCATCATACAATTCTCCCTTTTTACCCGAAAGATATTCTTCAAGAAAACTATTAATTTTTTTCTGGTAATTCTCTAATGTATTTATAAAGCTCATTCTTCTATCTCCGTATTAAAGTCAACTTCCTCTTTTTCAGCTCCGCCAACAAGCTTTGTAACCTTAAGCTGTGCTTCACCAAGAAGCTTTTGACATGTTTTCGTAAGTCCTACACCCTTTTCAAAAAGATCCATAGCTTCATCAAGAGTAGTATCTGAATTTTCAAGTTTTTTAACCGTTTCCTCAAGTTCTTTCATTGCTTCTTCAAATTTCATCTGAAATTCTCCTTTCAGTAACTTCGCAATCAAGCTCTCCGCCTTTTAGTCGAAGAGTAACTGTATCGCCTTTTTCAACATCTTTTACATCTGCAACTATTTTATCATCCTTACTTAACGAGCAATATCCTCTTTCAAAAACCGAAAGAGGACTTAAAGCAGAAAGCTTTCCTGCTTCTTTTTCAAATCTTTTTTGCTCGAGGTCAATCTTATTTGTAAAAGCTTTTGCCAAGTTTTCACTCATTCTATCAATGTCTTGTTCTAAGTCCAGTAGATATTTTTCTATGTTTGATTTTGATGTTTTTGCACTTAATAATTCGAGTTGTTTTTTAGGGGCATCAATTTTTTGTTTCAGAAGTGCCGCCATTCTTGCACACGATGTATCTATTTGATTTTTAAGCTCAAGTATATCTGGCACAGCTAATTCGGCTGCTGCCGATGGAGTTGGCGCTCTTAAATCAGAGACGAAATCAGATATAGTAAAATCAGTTTCGTGGCCTACTGCAGATATAACAGGTATTTCACTGTTATATGCCGCCCTTGCCGTAGTCTCTTCATTAAATGCCCATAAATCTTCTATCGAGCCACCGCCTCGTCCGATAATTATAACATCAACTAATTTTTTACTGTTAAAATATTCAATCGCTTCAACAATGGTTTTTGATGCGCCGTCTCCCTGTACAAGACAAGGATATATTATAATTTTCACCATGGGACAACGTCTTTTAATAACGTTAATCATATCACGTATTGCCGCACCTGTTGGACTTGTAGCAATACCTATGCAAGATGGAAACTTTGGTATACACTTTTTATGCGCTTCATCAAAAAGTCCTTCATCTCCAAGCTT
This sequence comes from Clostridia bacterium, assembly GCA_017505525.1. Taxonomy (GTDB): domain Bacteria; phylum Bacillota; class Clostridia; order UMGS1883; family UMGS1883; genus UMGS1883. The sequence continues at coordinate 96,124 of JAFVPB010000044.1, forward strand.
TTTCTTTAACTCTTCAAACTGAGCATAAAGGTCGCCCGTTCCCTCTTGTTCCATTGCCTCTATATAAAGCTGATACTGTCCGCCTGCTTCATATACCGCAATTCTTCCTAAAGCAAGTACCATCATTCCGTCTTTAGGCTTAAAATTAAGCTTAGAGGCTGCTCCACGGAACATAACTGCTTTCAAAACGGAATTGCTATCCTTAAGAGTAAGATAAATATGTCCCGATGAATGAAGCTTGAAATTACTTATTTCACCCTTTATCCAAACGTTTTGAATAACACTTACCTGTTCAAGCAGAGCTTTTATGTAGTTGTTTATCTGGCTTACCGTTGCAACACGCCTTGTATTTTCCATTATTTAATCACTTCTTTTTCTTTAAGCACTGCGCCTAAAACTCCGTTAATAAATCCTTTCGATTCTTCTCCCCCATAAATTTTGGCAAGCTCTATCGCTTCGTTAGTGCTAACCTTATCAGGAATCGAATCGAAATACATAATTTCTGCCACTGCAAGCTGCAAAAGTGATAAATTAACCTTCGATATTCTGTCTATCGTCCACTTTTTAAGCTTAGATGAAATAAGATTGTTAAGAGCTTCTTTATTGTCCCTTACCTTATTCACAATCTCTGATATATAATCCATATCACTCTGGCTTATTTTCTTCTGCGCCCACATTTCATTTCCACTGTCTACGCTTTCTGTTAAATAAGCAATACATTCCTCGGGCGAAATATCTGTTACATTCATTTCAAAAATTAATTTAAAAGCATCCTCACGCGCCATTTTTCTACTCATTTGTATTCCTCCTATTTAACAATTGCTAATATATCTCCAACAGTAACATACACTGCTAAAACCATTAACAAAACAAATCCCGCTGCACTTATATACCCAACTATTTCGGCTTTAACCTTTTTACGTGTAATCAATTCATACAGTGCAAAAACAATACTTCCACCGTCAAGCGCGGGAAACGGCAAAAGATTAAAAACGCCTAAATTCACTGTAATCATAGCAAAAAGCATTAATACCGCAAGATACGTATAATCACTTTTTTGTGATGTAACATCACCTACAACCGAAACTATTTCAACGGGACCGGAAAGAGCATTTAATCCCACTCTTCCCGTTATTAAATCGCCTACCGCATAAAGCACCGATTTAGTGATATGAACGGCATCATAAAAAGCATATCTCACTGCCGTGAAAACATTAGCATTCTGTGCCTCAAATATCACACCAAGTTTAAATCCTGTTTCAGTTTTAAAAGGCTTAACCGGTATTTCAAGCTTTTCCTGGTTACGCTTAACAGTAACAATAATTTCGCTTTTATCCGCCCTCGACATAAAAAGTGCAACATCATCATAAGTATGGATGTTTGTAGAATCCATCTTAATAATTTCATCTTCAGGCAAAAGAACTGTTTGCTCTGTTTTGAATTCAGGAGCAATATCTTTAATCACACTTGGGGTTACCCCTGTTTTAACATTTATAAATGCAAAAATCAATATTCCAAGAAGAATATTCATAAAAGCACCGGCTATAAGAACCAAAATTCTTTTAATAGGCTTTAAGTTTGAAAATGACCTTGGATTATCATTCTCTTCTAATTCGTTTTCGCCCTCAAGCTTCACAAATCCACCAATCGGAAATAGCCTTAACGAATATTTAGTTTCACCTTTGCCAAAGGAAAAAAGTTTCGGCCCCATTCCAACAGCAAATTCGTGTACCTGAACTCCAAAGCTTTTGGCAAGAATAAAATGACCAAGTTCATGAAGAACAACCATTATTCCAAAAGCAATAATCGTAATTAAAATAGCCAATTAAAAACATTCCTTTACAAAATTTCTTGCAAATAAATCTGCCTCAAAAACATCCTCAAGCGTTGGGCTTTCTATATAAGGCGCATTATCCATAGCCTTCTCAATTATATCTGTAATATCCGTAAATTTGCATTTTTCTTTAAGGAAAAGCTCAACTGCCGCTTCATTTGCTCCGTTATACACAGCACACATTACGCCACCCATTTTTGCTGCTTTCTTTGCAAGTTCAACGCCTTTAAATGCATCATTATCTATATCATAGAATGTAAGGCTTTTTGCCTTTACAAGGTCGAGAAGTTCACAAACTCTGTCCCCTCTTTCAGGATATGCCAAAGCATAGCTTATTGGAAGTTTCATATCGGGTACTCCAAGCTGAGCTATAACACTTCCATCGCAAAATTCAACAAGTGAATGAATAATGCTTTCTCTGTGAACAACGGGAATTATTTTATCAACCGGCAAATCAAAAAGGTGCATCGCCTCAATTATTTCAAGACCTTTATTAACAAGTGTTGCACTATCAATTGTAATTTTTGCACCCATATCCCAGTTAGGATGTTTAAGAGCTTCCTTTGGTGTAACTTTTATAAGTTCTTCCTTGGTTTTTCCGAAGAATGGACCTCCTGAAGCCGTTATAATGATTTTATTCAAAAACTTCTTCTGGTTTGATATGGATTGAAAAATTGCACTGTGTTCACTATCTACAGGGATAATTTCAACTCCATTTATTTTCGCTTCACACGTAACAATGCTTCCTGCCGTTACAAGAGTTTCTTTGTTAGCAAGCGCAATTCTCTTTTTAGCCTTAATTGCACTCATTGTAGGTTTTAATCCGGCAATACCAACTATGGCAGTTACAACGGTATCAACATTTTCTATTGAAGCGCATTCGCAAGCACCCTCTATACCTGAAACAACCTTAGTATTAGTATCAGCTACTCTTACCTTCAAATCCTTTGCAGAAGCTTCATCTGTCATACAAGCTATTTCAGGCTTGTATTTTCTGATTTGTTCTTCAAACTTTTTTATATTTGTGTTACATGTAATACTCTTAACATTATAGTTTTTTGTTATATCAACAACCTCAAGTGTTTGAGTTCCAATAGATCCTGTTGAACCAAGAATTGAAATATTTTTCATAAATACACCCTATCTTATCACTGTAAGAAAAACAGGAAAATTAGTTATAAAATAAAATACAGTTGGAGCTACAAAAAGCACACTATCGAATCTATCCATAACTCCGCCGTGCCCGGGCATAAGGTTTCCAAAATCCTTTATATTCTGCTCTCGCTTAATAGCAGAAGCTGATAAATCTCCGATTTGAGAAACTATTCCGCAAATAAGACCAAGAAGACCTATAGAAATAAAGTTTACCTGAACATTATCAATTATATTTGAGATTAGCATACCGTATGCAACAAACACTATTATTGTACCCAATATTCCTCCGATTGAACCTTCAACCGTTTTTTTAGGGCTGAGTGTTGGGGCAAGCTTATGCTTACCAAATGCTCTTCCTGCAAAATAGGCGCAACTATCTGTAATCCAGCTTCCGATAAGAACTAAAAACAGATTAATAAGGCCATTGTCCATTGCTCTGATCTTTGTAAGGAGCAGAAACGAAGTTGTTATGAAAACAACTGCAGTAAATGATGAGGAAACAACCGAAAATGTGTATTTATCATGTTTGAACACCATTGTTACAAGCATTAATAAAAGATAAATAAAGATAACGCTTTTCCATGAAGCATTTGTATAATACTCAGAAAGCACTATAACTATCGGCATAAGCATACTTAAATAATAAGTTAATTTATGCTCTTTAAGCTTAAGAGCTGAAAGCATTTCGTGAATTGCAATTTCTGCCAACAAAAGAACACAGATATTTATAACTGCAACAGGGCTTAATATTACTATAATTAATAGTATTACCCCAAAAAATGCACTAATTAAACGCTGTTTCATAGTATAAAAATCCTTTCTTATACTCCGCCAAATCTTCTGTTTCGTTTTTGATAATCTGAAATAGCCTGGAGTAAATCATTTTTAGTAAAATCAGGCCAAAGGCAATTTGAAAACCAAAGCTCGCTATATGCTCCTTGCCAAAGCATAAAATTACTAAGTCTGTACTCACCACTTGGACGAATAATTAAATCTGGGTCAGCCTGACCGCTTGTGTAAAGGTATTTTTCAATATCTTTTTCCGTTATATCCTCTGCTTTAATTTTTCCTTCCACAGCTTGCCCGATGAGTTTTTTCACGGAATGAATAATTTCCGAGCGACCACCATAATTTAAAGCTACATTAAGTAAAAGGCCACTGTTATTTTCAGTGGCCTTTTCCATATGCATAAGCTTTTTCTGAAAGCTTTCTGAAAATGCACCGGGGTCACCAATAAAATGAATTTTAACATCTCGTCCTGCAAGACGGTTAAGTCCATTATCGAGATAGTCTTCCAAAAGTGCCATTAAGGCATTGATTTCATCTTTGGGACGGTTCCAGTTTTCCGTTGAAAAGGCATAAACTGTAACAATCTTTATACCAATATTTCCCGCATCTTCAACTATTCTTTCAAAAGTTTTTGCGCCTGCAGCATGACCGCTACTACGTGGAAGGCCGCGTTTTTTTGCCCAGCGGCCATTTCCATCCATAATTATTCCGATATGCTGCGGTAAGTTTTCAAAGTCCACTATATTTTTCTCTTTTTTAGAAAAAATATTTTTAATTTTCATAAGCTTTTTAGATTTCCATAATTTCCTTGTTTTTATTTTCGGCAAGCTTATCTACCTCTTTAATCTTAGCATCAATAATATCCTGAATATCCTTTTCGATACCCTTTAAATCATCTTCTGTGATTTCGCTGTTTTTCTTCATTGTTTTATATTTTTCAATCTCATCGCGGCGTATTCCTCTTATAACAACCTTGCAGTCTTCTGATTTTTTTGCAACCGTTTTGGTAAGTTCTTTACGACGGTCCTCTGTAAGCTGAGGGAATGCAAGTCTGATTACTTTACCATCGTTTTGTGGATTAATACCAATTTCAGAAGCTAAAATAGCCTTTTCAATGTCCTTAATAAGAGTAGCATCCCAAGGCTGAATTGCAATTGTGCGTGGATCAGGTGTTGAAACTGCTGCCACCTGATTAATGGGCGACATTGTACCATAGTAATCAACGCTTATTTTATTGAGAACTGCTGTGTTAGCTCTGCCAGCACGAACAGTATCAATATCTTCAACAAAATAATTGATTGCCTTTTCTATTTTTGCTTCAAGTTCAGGATAATTGTTTTTCATAATAAATTCCTCCTCAAATTAGTTATTAGCATATACTATTGTTCCGATTTCTTCGCCCTCGAGAACCTTTTTTATATTATCAGGTTCACTTAATCCAAATACTCTGATAGGCATTTTATTATCCATACAAAGTGATGTAGCAGTGGTGTCCATAACTCCAAGGCCTTTATTTAAAACATCTATATAAGTGATGGAATCAAATTTTACTGCATTTGGATTAACATTCGGATCACTATCATAAACACCGTCAACCTTTTTTGCAAGCAAAATAGCATCTGCACCGATTTCAACTGCACGAAGAGCTGCAGTAGTATCTGTAGAGAAGAACGGATTACCTGTACCGCATCCAAATATTACAACTCGACCTTTTTCAAGGTGCCTGATAGCTCTCCCCCTTATGTAAGGTTCTGCAATCTGGCGCATTTCAATAGCTGTTTGAACTCTTGTTGGAATTCCGTGGCGTTCAAAAGCATCGCAAAGTGCAAGAGAATTGATAACTGTTGCAAGCATTCCCATATGGTCTGCTCGTGTGCGTTCCATTTTTTCCCCTGTTCTGCCTCTCCAGAAGTTTCCTCCGCCAACAACAACAGCAATTTCCACTCCCATATCCACACATTTTTTCATTGTTTCCGCAATTGAATCAAGCGTGGGTTCATCAAGACCGAAACCTCTTTCTCCCGCAAGAGCTTCACCGCTGAGTTTTATTAACACTCTTTTATATTTAGTCTGCATTTTAACACAGCCTTTCTTATTCATTTAGTCTATTTTACCACAAATGCTATTGTTTTGTAAATATCTATCATGCAATATTTTAATTAATTTTTTAAAAATTTAGAAGTATATAATATGCCTGTAAAGAAATAATATTTTTGAAAGGATACAAAAAATATGGATTATATAAAAGCATTTATAATTGGCGGAATTTTATGCGCTATTGGAGAAATTATTATCGACAAAACAAAACTTACCCCCGCTAGGTTACTCACGTGCTACGTATGCACAGGTGTACTTCTCTCATTAATAGGAATTTACGATAAGCTCGTTGAGTTTGCAGGTGCAGGTGCAACCGTTCCTTTAACAGGTTTTGGATACTGTTTGTTTGAAGGAGTAAAGGAAGCTTGTAAAAAAGATGGATTTATAGGCATATTTACAGGCGGTTTAACTGCCACAGCAGGTGGTATTGCCGCAGTAATGCTATTTGGTTTTTTAGCAGCATTGTTTTCCAAACCAAAAAGCAAATAAAAAAAGAGGGATTCCTCTTTTTTTATTTGCTTTTATAAGTTCCAATAATATAAAACAATGAAATTGCTGTTATAACAATACCAAAAATGAGAATAATTATTGCGCTTTGCATATCCTTTGCAATTTCTGAAAAAAAAGCAGTAAAATTAAACACACCATGGCAAACAGCAACTGTTTTAATACTTTGGGTTCTAAAATATATAATTCCTAAGATAACACCTACCACAAGCGCAAAACTTGACTGAAAGAGCGAAAAATGAACAACGCCGAAAAACACTGCCTGAAGCACAATTGCCGCCCATGGTCGCATAATTTTTAAGAATTCATTCATTATAAGCCCTCTGAAGAGGATTTCTTCAAATAACGGACCAATAATAATTATTAAAAATAAAGCAATTAATACCTGATATGCGTATGTAAACTCAAAGCCTTGCAAGGCTGAGTTTTCAATAGATTTCTTTAAAACAGGAATATCATTAGCGAAATGAAAATATGCACTGACAACAAGTCTTGCTCCAACCGCGCAAACAACAGCCATAAACATAGTTGCAGGCGCAACTTTATTATTCTTAATCGTTTTGGTTAATGGCTCTTTTCTTATTTTCCCAATCAGTGCATATATCCAAAGAGAAACAATTGATGATATAACGCTGAGAGCAAAAGTTGATTCTTGGAGTCCGTTATGAAGTTCAGAAAAAGATTCAATAGAATTAGCCTTACAGTACACAACATATACACCCTGAGCAACATACTGTATCAGGCAGTATATGATAAAATAAATCAAGGCACTTAAAATCCCGCGTAATCTTTTTTTAGCCTTCATATTTTAAAACCCCAGTTCTCTCAAAATTTCTGAAATCTTCTGTGCACTTTCTTTTAACCCCTGTTGTTCTTCTTCGTTAAGGGGAGTTTCAATGACATCAATTATGCCCTTTCCTCCCACAACGGTAGGAACAGAAAGACACACATCTTCTATACCATATTTTTCTCCATCAAGAACACTCGAAACTGTAAGAATTGATTTTTCATCATTTACAATAGCTGTTACTATTCTTTCAACCGCCAATGCGATTGCATAAAAAGTTGCACCTTTTTTGTTTATGATTTCGTATGCAGCATTTCTGACTTCGTCAAGCATATTTGTTAAACTTCCATTATCACACGTTATGCAGTTATCGCAAAATTTATCTATAGGTAGTCCGCCTATAGAAGTTGTACTCCACGCAGCTATCTCTGAATCTCCGTGTTCACCAATGATATAAGCGTGAATATTTCGTGCATCAATACCCGTGTGGCTACTCAACAAATATTTGAATCTTGAAGTATCAAGCACCGTTCCGCTGCCTATAACTCTTCTTAATGGCCATCCTGAAAGTTTATAGGTTATATACGTCAGTATATCAACAGGGTTGCTTACTACAAGCAGTATCGGATAATCATCAGTATTAGCCTTAATATTATCAATAATTTCCTTTAAAATAACCGCATTTCTCTTAAGTAAATCAATTCTTGTTTCTCCGTTTTTCTGATTTGCTCCGGCCGAAATAATAATCATATCTGCATCGCGACAACAGGAATAATCACATGAATACACCTTCACAGGTTTAACAAAAGCCGCACCATGGCTCATATCAAGCGCATCGCCTTCTGCTTTATCCTTATTAATATCAACTATAGCAATTTCAGAAAATATTCCGCTGTGCATAAGTGTGTATGCACAAGTTGAGCCAACATATCCGGCTCCTATAACAACAAGTTTGCCTCTATGCATTTATGCCTCCATCAATAATTATTTTTTTCGGGCACTTTTCAATGCACAGACCGCACTCAGTACATTTCGAGTAATCTATAGAAGCACAATTATCTGTAACAGTGATAGCACCCTCAGGGCAATTTTTCTCGCAAATCTTACAACCAATACAACCGATTGAACATTTATTCTTCACAATTGCCCCTTTATCACAGGATTTGCACTTTACGTATATTTTATTCTTTTTCGGTATAATTTCTATAACTTTTTTCGGACATACAGATACACATTCTCCGCATCCTCCGCATTTTTCTTCATCAACAACAGCAATACCGTTTACTATTTTGATTGCATTATTTCTGCACACCTTTACACATGAACCGTACCCAAGGCAACCATAAGAACAATCCTTTGCACCACCGCCCTGAAGTTTAGAGGCAACAATACAATCAAGTTCTCCAACATAATTATACTTATCGTTTGCAATTCCTTCTTCACCACTACAGAGTATAACAGCCTTTTTTTCCTCAACTATTTCAGACTGCATTCCCATAATATTTGCAATACTGTCTGCGGTATTTTGTCCACCTGGACAGCAGCAATTTATTTTTGCATTTCCATCAGCAACGGCTTGTGCATATGCGCTGCAACCCGCAAATCCACAAGCTCCGCAGTTGGCACCAGGTAATACCTCTGTTATTTCTACTGCCTTTTCATTTACCTCAACATGGAAGATTTTAGAAGCAAGTGCAAGCAAAGCTCCCAAAACTAAGCCGATAGCACCAATTGAAAGAGCAGGAATTATTATATTATTCATATTAAACCCCTCCCTTTAAAAATTCATTCCCTGGAATCCCAGGAATGCTATGGCAAGAAGAGATGCACTGATAAGCGCAATTGGGAATCCCTGAAGAGCTTTTGGAATATCAGAGCTTTCAAGACGTTCTCTTACGCCTGCAAAAAGCACAATTGCAATTAAAAAACCAAGTCCCGCGCTAAAGCCATTAACTATGGCTTCAATAAGAGTATAGCTTTCTGCACTGGATATTACAGATGCACTTCTTACATTTAAAAGAGCAACACCTAACACAGCACAGTTAGTTGTTATCAGAGGCAAGTATATGCCAAGCGAGCTATATAAAGAAGGAATTGATTTTTGCAAAAACATCTCCACAAACTGAACAAGCGCAGCAATAATAACAATAAAAGCTATTGTTTGCATATACTCTATTTTTAGTGGAACAAGTATGTATTTCTGACAAATAGTTGTCATAATAGATGCAAGAGTCATTACAAAAGTTACTGCCATTCCCATTCCAAGTGCCGTATCAACTTTTTTCGACACACCAAGAAACGGGCAAATTCCATAGAATTTAACAAGCACAAAATTCTGTACAAATATAGAAGTTAATGCAATACCAATTAAAGCACCCATCACTCTTCCCCCTTTCTTGCCTTGATAACATTAATAATACCAAGAATTAAACCAAGTGTTAAAAACCCTCCCGGAGGAAGAATCATTATAATTGCGGGGGTTGAAATTCCAAGCGGAATATCAAATATTGTACCATTTCCAAGTATTTCCCTAACTGCAGAAATAATTGAAAGTGCTACTGTGAATCCAAGTCCCATTCCCAATCCGTCCATCATTGATTTAAGAACTGAATTCTTAGATGCAAACGCTTCAGCTCTTGCAAGAATTATACAGTTAACAACAATAAGAGGAATGAATAACCCCAATGATTTTGAAAGCGATGGTATGTATGCCTTTAGCACCAGATCAACCACCGTTACAAAAGTTGCTATAATAACAACGTATGCAGCTATTCTTATTTTTTGAGGAATAACCTTTCTTAAAAGAGAAATGATCATATTTGAAAGCACAAGCACAAACGTAACTGAAAGCCCCATTCCTATACCATTCTTAAGAGCAGTTGTAACGGCAAGAGTAGGACACATTCCCAAAAGTTGAACGAATGTTGGGTTTTCATTTATTAAACCATTTTTTAATGTTTTAAGCATTATTTACCCCCTCCGTTCATTAATTCCTGCACTTGATTAAATGCATCTTCAATACCTTTTGCAATAGCACTGCTTGTAATAGTAGCACCTGTAATAGCCTGAACTTCATCACTACGTTCTGTCTTTGTTTTAACTATTTTAAGAACGACATCTTTACCAGTAAATGACTCCTCAAATTCTTTTGTATCAGCTTTTGCCCCCAGGCCTGCAGTTTCACTGTGAGTCAAAATATCTATACCTGCTAAGCTGCTATCGTTATTGATTCCAACAAGCATGTTTATATCTCCGCCAAAACCTTTAACAGTAGTATTAACGCAATAGCCTATAACGCCGCCATCTGAAAGCGCAGCTGTTACATTTTCGTCAACGACTTCAAAGGAATCAGCTTCAGACAAAAGTTTTTCCATACTTAACACTCGTGTTTCTTCTTCTTGTAAGGCAATTTTTTCTTCAGTAATACTGTTTACCCCTGCAAGCAAAAGTGCCGCAATAAGAGTTATCGCACAAAGAGTGGCGGAAAGCTTTATAAATTCGTTTTTCATACAGCACCCCTCCTTACGCATTCTTAACAAAACCAAAAGCTTTTGGTTTTATCCATTTATCAATCAATGGCGTAAGAACATTCATAAAGAGTATTGCATATGTAACACCCTCTGGATAACCGCCCCAAAAACGAATAACGCTTGTAAGAAAACCGCATCCAACGCCAAAAATAATCTGCCCGAGCCTTGTTGTTGGAGTTGTAACATAATCCGTAGCCATAAAGAATGCACCAAAGCATACACCACCGGAAAATACTGCACCAAGAGTATTTCCGCCGAAAATGTCAACACGGCCTTTAAATAAAAGCGCCATCACAACCATGGTAATTAAATAAGAAAGCGGTATTCTGAGAGATATCACCCTTCTTATCACAAGATAAGCTCCACCAAGTAGTATTGCAGCAATACATGTTTCACCAATGCAGCCTCCAATAGGCATTCCGTTTGAAAACTTACCTAAAAGTTGTTCCGTAAAAGTTGGAAGCGCATCCGGGTTATCAGAAAGTGGTGTTGCACTTGTTACAACATCCGCAATTTTCTCTGTTATTCCCAATCTTAAATTAGTAAATTTTGTAAGCGCAACAGGAAATGATGCAAGCAAAAATGCTCTGCCGATTAAAGCAGGATTCATAAAATTATGCCCTATTCCACCGAAAAGTTGCTTTGTGATTACAATAGCAACAAAAGCCCCTATTACAACATCATAATATGGCACTGTTACAGGAAGCACAAATGCAAGAAGCATACCTGTTACAACGGCACTCAGGTCGTTAATTGTAACTTTTTTGCGTGCGATTTTCTGATAAAGATATTCAAACAACACACAGGAAATTACAGAAACAAGTATAATAGCCAATGCACGTGCGCCAAAATAATATACTCCAACAAATGCCGCTGGCATTAATGCAAGGATAACATCAAGCATTATATCATCAACACTGTTATTTGCTCTGATATGCGGAGTTGAAGAAACTGTAAATTTTAAATTTTCCATCATTTAGCCTCCTGTTTCTGTGCTCTTTCACGCATATTAGCCATAACCTGCTGCTTTGCAACACGAATATTCTGCACTAAATTTTTCTTAGCAGGGCAACCATAGCTACAGCAACCACATTCAATACAAGATGCAGCCCCATATTTTTCGCATGAATCGATATCATCCTTTTTATAAAACTCATAAAGATAAAGCGGCATAAGATTCATCGGACAATTCTCTACACATTTTCCGCATCTGATGCACGAACTTTCCTCTGGTATCTTAGCTTCATCTTTAGTGAGAAGAAGAATCGCCGACGTACCCTTTATAATTGGAACATCAATAGTGAATTGAGATACCCCCATCATCGGACCGCCAATAATTATTTTCTCTGTTTCACATTTAAGTTCGCCGTTCTTCTCTATAATATGTTTAATTGGAGTTCCAATAGGTACTCTGTAATTTACACAGTCATTTACGGGTGTTCCAACTAAGGTTACAATTCTTCTGTATAGCGGCGTGCCATACAGAAATCTTCTGGCAATAGCGGCGCAAGTATCAATGTTTATAACAACAACTCCAACATCACTTGGCAGCTTCCCTACCGGCACTTTTCTTTTTGTTACTGCATATATAAGTTGCTTTTCTCCGCCCTGCGGATATTTTTTCTTAAGCACATCAACTTTTATTGTTTCATTTGCAGTTTTTGTTTTTAATACGGCTATTGCATCAGGCTTATTTTCTTCTATAGCAATATGACCGTTTGAAATGCCGAAACGATAAAGCATAATTTTAAGTCCCGTAATAATTTCTTCGGGGTTTTCAAGCATAATTCTATGGTCGCTTGTAAGATATGGTTCACACTCTGTCCCATTTATAATCACAGTATCAATCTTTTTATCAGGCGGAGGAGTTAATTTAACATGAGTTGGAAATGTAGCTCCTCCCATACCAACAATTCCAGCCTCACGAACTATTTTTGCGATTTCGTCAGGTGAAACTGTTTTATAATCAACAGGTTTAATGTTTTCATCGTATGTATTTTTAAAATCATTTTCAATAATTATCGAATCTATCATATTCCCGTTAGGAACAGGTCTTTTTTCTATAGCTTTAACAACACCTGAAACAGATGAATGTATCGGTGCACTTACAAAAGCTTCGCTATCTGCTATTTTTGTTCCGACGCACACAACATCTCCCACGCTAACACAAGGCACACACGGGGCACCAATATGTTGTACTAATGGGAAAATAAGTTCTTGCGATTGTTCAAGCTCTCTGATTGGCTTTGAGCTTGTAAAGTTTTTATTATCTTTTGGATGAACTCCACCCTTAAAGGTAAGTTTTCTGTTCATATGTCCAACCCCCTTACATACCTTATTTAATTATACCAATATATAGCGCAAATTTCAACATAAATTTCAAAAAATAACTATATATTAATAGGCAGAGAAATAAAATATAGTATATTTCCCTGCCCTCTCTACTTTATATTTCTATTGCCCGTCTGCTAATTTTAAAACATATTCATACAACATACTATTTTCACCAATGATGTATCCGTTATTTTTCAGTATTCGGTATACTTTTTCAGGATTTTCAGGAGTGGCAAACTTATCCATTTTTCCATCGGCATAAAATAGTGTTATCTCGAATTCCGGGTCTGCCCCTTCAACTATAGAATGCCTGGGATAACGCTTAACATTAATTTTATCGGTATTCTCTATTATCTCATACAGTTTATTTAATTTCTTCTTCTTTACAATTTTAATCACATTCATGCTTTCGCGGTCTGTTTCTTTATACACTGTTACAACAGCTTTTTCAAGGTTTTCACTGGTATCGGAAACCATTTTGATATAAAGTTGAGGGAAAAATAAATATATCACCACAACTAGAAATATTAAAAAAACAAATATATTTATTATTTTTTTCATATTGTTTCCTCTTCTTAATTATAAAGACTGTATAATCTGGATGCCACTTTCTAAAGGCTTCCCCTTGAGGGGAAGCTGTCACGAAGTGACTGATGAGGTGGTAATATGATTCAGTATATCTTCGCAAACGCTCTCAAATCTTTGGTTAACATCTAAGTTTGAATATCTTAATACTTTTATGCCTAAATCATTTAGAAATGAATCTCTCTTTATATCATTCTCTATACCATCATCTTCATAATGCTGTGAACCGTCAAGTTCAATAACAAGTTTCTCTGTAGCAATATAAAAGTCAACGATATAATTACCTATCACCTTTTGTCTATTTACAGTTATGGGTAATGATTTCAAAAAATCATACCAAAGATGTCTTTCTTCTTTTGTCATTTTTTTCTTAATTCTTTTGCATTACCAGTTAATTTTGAATTATTTGTATTATTCATTCCCACCTCATCCGTCAGCTATCGCTGACACCTTCCCCTCAAGGGGAAGGCTCTTTATTTTCGCCAAAATTATACAATCTTTATATGCTATTATTCAAAAAGGATTAAAAACAATTTCGTCTTTAATCCTTTTTATAATCTAATCAATCCAAATAAGTGCCTGCATAATAAGCAAGTTTTAGTTCCTTTTCTTTTTCATATGTTTCTCTCATCGTTTTAACAATTCCGAGATTGGCACCTATTTCCTTAAGCTCACCCTCAAGTCTTGTAATAATTGCTTCAACATCACCGTCGCAACTCGCTTGAATGCCACTTACCTTCGGAGTATATTTTGTAATAATATGTGTTCTTGCCTGTGCCCACTTCATACCATTTTTCCTGATTGAATTGAATTCACTCTCCGCCTGAGCAATCAAAGCCTCACTCCTAGCGGTATATGCACCTTGCAAATCGTACAATTCGGAAAGTGCATTTGATACAAGCTCATCAGTTTTCTTTTTTATATCCTCCTGGGTTAATTCCGTCTTGCCTGCTGTTTCAGTTTCAGTTTCAGTTTTATTTTTTTCTTTATCAGATTTTTCAGGAGAATTCTTTTCTTTATCAGATTTTTCAGGAGAATTCTTTTCTTCATCAAATTTATCGGGTTGTATATTACTGATTACATCGTTATTCTTCTTTTCAATGTGTTCCTTGATAATGGTATTATAAACATCGGTAATTTGCATTTCTCCCTTTTCCACAAGATCTTTTTCTTCTTTTGTAGGTTCACGAAGCTCTCCTTCAAGATATCCGCTCACTTCATCTACAAGAACCTTGTTATTCTCTTCCTGCATTTTTGTTATCTCTTCAGTTTCACTTGTAACAGCAGTATATATCATAGATATATTTTTCCTTTGCCATATCGCAAGACAGGCAATTAATATACATATTACCAAGCTAACAATCAAAAAAATTTTAATTACTTTCTTCATATTAATCCCTCTGTTATGATTTTAAAAGCTTTACAGCAAGCTTTGCATTTTCGTCTGCTTTTTTCTTAAAAGAATCAAAATTCTGCGAAAGAATATTTTTCATCTCACTTTTATTTTCATGACAATATACAAGTGCATCAAAAAATTCTTTTTGGCTGAAATTATCAAGTTCAACGTATGTTGTCTGCCCCATATAATCCATAAAGCCTTTAATTTTAGGGTCATATACAATCCCTGCCATAGGAATTTTCATAACGGATGCAAAAATAAGCATATGAAGTCTCATGCCACAGGCTATATCAGATTTCCCAATAATTCCAAGCATATCTGAAACCTCAATTTCTTCATCCACGATGCTGCTTCTATGCTGCATTTTATTTGCAATTTCAAGAGAAATATTTAAATCACTTGAAAGTTGCATTGGAACAAACACAGGAAAATAACCTTTTTCACACATGTTATCAAGAACTGATGCTATTTGTTCAGCAAAGCATTCCTTCAACCCCTGCCATTCCCTAACCGACACAGCAATTAAAGGTTTATCCTGGGGAATATTAAATTTTTCCATCAGCGAAGCAAGTCTTTCTTCTGAACTTGGCACAAGATTAAATGCAGGATCAGCCGTTATATGAATTTCAGGCTTTGTAATATTGCATCTTTTAATTTCATCAAGAGAAATATTTTCTCTCAACGTTATAACATCTGCCTTATTTAAAACTTTTTCTACCAGTTTTACATTCTTATCTTTTATGGGACCAAGACCGTTTGCATAAAGCATAATCTTAAGGCCGAGTTTCTTTGCAAGGTATATGATTCCCAGATAATACAAAAGACTTTTCGTGCTTGTGGCATCCTGAATGAGAGTTCCTCCACCGCTTATAAGCATTTTTGCTTTTTTAAGTTCACGAAAAACAGAAAAAACATTAAATCTTCCAACAGTGGCAATATTATATTTTCTTTCTGTCATCTGTGCATTCCCTGAAAGAGCAGTTACAGTTACATCAGGAGAAATCTTTCTTAAATCACTAACTATACTCTTAAGAAGAGCCTCATCTCCACTGTTACCAAGACCGTAGTATCCTGATATAACTATATCCGACATAATATCACCTCATTACAACTTGAAAATCAGCAAATGGTCAAAATGCTCACAAAGTATTTTTATGCCAATGCAAATTAAAATAATACCACCAATACGGTTAGCGTATTTTTGAAAAACTCCTCCAAGGCCTTTCCCAAACAATCCTCCAATAAAGGATAAAATCAAAGCAACAATTCCTATTACCGCTGAATTGAATAGAATTTTATCATCGCGAATAACAGCAAAACTTATTCCAACAGCCAAAGCATCTATACTTGTTGCAATTGCCTGAACAATAAGTTTTTTATTACTAAGTTCCTCACAGCCGCAGTTTTCATCCTTTTCACATTCCCGCAGCATATTTATTCCAATAGCACAAAGAAGCAAGAATGCTATCCAATGGTCGAAAGACTTTATAATATCTTCAAACCCTGAGGCCAACAAATAACCTATTATTGGCATTATAAACTGAAACACGCCAAAATATAACGCAATTTTAAAACAATCTCTTTTTCTTATTGATTGTACTGCTATTCCATTTGAAACTGAAACAGCAAATGCATCCATTGCAAGGCTTAATGCTATAAGAAAAACTTCAAAAAAACCCATTGATTCATACCGCCTAATTATTTAATTTCAATTTTAAGAAAAGATTTCTTGCCTTTCTTAACAACAATCTGATTATCCTTAAAACTTTCTTTAGTAATTATATGATTAATTTCTGTGATTTTTTCTCCGTCAACACTGATACCACCTTGCTGAATAAGTCTGCGACCCTCACCTTTAGATGGAATCATATTTACAGCCGTAAGCAGATCAAGAATTAATATTCCATCACCAATCTGGTTTTCTGTAACTGTTTCAGATGGCATATTTGATGCATCACCCTGCCCTGAGAATATTGCCTTTGCAGTTTCCTGAGCTTTTTTTGCCTCTTCTTCACCATGAACAAGCATTGTAAGTTCGTAAGCAAGGATATCCTTAACCTTATTAAGTTCTCCACCCTCAAGCTTTTCATATTCACGAATCTGTTCCATAGGAATAAATGTAAGAAGCTTTAAGCATTTGCAAACATCACAGTCGTCAACATTTCTCCAATACTGATAAAATTCGTACGGAGAAGTTTTTTCTGCAGAAAGCCATACAGCACCGTTTGCTGTTTTTCCCATTTTCTTTCCTTCACTGTTAGTCAAAAGAGTAAATGTCATTCCATAAACCTGCTTCTGATCTTTTCTGCGGCAAAGGTTAATGCCACCAAGTATATTGCTCCACTGATCATCTCCACCAAGTTCCATCTTACAATCATACTTACGGCTAAGCATAAGGAAATCATAGCTTTGCATAAGCATATAGTTAAATTCAAGGAATGATAATCCTTTTTCCAGTCTCTGTTTAAAGCATTCAGCAGTAAGCATCTGATTAACAGAGAAGCACGAACCAATATCGCGGATAAATTCAACATAATTCAAGTCAAGAAGCCAATCAGCATTGTTAACCATAATTGCCTTACCATCGGAAAAATCAACAACACGAGAAAGCTGTTCTTTAAAGCGTTCGCAGTTGTAATCAATTGTTTCCTTTGTCATCATTTTACGCATATCGGTTCTACCAGAGGGATCACCTATGTGGCCTGTTCCTCCACCAACAAGAGCTATAGGACGATGACCGTAGTTTTGCATATGGCGCATAACAATCATCTGCAGAAAATGGCCTACATGCAAGCTGTCTGCAGTAGGATCGAAACCTATATAAAATGTAACCTTCTCATTTGCGAGAAGTTCTCTTATTTCATCTTCATGAGTTGTCTGTGCAATAAGTCCTCTTTCTTTTAAGACGTCAAATACGTTTTCCATTATTTTCATCCTTTCGATTACAACAATTTTCTTATTATATTATACCATTTTTTAGTGGTTTTTCAAGCATTTTTTGCGATTGAATATAATTTTATACTCCCTCTCCGCTAAATTCAGGTATAAAACTTTCGCAAGCGCTTTCCCGTTCTTGCACAAATACATTTTCCATTCCTAAATCAATACAAAAATCAACTATTTCATCGTATTCAGATTCCCTGAGTTTTCTGTTAAGTGGAGGAATATTTTGGGTGTTTTTTGTAGGAGTATACTGACTCATTATACTATAGCAAACAGATTCACCATATTTTTCATATAAGCTTTTTATGATTTCTTTTGTTTCTTCTATATGTCCCGGCAAACATAAAACTCTTATCACAACGCCTTTTTTCAGCATTCCATCACCATCATAAATCATCTTTGCTTTCTGATTCACCATTTCACTAATTGCATTTTTCGCCACTTCACAGTAGTTTTCTGCCTGCGAATATTTTTTTGCTGTTTCACTAAAAAAATATTTACAATCAACTAGATATATGTCTATATAATTTTCAAGCATTTTAAGAGTTCTAATATTTATATATCCGCTACTGTTTAAAATCACAGGGATTGAAAGACCGTTTTTACGAGCTGTTTTTATAGCTTCGCATATGTGTGGTGCAAAGTGCTCTGCCGTAACAAGGTTAATATTATGAGCGCCCTTCTCCTGAAGTTCTGAAAAAATTTTTGAAAGTCTCTCCACAGTTATTTCTTTCCCAAGATTTTCACTGCTTATTTTGTAATTCTGACAATAAATACATTTCAGACTGCATCCCGTAAAGAAAACTGTGCCCGAGCCTCTTTCTCCCGAAATCGGAGGTTCTTCCCACATATGAAGCGAGGCCCTTGCTATTTTAAGAGCAGAAGTTTGATTGCACCACCCTTTATAATTTTTATTTCTGTTTACCTTACACCCCCTTGGGCACAAGTTACAAGAGTTATATTCACTAAACAATATATCATCCCTTTAATAATTTAAAAAGCAATTCCCAAAGCAGAAACTAAAGGAAATTGCTTTTTTAACACATTAATATATTCTTTGTGCTTCTTTCAGCACGAAATTTTGCCTGTCTATCATATATTGATATTGCTCTTTCGATACCATCTTTTTTATATATTGCATACTTTCTTCATATAAAGGCGCCCTTCCCTCCATATTATGACAATCAGTTCCAAATAAAGTTATAACACCTTTTTTAAATAAAGTTTTTAGTCTTAGTCTTGAAAAGAATGATAATACCGAAGCTGTATTAACCTGAAGAAGTGCTCCCTGTTCGGCAAGCCGATAAAAACAACTAAAGTTTTTTTGTTTTTTAATATACCTGTCAATATGCGCAATTATAGGAATATATCCTTTGCTTGTAAGCCTTGATATTTTACCAATCATACTGTCGGTCCATCTGCAAAACGGCATTTCAACCATAATATATTTAGTGCCTTTAATAGTAAGTTCATCAAGATTATCCACAGTCCACACTTCATCAAAATACAGAACTTCCGCACCAAGATACAAGCTGATGTCTACAGGTTTTTTCTTTAATTCATCAAGCAATTTATTAACCGATATTTCTCTTTTGCAAACAAAGCTTTCCACATCTGTTCTATAAGCATAAAAATGCGGTGTTAAAACAACTTTGCTCACACCCTGTTCACACAACGAAGAAAGCATTTTAATTGAAACTTCACAATCCGGACTTCCATCATCAATAAATGGCAATATATGAGTATGTATATCAATCATAACAAATTACCTTTTGTTTAATTATTTTTTCTTTTTCCCTGAGGAATGTTTGCTTGATGAATAGTAGCTGTTTGATCTTTGGTATGTTTTTGATTCTGAATATTTATCACTGTTGTTCTTTTTTGCTGATGCTGGCGGTGCTTTATAATAACCGTTTCCGCCATAGCTTCCGTAATATCCCGAACGATAATAAGATGAATCCTTACCATAACGATAATAAGAACCTCTGTTATACTGGTTGTTCTTTATATCAGAAAGTCTGCCATTGAGCACAAAACCTATAATTTTAGCATCAACTAACTCAAGCTTCTTTATAGCTTCTGCAACCGTTTCTTTATCCGTACGTCCCTGACGCACAACCACTACAACGCCATCAATCATTTTAGTCATTACAGCAGCATCTGTAACAATATTTATTGGGGTTGAATCCAGGAATATATACTCATAAATATCTGAAAGCTTATCGAGAGTATCCTGCATCGCTACGGAACCTAAAAGTTCAGACGGGTTCGGAGGCATATCTCCTGAAGGAATTACGTCAAGATTAGAATGAACTGAATGTATTATTGCTTCATCAATTGAACTGAGATTAGCCAGAACGTTTGATAATCCAGGTGTTGAGGGAAGATTCAATAGATTTGCTACGTTAGGTTTTCTAAGGTCGCAATCTATAAGAAGAACCTTTGCACCTGTTTGAGCAAACGAAATAGCAATGTTTAAGCAATTTGTACTTTTCCCCTCTCCGGCAAGAGCACTTGTTACCACAATTCTTTTCGCCTTACTCTGTGGTAAAGAAAAAACTATATTTGTTCTAAGCGCCTTATATGCTTCTTTAACATGGAATGAACTTTTCGCATTAAGAACTCTTGCTCTCTTAACTACTAAGGGAGAGTTACTTGCAACATTACTTTTCTTGAGCATTTTTCCCGGTAATTTTCTAATAAAAGAAACAAAATCTGTCATTGGTAATCTCCCTCCTTAATAAGCATTCTGTGCATTATCTTCTTCATTTTCGAATTCACTTTCTACGGCCAAATCATAGGCTGAGTCATCATACGAAACAATAATCTCGGGAATTGTTCCGAGAACAGGATAGTTAAACCTTTTAACAAGATCATCTGTATTCTTAACTCTAACATCGAAAAGTTCTTTTATTAATATGAACGATATACTAAGAACAAGACCTAAAAGCGTTCCTATTATAGTGTTGTTTCTCATATTGGGAGAAACAGGAGTTGTTGAAATTTTTGCATAGTCGATTATCTTTACATCACTACGGTCGATAAAAGTTTGAATTTTCTGCGGAGCAATCTCAGCAATAATATTTGCAATTTCTCTGGCTTCAGCAGCTTCCGTAGTTTTAACGGTTACCTTAAGAATTTCGGTACTTCCCAATGAAGTTGCTTCAATCATTCTCTTAATTTTATCCACACTGTATGATTCGCCTGTTCTTTCATTGAACTTATCTGCAACGACTTCTAAAACATTATTACTCTTAATCATTTCAACATAAGTAGGAACAAGTTGCTGTGATGCCTGTATATCACTTGTAAGCATCTTAGTCTCATTTACTTCTGTTTCAGTACTACGCCTGTTATTTACATACATTGTTATGTAAGATTCATATTTTGGAGTAAGAAAATACCTGCTTACTCCAAAAGAAATAATTCCGCACAAAATTGTTATAACAACAATTGAAACGAATCTTTCAAGAACAATCTCAATTATTCGTTTTATGTCTACCTGTTCTAATTCGTTTGTATTATTCATAACTGATATTCCTCCTAAAGGTTTGCTCATTGTATTATTGTATATAAATAATAAGCTTTTGTCAATAGATATAAGACTAATACTTTAACTAATATATCCCATATCTTCTAGTGTAGCTGAATTTGTGTATGCTTCAACAGCCAAGGAATCACAAATTTCATTATATTCGTTGCCTGCATGTCCCTTAACCCATATTAAATTGACAGAATGAATGTTTAAAAGTGATATAAGCTCTTCCCATAAATCAACATTCAAAACAGGCTTCCTGTCTGACTTTTTCCAATTATTTTTTTGCCATGAATCAAGCCACCCTTTATTTATCGCATCGGTAAGGTATTTTGAATCGCTGTATAAAGTAACATCACATGGTTCTTTTAATTTTTTAAGTGCCTCTATTGCGGCAATTAGCTCCATTCTGTTATTTGTGGTAAGCTTATATCCTGCGCTAATTTCTTTTTTAACTCCGTTATAAATAAGCACAGCGCCATATCCTCCCTTTCCGGGATTACCGGTGCAGGCACCATCTGTATAAATATCAATTTTCTTCATTTTTCCCTCATTAAATTAATGCCGCATACTCAATTTATAAAAAAGAATCTGCGGCATTAATTTTCTCATAAAAACTATTTACAAGTTTTATTACTGAACAACCTCTACATCATAATATGGTAATATTACAAGTTCTCCATATCCTGGTTTAGCATAAAACGAACCCATAGTTCCATCTTCATACTTTCTTACAAGTTCTGCAGGGAACTTGGAAAGATTCATCTTTGTACCCTTGCCCACTGCACGGAAGCTTGAATATACACCTGATTTAACATCGGCTATTCCGCCACGAACAACAACACGCTCTAAATCGCAATCTTCGAAAATTGTAGCAGTTTTTACGCCATCTCCTATGTAGATATTATTTTTAGATGTTACGCCCTTAAGCACAACATTATCCGCTTTAATCAAAACATTGCCGGTAGGGAAATTAGACGCATTGTATTCTCCGCTTTGAGTAATATATGACTCTGCAAGCTTATTCATTATTGTTGCAAACTCAACCCTTTTCATAGGCTTTAAAGGTCTTAAATAACCTGTGTTTTTAACATAGCCACCCAGAACAACTTTGCTTACTTCAATCTTTGCCCATGAAGAAATTTCATTAGAATCTCTTATATTATCAAGAACCGAAAGAGGTGCTTCGGGCAAATCAAACACACGACTGAGAACAATTAACGCCTCCTGAATTGTAATTTCAGCATTAGGGTTGAGTGTATTGTTGCTTCCCTGAAAAGCTCCCATTGCAACACCTTTAGAAAGAGCATCGTAGTACCAGTTTGAAGAAGTAACATCAGTATAGGATGATATATCAGCCTGTTCTGTTACGCCAAAGGCTCTTGTAATTATTGCAGCCATCTGCGCACGTGTTATTGTAGCATTTGGTCTGACTGTTGAATCTTCAAATCCTGTTAAAAGCCCATTATCAACAGCCTTTTGTATTGCTATGCCATCTTCTCCTGCGGGCATATCAATGAATGCAGCAAAGGCACTTGTTGTTAAAAGAGTCAACACAACTCCCGCTATTAATATACTTTTAAATAATCCTTTCATTTTTCCACCTCATATGTATTTTTTCCCCGCAGTGCCGTTTTTTTCGGACTATTCTAAACCTGCGTTAGCAGGTGGGTGATTTATGTGCTGCTCCTGGGTTTCTCACCATATTGTGAGCCTACACGCCACAACCCAATAATAATCTCCCGTAGAAAATGTGTTGGTTAAAATAAATCCGTAATTGCGCACACCGCAGGGGTGTATATTTAATTAGTTGATTAGAATCAACGATTTAAATGCCAAATTTTTAAGCGATATACTCGCTCACGCTCGTGCAATATATTTGTTTCTCAAATACGATATACCCTCACTCCGTTCGGTTGCGATATGATATAAATTCCTTATCTCGTCCCGAAGGGACATATCGCATTACGAAGTAATATATCGCACCGAAGGTATATCGCAAATTCCGCCAGGAATTTATATCGCTGATTTCATCTTCTATGAAATCATTATACCATATATTATCTTTAAGTTCAATCTAAAAATTCATATTCGTCCTTATTATTTTCCTTGAAAATATTGTAAATTTTATCAAATAATTCTCCGTCGTCAATGCCTTCAAGCATTTCCTCCCCTTCGATTTCAACAAGCTTCATAATAAAAACTTCGCCATCGATCTCCTCATCTTCCGTTGCAGGTATCATCATAAAATAAGTATTTCCCTCAAACTCTACACTATCAAGAAATTCGTATTCCTCTTCTACTGATTCGAAAATATCTTCTTTTTTGTTTTCTGCCATTTTAATCTTCCTTTCAAAATTTATTTCCGCAGCTATCAAGATAACCCTGTAAAATTATTACAGCAGCAATCTTGTCAACCTTAGTTTTTCTTTTTTTACCGCTAACTCCACCTTCTTCTAAAATCCTGTGTGCCTCCGTGCTTGAAAGGCGTTCATCCCACAATTCATAAGGAATTCCAAGGCTTTTAGATAAATCTTTTGCAAATTCTTCTGTGTACTGTGCGCGGTGCCCGATTGTTCCATCCATATGCTTTGGATATCCTACAACAATTTTTTCAACCCTGTTTTCTTTTGCAACTTCAATTGTTTTTTTAAGCTGAATATCTCTGTTTTTTTCACAAATGGTATCAAGAGGAGTTGCAATCATTCCAAGAGCATCACTTACTGCAACGCCTATCCTGGCTTCACCATAGTCAAGCCCCATTATTTTCATATTGCCTCCTCCACTTCTTTTCTTTAATCAGGATTTTTATACAATCACTTATAATTATACTTTGTATGCTCTCTATAGTCAAGCAAAATTTACGTATTAAATCTTTAAAAAGCACTTGATTTTATATAATTGTTGTTGTATAATAATACAAGTCTTATGCGGATATGGCGGAATTGGCAGACGCGCATGGTTCAGGCTACGCCACCTCGGTGATTAAATAGGTTAAGCCGGATTTATCCGTTTAATATGTGAGGATTAAGCAGTTTTGCTCCTCCTCGGGTTACCTCTCCCGTGTAAAAATTAAGGGGTTAAAACTAAATATGCGGATATGGCGGAATTGGCAGACGCGCATGGTTCAGGTCCATGTGAAAGCGATTTCATGCAGGTTCAAGTCCTGTTATCCGCACCA
>JAFVPB010000009.1 GCA_017505525.1 Clostridia bacterium
ACACCACAGGCAACGACACACAGATGCAATAATGATACTCCCGTCTTGAACGCGTCACTGCATTGGGCGGTTGTGTGAGAACCACACAGAGGGTGAGAGTCCCGTGGAGCCTGCCAAGGTCGTATGAAAAACGTATAAAATCTAAAAAGTAATCAATATGATTTTTCGGAATATAATTATGGAGAATTGGGAAAATTTATTCTATATGGAAGGAGGCCAACCATATGAAAAAAAGTGACGAAAAATTGTTGCTAAAAAAACAAACACTTACTGCTTGGGCGAACATCTTACTTGCCAAAGGAATGATTGACCTCGCCAAGTGTAACAGGATGAAATCGCTAATTGAAAAACTTACTGCATAAAGTGAGAAAACAGCCGCACAATGCGGCTTGTACATATATGCTGAAAATTTTTGGTAATTCACCAAAGAGCCTTGACACAAATCAAACGGCGCGGTAACATTATTATAGATACTAAATAAAGAGAGGTAAAAATATGGATATATATTCAGTTGCAAATCAAATGAAGTTAGAACGAAAAACCATATTTGATTTACCACTGAGAGTTACTTTCTACGGTCGAGTTTCGACTACAAGAGAAGAACAAGAAAACTCTATAGAAAATCAGATAAGTTACTTCACCGATTTGATAAAAAATAACCCTAATTGGACTTATGTTGAAGGTTACGTTGACCGCATCCGTGGTGAACAGGCTGCAAACCGTGAAGAGTTTATGAGAATGATTGAAGATGGAAAAAACGGTGAGTTTGATTTAATACTCACAAAGGAAGTTTCACGTTTCGCAAGAAACACCATCGACAGTTTGACTTATACAAGAGATTTGCTTAGGTGTGGTGTCGGTGTTTTCTTCCAAAATGATAACATCTGCACAATAGACACCGATAGCGAACTCAGACTTACCATTATGTCAAGTATAGCAGCAGACGAAGTTAGAAAACTTTCTGAAAGAGTTCGTTGGGGACATAAACGTTCTATCGAAAAAGGTGCTGTTATGGGTAACAGTAGAATTTTCGGTTATGACAAAGACGATTGCAAACTTGTTATCAATGAACCCGAAGCCGAAATGGTTCGGTTTATCTTTGAAACATATTCAACAGGTGACTACAGTACACGGAAAATTGAAGATATGCTTTTCAATAAAGGTTATCGTGGTAGAAACGGAACTCGCATCCATCACAACACAATTTCGGGTATAATCCAAAATCCAAAGTACAAAGGTTATTATTGTGGTAACAAAGTCAAAATCGTTGACTATCGTACCAAAGAACAGAGATTTCTTCCTGAAGAAGAGTGGATAATGTACAAGGATGAAACAGGTGAAGTTGTCCCTGCTATTGTTGATGAAGATTTATGGGAAAGATGCAATCAGATATTTGCTGAACGAAGTGCGGCAATAAAAAGTCGTGAAAGGTCTTTCAAAGACAGAAGTATTTTTACAGGAAAAATATGGTGTGCTTCTCATATGCGACCATATTGGAGAACAAGTTATTCCAACAGTAGGTCTAAAGGTCAAAGTATTTACCAATGGATTTGTAGTGAGAAAAAACGGTTCGGTGCAAAAAGTTGTACTTCGATAGCAATTATGGAAGACGAACTCTACACGATGATTTCAGAATATTTCAAGGACATCGCAGAGAATGTTGAAGAATATGTAAATGATTTCATTAAAATTTATAAACAGAGTGATAAGACTTCGACTTCTGAAAGAAAAATCAACGATGTCAAGACAAGGATTGACAAAGAGAAAAACAAACGTGATAAACTCTTTGATTTATATGTAGATGGTTCTATGGAAAAGAAAGAGTTCACGGAACGAAACGATGTTATAAATTCTGTCATAAAAGAACTTGAAGAAGAATTAACTGCTCTTGAAAAAACATCTGAGGATGATAGTAAGTATTTGGAAAATATCAAGAAAATTCAGAACTACTTCCAAACCTTATACGAACCCGATGTTGAAATGGATAAGGTTGCGGTTGATGAAATGGTTAAAGTCATTATCGACAGAATTGATGTTTACCCTGTGACTGAAACTTCTATGAGATTAGAGGTAAAATTGAAGATGGGTGGTGTTGGGGATATTACTTATATCCGCAATGGAGAACGTTATGGTCGGCGTTCTGGCATCATCTGTAAGAAAATGATTCATGCTTACGAAAGCAGCATGAAGTAAATAATATTAATAAAAAAGGGACGTTTAAAATTGAACTGCTCCATTTTGTGCAGACAGTACAAAAAAAGGATGCCTATGGTAAAATATTTACTTTAAGCAACAAAACTGACATCGCATTTCATGTGGTGTCAGTTTTGTTTTTAGTTGCATTCTTTCATTATTGTAAAAATGAATGTATTCATCTATAATTATACAAGCTTCATCATAAGTTTTTATTTTTGTTTCCTAATCAGTTTTTCAAACATTCCTTTTTCTGTTTACAAATAATTTACAACAATTTATGAAAAAAATATTAAAAAAGTTTGACAAATTTATAATAATGATGTAAAATAATTATAGTTAAACGGAGGTGCAATATGCAAAAAACAATTAAAATTACTTTATGTTTAGCATTATTATTAACTTTGTCGATCACAGCTTTCGCTTATGAAAAAGCATATGTATCATGCGATGTTTTAAATGTAAGAGTTTCTCCAAACACAGATTGTCAGGTTATAAAACAAATCACAACAAATACACCTGTAGATATTATATATACAACGGACACAGGTTGGTGTAGTGTTCTCTTCGAGGATAATACAACCGGCTTTGTATGCGCAACATATTTAAGAATGGCAAACTCCACTAGTTCTTCTGCAACAGGCGATGCAATTGCACAGGAAGCTCATAATTATCTGGGATATAAGTATGTGTATGGAACGGCAGGCCCCAACACGTTTGATTGTAGTGGATTTACTTCATATTTATATAAAAAATATGGGTATTCTCTTCCCAGAGTATCATCATCACAGGCAACCGTTGGATCCGTTATTGCGAAAAGCGAATTAAAAAAAGGTGATTTAGTTTTCTTTTCAAACAGTTCAACAAGTAAGATTGGACATGTAGGCATTTACGTTGGTGACGGAGAGTTTATTCACGCTTCTACAAGCACAAGGGGAGTGGTAAAAGATAAGCTTTCTTCTGATTATTATACAAAACATTATATTACTGCAAGAAGAATTGTGTAAATTATTGTTAATTACGTCAAAACACTTGACTTTTTCCTAAGATAATGTAAAATATAAGTATACATATTAAATTCCTTTTCTAATATTTTGAGAAGGAATTTATTTTCGGAGGATTTTTGTGAGGATTATATCAGGAAAAGTGCGCGGATTAAAGCTTAAAACTCCTGCCGGGGAAGACACTAGACCAACTCTTGATAGGGTTAAAGAAGCTGTTTTTAGTATGATTCTACCTTTTATTATTGATTCAAAAGTTCTTGATTTGTTTGCAGGTTCCGGTGCCCTTGGAATAGAATCATTAAGCCGTGGTGCGTTAAGCGCTGTGTTTGTAGATAGCTCTGCAGACGCAATTGACTGTATAAATTCAAACGTTAATTCTGCACGTTTTGGCAGTGTTTCTTTAGTAAAAAAAGTAGATTCAATTAGCTTTTTAAAAGAAAATAAAGAATGCTTTGATATTATTTTCTTAGACCCGCCATATCAAAAAAACATGTATACAAAATCACTTGAAGGTATATTAACAAACAATGCTCTTTCAAACGAGGGAATAGTTGTTGTAGAATATGATAATTCTCTTGTGGAGTTAACAATTCCAGACGAATTTATTATTTTGAAAGAAAAAAAATATGGTAAAGTTGGAATTGTTATTTTAAAGCGAGGTTAATTATGAAAATTGCAATTGTGCCTGGTAGTTTCGATCCTGTAACTAATGGTCATATAGATATTATAAGAAGAACAGCAGAGCTTTTTGATGAAGTATATGTTGCTATTCTTATTAATAGTTCCAAAAAGCCTTTGTTCACAGTTGAAGAAAGAATTGAACTTTTAAAGCACGTTACGAAAGATATTGATAATGTTAAAATAGAAAGTTTTTCTGGATTACTTGTTGATTTTGCAAGAGCTAAAAAAGCAAACTGCATTGTTAAAGGATTAAGAGCCGTCAGCGATTATGAATATGAGGTGCAGATGGCACTGACCAACAAGCAAATAGCTCCTGAAATTGAAACGTTATTTATTCCAACAAACGGATTATACTCATATCTTAGCTCAAGTATTGTTAAAGAGGTTGCAAAATATGGCGGTGATTTAAGTCAAATGCTGCCAAATGAAATTATAGAAGTTATACAAAATAAAATAGGGGGTAAACAGTAATGGAAATTTTGCAAATTATCGATATATTAGAGGATAAAATTGAACAGTCAAAGTCAATTCCTCTTTTAAATCGTGCACTTATCGACAGAGAGGATATTCTAGCTAATATAGAAGAAATCAGAATTAATCTTCCCGACGATATGAAACAGGCTCGTCTTATTAAAGATGAAAGAAAACGTATTATTGCAGAAGCTCAGGCTGAAGCTGATGAAATTATCAAAAATGCTAAAATTAAAACAGAAGAAATGGTTAATGAGCACGAAATAACAAAGAAAGCATACGAACAGGCTAACCAGATTATTGCTGCTGCTCAGAAAAATTCACGCGAGCTTAGAATGGGTGCTCGTCAGTATGTTGATTCGTTGTTTGCAGACACAGACGCTAAGCTTACAAAAGCACAGTCTATTATCAGAAAAGCTCGTGCAGATGTTCGTCAGGAAGCTTCTAAGCCAGCACTTGAACAAGACACAAAAGCAGAATAATATTTGAGGTGTTAAATAAATGTCGGGACATTCTAAATGGAACAATATTAAAAACAAGAAAGAAAAATCTGATGCTCAACGTGCAAAAATTTTCACTAAGCTAGGAAGAGAAATTGCCGTTATTGTTAAAGCAGGCGGACCAAATCCTGATTCAAACGGAAAGCTTCGTGATGCTATAGCAAAAGCACGTTCAAATAATATGCCTAACGATAACATTCAACGTTGCATTGCAAAAGCAGCAGGAGAAACCGGTGGAAACGATTATGAAGAAATCACATACGAAGGTTATGGCCCAAAGGGTGTTGCTGTTATCGTTGAAACACTTACAAACAACAGAAATCGTACTGCAGGGGATATGCGCCATTATTTTGATAAATTTGGCGGCAATCTAGGACAAAATGGTTGTGTAAGCTTTATGTTTGATAAACGTGGAGTCTTAATTATTTCTGCAGAAGATTTACCTGATGAAGAAACTGTTATGATGGACGCTCTTGATTGCGGTGCCGATGACTTTACCGCTGAAGAGGGAATATACGAAGTATTAACAACCCCTGAAAGTTTCTCTTCAGTTCGTGAAGCCTTAGAAGAGAAGGGATATAGTTTCTTAACAGCCGAAGTTCAGCTTATTCCTCAAACAACAGTGGAACTTACAGATGAAGAAGACATTAAAAATATGAATAAACTGATTGATATGCTCGACGATAACGACGACGTGCAAAATGTTTATCACAACTGGGAAGAATAATATTAAACACACACATTAAATGTGTGTGTTTTCTTTTGCACGATATTAAGCTGTACAATATTGTGCAAACATATTAAAGAAAGCAAATTATATATTAGATCAGAAAAGTTTGTATTAATATTACACTCTAAAAAAAGGGGAGTATTAAATTACAAAATCAATAAAGAGATTATTATAATTAACTTACATAATATAAGATTTAAATAATCAGAAAATTTAAATAAAAATGTACTGTTTCTGTTTAACAGAAATTTTTATTTAGTATGTAGGGTATGTTTAAATATTTATAGATTAATCAGTAATTATATAATTTTAATACATAAGTGCAGATAAGAGCATTTATGTATTAAAATGGGCTCAAGAATTAAAAAATAAATGTCGAATAAGTAAAATTGTAAAAATCTATTTAAAATAGTTAATTTATAAAAAAATATATTTTATAATTATACAGGATTAATTAAATTTTAGTAATGTATTGACATAGGAAGGGATATATGATAAAATATTCCCAATTCAACAAAATAAAAATTTTGTTGAATTGGGAATAGGAATCTATGAGGAGGGTTAACATGGCTGATTTACGGCAATACAAGGATATTCCGCAGCATGCGAGAAACTTTTTGAGTTATCTATCCACTATTAAAGGAAAATCTGATAATACAATTAATGAATACTATTATGATTTACGCACATTCTTTCGATTTATGAAATGTCATCGCGGTATTTCAAAATACGATGAATTTGACGCTTTAGATTGCAGCGACATTAATCTTGATTTTATTTCAAATATAATGCTTGATGATTTATACGAGTATTTAATGTTTGCAAGTAGCGATCGCGACAACAATGCAAATGCACGCGCAAGAAAAGTTTCTTCTTTAAAAAGCTTTTTCAATTATATGTCAAACAAAGCACATCTGCTTGATGTAAATATTACCAAGGAACTTGATTCTCCAAAAATTCCATCTAAACTTCCTGTTTTTCTTTCGCTCGACGAAAGCCTTAAACTATTAGAAAACGTTGATGGAGAATTTAAAATACGTGATTATTGCATTATAACCCTTTTTCTTAATTGCGGAATGCGCTTGAATGAATTGGTAAATATTAACATTTTCGACATTCATAGAGATAGTTTAGTTGTTACAGGTAAAGGAAACAAACAAAGAACAATATATTTAAATGATGCTTGCCTGGATGCAATTAAAAATTATATGGAAGTACGCCCAAAGGATAATGTTATAGACCGCAGAGCGCTATTCTTAAGTAAGCAAAAAACAAGAATTTCAAATAATATGGTTTACAGAATGATTAAGAAAAACATTGAGCGCGCTGGCCTAGACCCCAGCATTTATTCTCCACACAAATTGCGCCATACAGCCGCAACCTTGATGTATAAATATGGTAATGTAGATGTTCGAGCTCTACAAGAAATATTAGGCCACGAACATTTATCAACCACTCAAATATACACTCATATCGACGAAGAACAGCTTCGTGATGCAGTTGATAAAAACCCATTATCAAAGATTAAAAACAATTAAACAGTTCATCAATATCAATATTTCTATCGTCAGTTACATACCATATAATCATAAGCGTTCCATTGTGAACGCTTATTTTTGCATCGCAATCAAGAAAGCTATTGCTTACACCGAGTGGAAAAGCATTATTTAAGGATATATTTTCTGCATTATATTTTAAGCCTGAAATTGTAACTTTTTCGCAAGAATCACCAACAGAAAAAACAGATAGCGTCTTCCCTTTCTCCCCTTTTACAGTTATTTCAGAATTGGAAATAACTGTAATTATACAATTTTCGCCAATTAAAAAGCCATGTTCTCCATTTTTCGCCATGTGGGTTAACAATTGGACATTTGCTATTGTATGGTCTAATCTTCCGCCAATTCCACCATAAATCACAAAATTTTTATGCTTTTTTTCCTTTGCAATTTTATATGCCAGGAACAAATCTGTATCATCTTTTTCTATGGGAAATCTTTTGATATTTTTAAACTCAGGAAGTTTATCAATAGAATCAAAATCACCTAAAAGAATGTCTATAAGGTTTTTATTTTCTATTAAATTATAGCCACCATCTGCTGCAATAAGCATATCATGAGCTCTTTTATTAATATTAATTATATTGTTCGAGCACGCTCCGACTATATAGCATAAATTTTCCATTCTTAACTCCTTAAATATTGTTATACTTAGTCAATATTCTGCATAATCATTTAAATATAATAATATTAAGGAGTAAATGATTATGCAAAAATCTTTTAAATTAATATCTCTTTTTTTAGTTATTGTTTTACTACCGATAAATACTTTTGCAAACACTGTAGATTTAAAGTTAAATGCTAAATCTGTGCTGCTTATGGAAGCTTCAAGTGGCAGTGTTTTATATGAAAACAATGCTCATGAATCGCTTCCTCCGGCAAGCGTTACGAAAATTATGACAATGCTTTTATTATGCGAAGCAATAGATCGTGGTGAAATTACTCTTGAAACAATTGTAACTGCAAGTGAACGTGCAAAAAGCATGGGCGGAAGCACCATTTTTTTAGATGCAGGCGAACAAATAACAGTTGACAATCTTTTAAAAGGAATTGCCGTTGCAAGTGGAAATGATGCTTGTGTTGCAGTAGCAGAGCATCTTTGTGGCAGCGTTGAGACTTTTGTTGATAAAATGAACCAACGCGCTCAAGAGCTTTCCATGAAAAATACACATTTTGTAAATTGTAATGGACTTGATGATGATAACCACTACACAAGCGCATATGATATTGCATTAATGAGTCGCGAACTTTTAAAACATAAAATGATTTTTAAATATACAACTATATGGATGGATGAACTTCGGGACGGTAAATTTCAGCTTGCAAATACAAATAAATTAATTAGATTCTATTCAGGTGCCAACGGACTTAAAACAGGCTCTACCAACAAAGCGGGTTCGTGCATAAGTGCAACTGCAAAACGAGACGGAATGCAGTTAATTGCCGTTGTATTAGGTGCACCAACAAGTAAAGACAGATTCAGTGCAGCCTCTTCCCTACTTAACTACGGATTCAACAATTTTGCTGTAACAGAGTATGGAGAAAAAGATGAAGATGTAAGGGAAATCAAAGTTATTCAGGGGAAAGAAAAAACTGTTTTAGCTAAAGTTGCTGAGAATTCCTCAGTCTTAATTCACAAAGGAAAGGAAAAGGATGTTAAAACGCATATAAACCTTCCTAAGGAGCTTATTGCTCCTATAAAAAAAGGTGATGTGATTGGCGAAATCATAGTTTCCCTTGATGGTAAAAACATTTCAAAAACAGATTTAATTGCTGGAAACACCGTTAAAAAGAAAAATATTTTTGATAATTTTACAACTCTTTTTCTTGACTATATTACAATTTAACGCGGCAAAATGCCGCGTTTTTTTTCTTATTAATTTTAACATATATATATAATTAAAGTCAACTTAAATTTGTCAATAAGAAAGGCTTGTGCATATAATGATTTTGAGGGAATTCCCTCAAAATAGTTGAAAGGTCGGAATAAAATGAAAGATTTATTAAATATAGATTGTTCCGAAACCCCAAAATGTGGTGTTTGCATAGAGGATTTACCTCTTGCCTATTCATATGTTCCATTTCAATATATGAATAAAACCTATAGTTCAGAAAAAGCTCTTTCAAGAGGAACGGCTTTTCCCGAGCTTGATAAACCCTTTGGAGTTTATGGAACTGAATGCTCAACAAAGGAGATGTTTAATTAATGGCAGATTATAATGAAAATTCAAAAAGAGAAAAACTCAGACAAGTACAGGAAGCGGATTTTCTTGCTCTTGATCTGCAGCTTTATTTAAATACTCACCCTAATTGCATAAGAGCTTTGGAACAATATACCAATGCAGTAAAAAAAGCTAAAGAAATAAGAAATGAATACGAAAAAGAGTATGGTCCTTTAACTGCAGGCGCATCATCCTCACAAACGCCTTGGCAGTGGATAAAAAATCCATGGACTTGGGATAAAGAAAGGAGTTAAAAATATGTGGGTTTATGAAAAGAAATTGCAATTTCCTGTAAGGATTAAAAATCCTGACCCTAAAATGGCAAGAATTATAATGAGCCAATACGGTGGACCGGATGGAGAACTTGGCGCTTCATTGCGTTATTTAAGTCAGCGTTTCAGTATGCCCGACGAAGTAAGTAAAGCAACACTTAATGATATCGGCACAGAGGAGCTTGCTCATCTTGAAATGATTGGAACAATCGTTTATCAGCTTACAAGAAATTTATCAGAAGAGGATATTAAAGCATCAGGTTTTGATGCCTATTTTGTAGATCACAACACCGGAATTTATCCTGCTTCTGCGGCAGGAGTTCCTTTTACAGCAGCATATATTCAATCCAAAGGGGATGTTATTGCAGACTTAACCGAAGATCTTGCAGCAGAACAAAAAGCTCGAGCAACGTATGATAATATACTTCGATTGGCAGATGACCCTGACGTTATAGAACCTATTAAGTTTCTTCGTGAACGTGAAGTTGTACACTTCCAACGTTTCGGTGAAGCAAAGCTTACTAATTCAAACAGATTTCCTATAAATATCAAAGGTGCTGAAGACTTTGCTTCAGCACCTAAATTTCATTATATAATTCTTGTAGTTGACTATTAAGCTCTAATAAATCAGTTTCAAGGATTTCCCATATAAGAGTTAGATTTACACCCTCATAATCGTGAACTATCTTATTTCGCAATCCGTATAATACTCTCTATGGGATTTGATTATATTCTTCTTCAAACTCTTTGTCAAGTTTGTTTGCGAGCTCCCCTATTTGTCCGAGATTAAAAACGCAGGCCTAAACAAGCATTGTATTTTTTATAAAGCTATCGTAATCTGTTCCTTCAACATAGGATAAAACCTTTTGAACATATTTAAGTATTTTTTCAACTATAATTTTATTCTTCGTTGTAGCATTGTTTTAATATCATCAATATAGCAAAATATCATCTTTAAATCAATAGATTAAACAGTTTTTATTATATATTCCAGACAACCTCACAAGTTCCCTTCTCGCTTATCAATATTTTATGTATCAGAATATTACAAACAGCCTTCCGTTCCTCAAAGCTAGCGGTTCTCCATTTCTTTGATAGATTGATAGCATTTAAAATTTCACTTTCTTCATTTTCAAGTGTGTCAATTTTAGAAAGGATATCAGATTTTTCTTCTGCAAGTTTTTTTGCTCTTTCATTTAAAAGATTAATCATATCCGCTTCGATATCATCATTCATTAACAAATTTACAAGCTGCTCCTGTGCTTTCTTTATCTCACTGATACGGTTTTTGAGAAGATTTATCTGATTGGAATTGTCTGTTGATATTTTCTTACGACTACCTTTTAAGGTTTCAAGCTTTTCGGAAATAAGCTCGTAAACCATATCCTCTAAACTATCCGCATATATAGGTTTATTTGTACCTTTACAAATACGATTATGAGACTTGCCTGTACAACTGAAATATCTTGTTTGAGATCCGTCTTTGCGTTTACCTCCCTTTGTAACAGTCATTGTTCTTCCGCAGCTTTGACATATAATTTTTCCTCCGAGCCAGCTTGTTGTGTTACTTATAGCATTTCCAATCTGCTTGTTCTTTTCAAGCTTTTTCTGGCAACTCAGCCATATATCAGAATTTATAACACCTTCGTGCGTCATAACTACTGCTTTTATATCAGACCAATCTTCCGCAGAATGTTTAGTTTTACCATAAATCTGTAATCCATGAACACCATCAAATTCTGAAACATCACTTATAATATTAGCATTGTGCTTTAACAGATATTCGTATACATTATTATCCGCCTTAACATAAATTGGGTTTTTCAGAATTGTAGATAGCTTTCCGGTAGACCAGCTTCCATCAGTAGGAAGGATATTATTATCAATAAGGTTATCCATAAGCCTGCGAAGAGTTACTCCCGGAACAGAGTATGCTTCAAATATATACTTTAACTGCTTAATTTCTTCGGGAATAGGTAAAAGCTTTTTTGTTTTAATATTATGAATAATCATATCTGTTAAGGTAAAGCCATACGGTTTTCTACCACCCATATAAAATCCCATTTCGCTTCTGTGGGCATAAGCCTGAGTTACTCGCTCTATAATACTTTGACGCTCAAATTCTGCAAAAATCATAAGTATTTTTACAATCATCTCTCCATAAGGACTTGATGTATCAAATAATTCCTGTGAACTTATAAATTTTACATTATACTTCTTTAATGTATTCAAAATATTAACAAAGTCAGACAAGCTTCTGCTTATTCTGTCCAGCCTGTAAACTATGATTTTGCTTATATTTCCTCGTTCAACTTGGCGCATCATTTTTTGAAACCCGTCACGGTCTACATTCCCTCCCGAATAGCCATTATCAATAAATGTAACGATTTTTTCCTGCTGTTCATCGGGCTTTATCATAGCTTTGCAATATTCAAGCTGTGTTTCGCAGGAAATACTGTTTTCTCTCTCAATAGATTTTCGGGCATAAAGTGCTATAGCCATAGACTCATCCCCCTTTTATCGCGGAGAGGGATCCTCCTCCCCGCGATTGGCCATTAATCCACTTTATGCGTAAAAATCCTGTAGAGTTCTTCTACAATTACGTTTTCCAATTCTCTCCTTTCCTCCTCGTTAAGCATAGGAACACTTTGCTTAATTCCTGTTTTAGTATTTATATATTCATACTTCGAGACTCCTTTTGTTTGTGTGTTAGTAATATCATTCAGCATTACTATGTACCTCCCCTATTTATACATAATATGCTTTCATCAAGCCATATTATTTCATTTGTTAACTTCACCCCCTATTATTTACCTTATGTCGAAGTAATAAGAATCTTCGACCACGCCAATATCTTCCTTATAATATATTCTCTTTTTGCACTTATTTCTCCGCTTCTGATATTCGATATAGTCAGGTTCATCCTGAATATGTTCAATTTTCTGTTTTATGTTTTCTGCACTTAACTTAAAGACCTGCAGATAGTCTTTCGGTACTGTGAGATTATCTATACATTCCCACATAAAAAGCTGAAGGAGTAAGCTTACCTTTTCGCTTACTCCTTTTGTAATGTATCTTTTGTTTTTGAAGTTCATACTATACCCCCTCTCGTTTTTTATGTTCCGGTTAATCCGGAATATACCTATATAGTTTATTATGGGTATAATATATAATTGAAAGTTTTAGTTCTGCGGTTTTTAGTATTTACTAGTACCTACTTTCATAGTCCTAAAAGGTTGCATCTCATTTTATATATTTTATCCGCACATTTGTCAAAGTAAATGCCTCCTGATAAAATGAAGATACAAAATTCAAAGGAGGTTGTTCGCGCTATGAAAGAAAAAATCATTTCTATAATGACTTTAGTTTTTTACCATAAAAGGTTGCAAGTTAGTAATTCCATCTGTACGATTCCAAACAAAAACCTTAATAAACTGCTTTTGGGCATCAGTTACAGTTAACGTTCCAATAGAAATGCTGTTTTCACTATAACTATCAATCTCACCGTCTGCAGAGAGAACAACATTTTTAAGCACGATATTTCCTTGCTCATTTATTTCATATAATGCAGCAGTTGCAAAAACCTCTTTTTCTGCTCCTGTATTATTATAGTTTAATTTTACATTAAATTCACCATTTGCAAATTCACCTACAACATCACCTGTTAACGGATTCGTTAAGACTGATGTTGTTGCGAGGCTATCTGTAAGCTCTTCGCCCATATAAGCACTCACATTATCAATATGCATCTCACTTCCACCCTCACTGCTTATAATGTTGAAGTGCAGCTGATTGATAGATTCTATAGTGCTGAGTGTTTTGTTAAGGCCTCCCCTTACCTTTGCAACAACATTTCCATCTTGCTTTATCGAATAATCGATTGTGTTATCAGGGTTTATTACTACCTGCACATCATACCATACACCGGGTTGAGGTGTAAAATTGCTAAGAGGAATTATGCTATATTCTCCTACTGAGGTAGAATAACAAAACTTAGTAACATATCCATTACCATCGTTATAATTCTGCCTTCTAAAATCAAATAATTCATAGTCATCGATGCCATTTGATTCTTGCAAACGCATTGTATAGCGTGTAGCAGAATTAAATGCCGGAATACGTATGCTTGCCTCTATGTATATTTTTTCATTTCTTACAGCATCAACAGGTAAATTAAACTGCCCATCCTTCATTGCTACTACAGGCGCGTTCTCTGTGGGCAAAGTGCCATAAGAGTATAATCTCAGATAATTATTCTCTCCATCTTTTTTTACCTTTACGCTGCAGGTTGTGGCATCCTCTCGCGGATATTCCCAATGAGTGGGAAGATTCTCCGGAGTATCCTTTGTGAAATTATCACTGAAATTGGTAGGAAGTGCCATCTCATCGCCTAAATAGAGCTCCACATTATCAATATACATTGTAGTTTTTGTTTCTGTTGGAGTCGTACTGGGCTTTGATATATCAAAACACGGATTGGTAATAGCAGATAAGCTCGATGCTATATCGCTTTGAAGTCCACCTACTACCGATACTTTAGTTTCATTACCTTTTTTAACAGTGTAATTAACACTGTTATCAGGATTGATTACCACCTCAACGTCATACCACACATTGCTCTCCGGGTGAAATTCTTCGTGTTGTTTAATCGTACCACTTGCATCAAAATAACTAAAGTAAGGAGTACCATTTGTTTCTCTAAAATCAAATAGCTTATAGGTGTCGTCATTTTCTGTATTTGCAAGACGCATCGCATAGATTGTGCCCTCGTCTGCACCAAAAACTACGCTGAGAGAGGTTTTAATAAAAATTTTTCTGTTGCCACGATTTTGAAACGGAATATTTAAAACATTCGCCTTCAATACTGCAGACGGACGATTTGTGCCACCTATGCCATCTTCGCCCCAGGGATTTAATCTCAATACTTTTCCTTCGTTAGCATCAAATAATCCTATACCATATTTACTGTTGGCATTACCGTCGTTACCTGCTTCCCAGTTTTCAAGTGTTGTTTGATTTTCAAAAGTATCTTCGAATGCCACATTAGTGCCTACAGATGTGTATATTCCCATATTTTCTAATGGAAGTTGCTTAAATTCCGGAATATTTTCAAAAACTTCCGAATTTTCAATTATTCTGTAATTTTTGTTTTCTTTATCATAGAAAACGTCTGCACTCGCTTCATAAGGCTCTTCTAAGCAGATGGCATACTTTCTGAATTCTGTACCAACTTGTGATTTTCCACCACATTCCACACTTAAATTATTTTTCACTATATTGTATTTTGGGAAACTTGGGGAATCCTCCAACATCCCTTCAAGATTCGAATATGACGTATACCAGATTTTAGTATTATAATACTTAATGCTTTCCAAAGACTCCATAAGAACAGGTAAAGTAGCATCTCCCTCAGTAGTTCCTGAAATTAAATCACGAAGTTTCAGCGCCATTTTGCAATTTATAGCTACATTGTTTTTTACAACATTATCACGACCGCCATTTAGAAAGATAGCTGCTCCATCAATATCAGCAAATAGATTTCCTTCCACATTCACACCGCAAAGACGATCATCCATGTAAACACCAAAAACTCCAAGATTAGTTGATTTAGTGCGCAAGTCGTGGATATAATTATACTTAATATCCGTTCCGCGCATATTCCAGCTTCTGCCTGCATAAATGGCACCCATATCATCTGTGTTTGTTAGCACATCATGAATATCATTATAATAAATTTTATGGTTATTTCCTGTAAATATAATTGCCAGATGATTACCACCATGCATCTCATTATTAATAACTGTATTTCCCACTCCGCTAATCTGCACAGCTGCATTATAATTTTGTGTAATTCTTGAAAAATTCTCTATATTACAGTTTTTTACTACATTTTCAGCAGATACCAGATTTGGAATGTTTCCACCTTCAACACCTATTCCGCCATTTACATCATGAATATAACAGCTATCAACAACATTGCATCTGCTATTTTTTCCCAGGATTTTAACTGCTCTGTCTGCTGAATATGAAATTTCACAGTATTCGATACGATTGTTAGAACCATTGGTTATAGAAACTGCACCACCACGCATTTTTGACATATCAATGCCTCTAAAGGTCACCCAACTTGCACCATTTAATTGAATTAAATCTCCTTTAATAAGTGATATCTCTACATTGGTTTGTCCCATCTCTTTTGATGAGTATATATATAATTCCCCTGTTTTTTTATCATAGAAAAATTCCCCTGCTGTATCAATCTCCTCAAGCAGATTAAACACAAAGAATTTTGGAACAAATGCCGGATTAGAATATACACCATGCCAACTTGGTATACCTGATTCAATTTTTTCTTCAGATAAATAAACCTTCTTAAGTGGAACAGTAACATCTCCCCACGCATAAGCCCAAAAGCCATACATTAAAGCCTCGTTCTCGGGAAGATTGGTCCAGTTTAAGTATCGCTTATCATCACATCTAATTTCAAATGTATCATTTTTGTCGTTTTCCTCTGTAGGATTATTTTTATCCCACTTAGAAGGAGAAGCTCCACTATCCAATATTTCGCTTACTGTCATATATCCTTCGTTAGGATAGCGAGCAATTGTTTGAAGCTTTCCATCCAAATATAATTCCGGCGTTGGCGCATCGGGCTTTGCTATCCAGTTAGCATCATAATTATTTACTGAGTAGCTGTAAGCTCCAGGCCACAATATATTTCCTATATCTTCAAACCCTAATTCCTCAAAATTCGCACTATATATTTTATCACGTGCTTCCGGAGTGATAATACGGGAAAGTATTTTTTCATCATCCACCTTAGAAAATGCATTGTTTGGTATTGAAACGCTACCTGTGAACATCACTTTTTCACCGGGATATGCGCAATATACAACAGGATTTTCTCTTGTTCCTGAATCTTGTGCTTCTAGAATTAAATTATTTTCAAACCGATATATACCCTCTCTTATATATACTACAACGCTTTTTTTAGCATTGAAATTTTCTTTTTTTAAACTTCTAATCTTATTTCTTGCCCCTTCAAGAGTCTTTAAAGGGTTGTTAATATTACCATCATCCAAATCATTTCCGTTTGTGGAAACATAGATGTATATTTTATCATCATAGCCTTTTGCACTAATGCCTAACATAAATGAAGCCACCATACAAAAGCAAACTAAAATCGTGATAATTCTTATTTTCAAAATATTCCCTCCAGCAAATTTTTCCTTTTTTTAAGAACACCTATTGCCCGAAAACAATTGATCTCAAGCAATAGGTGTTTAATTCATATTATACTAATTATGCAAATTATCTGAACACATTTAAGCTGCAGTGGCGCACACCACTTCCCGTCGACAACACCTTGTCGCCAACAACAATCTCAGATAAAGTAATATTGGTATATGTCTTCTTTTGCTTTTCCCAAACCTGAATACCGCGAGGCATAACTACTCTTTCTTCGCCCTCTTTACCTTCAATTGCAATCTTAACTAAATGGCCTTCAATATCTACTCCGGTTATTGTACCGAATGTATACTCAAGATTACTATCTTCTCTAACCTCACTTGTTTCTTTATCCGATACAAATTCTCCATTATATATCAATCAGCACATACAAGCCTATAGGAAATATCGTTAAGCTTATCTCTTCTC
Source organism: Clostridia bacterium (assembly GCA_017505525.1). GTDB lineage: Bacteria > Bacillota > Clostridia > UMGS1883 > UMGS1883 > UMGS1883. The sequence goes on from JAFVPB010000009.1 coordinate 17,286, forward strand.
CCGAAGAAGGACCGGCGCTCTACTCTGATGCTCCTAAAAACGAAAGCACAGATATACTAAATCGCATATCTAATACATTGAGATTGAATCAAGCTCTAAAAGAAGAGCTCGATATACGTGTTACTCTTCTTAAGCATGCGCAGATTGTTGCTCTTCAATCTCAAATAAATCCACATTTTCTTTTCAATACACTTGATACTATTAACTGGATGGCAATTGACAAGCTTGATGAAGAAAATGATGTTTCTGATGCGCTTACAACTTTAGGAGACCTTTTTAAGTTAAATATTGATACTTCCAACTACCTTACAGATCTTAAGAGTGAAATTGAATATACTAAGAAGTATATTGAGATTTTGTACCTCAGACATAGTGGTTTGTTTACTGTGCAGTGGGATATTGATAAAAGCCTTTATAGTTGTAAAATCCCTCGTTTAGTACTGCAGCCATTGATAGAAAATGCAATTTATCATGGTATTATCCCAAAGTGTTCTCATGGTCTTATTCAGGTAAAAATTTGCTCTGATGCAAATCAACTTTCTATACTTGTTTCTGACGATGGTGTTGGCATGGCTCAAGATAGGCTTGAAAATCTTACAAAAGAAATTGAACAGGATTCTTTTATAAATTGTAAGCACGTTGGCATAAAAAACATTAATCAGAGAATAAAGCTAATTTACGGAAGTGAATTTGGCATTAAAATCGATTCTTCAAATGGATGGACGACCATTTACCTAACTGTGCCTATAATTGAATAACCTGCAACAAGTTGTTATCTGCCTATTAAAATTTAGAATACTATACAAATCCTTTCGCAATTAAATTTCTTTTATTTTTTCGCACATTAATACTCATATGTGTAAAAATTTTTGAATTAAAACATCTTACAAACCCGTATTATATAAGGTATTAAACCTATTTGTTTGAAACAGTCGTTTCGGTGAGGCATTAAATCGTGTGCAGTGCGGAGATGGGGTTGCAAAGAAATTTTATATAAAAAAATAATGAAGTAATATTAATATAAATATAAAAAAGAACGATATCATATTAAATGGTATCGTTCTTTTTTTAGGTAATAAATATGGCTTATTTGATCAAATCCTGCATAAATATAAACTTATAGCCGTTATTTTTAAGAACATCACATGCGATCATCAATTTTTCTTTATACTCACTTTGGTAAGCGTAATATTCGGGATAGAAATACTGTTCGTGTGTCCCCCATCCAAAATATTCGTTTTCAGTATACTGTGCCATTTCTTCTCTGATATCTTCAACCGAGCTGAGGTTATGAACAATTGAAGATAAGAAGTTTTTAAATTTAAGACCTGTTTCTGCGTTTTCTATGTATTTACTTGTACAAAGAGTTAATTCCTGCTCTTCCACAGTAACGTGATTATAACCGCAAAGAGAATGCCTGATAGCAACATCTTTTGAATTGCGGGTAAAGAGCATCGTTTCAGGCTTTCTGTTGTGCAAAAGCCTTGAAGCATGTCCATAAGGAAGACTTAATGGATCGCCATTATATTCAAGCCTATCCCCTATTGTTGCACTTATAAGCCTTGCTCCGCAATCATAAAGAGCTTTACAACCATCTTTGCTCATAGGCCTCCAATGGTTAAGAACTGCTATCGACCAGTTTTTAGGCGATGCAAATCGATATACCTCATTTTGCATCTGTGTAAAATCAGTCTTTACCTGCTCATAATCAGCGTTGATATAAGGATAATCAGGAAACTCTTGTTTTGCATGAAAACCGAAGATAAGCCAATCAGCTGCCTCTTCCCATTCTTTTTTATAAATGTCCGTCATTTCAGCTAGTGAAAACTCATCGTTACCATAGAAGTTATCAGTTTTAAAAAAGATATTAAGTTGAACCTTTAAACCATAGGTATCGTGGGCTTCACGAAGCATATTAAGAAACGGATGTTCAAACATTGATGCATGTTTCTGGCGGGTTAAATCGCGAAACACCCAAATAACGTCATCAATAACAAATGTTGAAATTTTATCCATAACGAACTCCTGATTATAAATTAAATTCAATACCTTTTTTCCAACCACCAAGCTGATGATCAATCATACCCTGTACCTGCTTAATTTTCCATCTTATATGCTCTTCATCGCCAAGGTATTCCATAGAAGGCTCCCAACCAAGACGTGAATTGTGCTGAACAAGAGGGATTGCGCTTTCAGCGTTCTTGATTTCAGCTTTTGCAATTTCTTCCATAAGCTCGATATATTTAAGAACATCCTTTGCAGTTTTAGCGGCATTCATATCCTGGCGTGCAAGGCAGAATGTTTTAACATTTATGCTTGTTGTTACGCAGCAGGAAATATATTTACCAAGCTCTAAAAGTTCTTCAAGCTCATCGTTTCTGTTTTCAATAGTTTCAATTAAAGCAATACCCTCGTCCATTTTTTCTCTCATCTTGATAAGACGGTCTCTTTCATAAGGTACTGAAAGCTGAGGAATGGAAACATTATGAGGAACGTTATTTATAAACATACTGTACTCAGGGTCGAGAACATATGTACCGAAATGAGCATATTTTGATTCCGGAGGAATAGCTCTTTCTGTGAAATTCATAGGATAAGCTGGGCCTATACGGAATGGACCATACTGATCGCAGTTAACCGCAATATAGAAATCAATGCCTTCACTCCATAATTTAAGGGCTTTTTTCATGATTTCTTTATTTCCGTATCTTCTTTCAAGAATCATTCCTAAAACATCTTCAGGCTTATTTTCCATAACAGTGAAATTCCATTTTGCAAGCTCACTTATAAATGATGGATAAAAACCATAGTGATGCGATTCCATAACACCGCAAAGGCCGCGTTCTTCATAGTCTTTTTTCATATTATCGTGACGGCGCTGCCACTGATATGGGAATGGCTCGTAAGGAATCATACCAAAGTCCCAGGTAAGACCGCCTGTGTTTGCCATTGTATAAAGCTTTAAGCCTCTTCTCTTTGCAGCATCTGCTTCCGCTGTGAAACGTGGAGCAGGACCAACACGTGAAACTGTGTAGTCCGATGTTTTTTCAATAATACCGTCAAGATTATAGAAATCACCCATTTCATATGTTGCCAGGAATGAAATATCTTTTGGAAGTCTTTCTATAAGTTCAATTCTTGCTTCAAGAGGAGCAAATATCCAGTTGTAACTCCACATAACGATATCTGCATCGGGATTATATTTTCTTATTACTTTTTTAAGCAATTCAAGGAATTCAGGATAGTCGCAACATGGATAATCTCTTGGGCGTAATAAATTGGTTGGGGTATCGCTTTTATTAGAAAAATTAGTACCTGTTGTATGGGGGTCTTTACTTGGGAAACCAACTGATTCGCCAACAAGTATTACACCTTTGAATCCCGGGCAATTTCTGAATACATTGCCGTATGTACCTTCGTAAAATTCCTCTGCATCAGGGTCGTCAGGATGACGAAGACTCTTCATATAGCTATAACAATAAACATCAATACCGTATTTAGATGCTCTGTGGATAAGCTCATTCATATCCATATATCCTGTGGTTGTAACATTAACATCCTTTACAAACACTAAAATTGCATCCATTCCAGCGTGAGCAATTGCAGCAAGATGTTCGTTCGGGAACCAGTCGATACCATAGCCGGAGTGAATCATTCTTGGAGAATACATTGTTCTTCTTGAATTTGTGCCTTTTTCAAGATAAGGAGCTTTCCTGATAGACATTAAATCTTCAAGATAGTAAAGCGCCTGTGCTGCACCTCTTTCGTCGAAAGCGATAATGGTTACGTTGTCGCCAACAATGATTTTACTTCCCATGTAACCGTTTCCTTCACCTAAGTCTTCCCCATCTTTTGCTATGCGAACATTAATTGTTCCAGCTTCATATGTGCATCCATTTGCATCGATTTGTGCCGCTATATTCATGCTTGTGAAAAGATAATCAGTGAAATCTTTTGCCGCAAGATTTATAACATCACTTAAATTATTTTCGATGCAGATTTTCACGTTGTTTGTGAGTACAAGCTCGTTTGCTATTGGTTCAAGGGAAAAATCGCGTATGTTCTTTTTATGAACCTCAAGCATTTTTTTTCTGAAATCGTAGTGTTTTTCGTTTACTCTCATTATTAGTCCTCCAATGCTCCTGCCTTTTCGAGTGAAAACTTATAAAATCCTTTAATATTGTTAAATACCGGTGAATTAATGTCTAATGTGTAATCTTTGTTTGCATAATCGATGAATCCAACTTCACCTGATTCGGCTTGCGCTTTAGTATAAATCAAATTATCTTTGTTTATAAGAACTTCTTTGGAATCGTTATCGACACTGAAATATCCTGTATTTACCATTAAGTTTTCAGCAAATATGTTATCCACAGGCTTACATGGTTCATTATCCTCGATACAATATACTTCAGGGAATCTCTTATACCATAATTCAGAATCATATTTATTTTTAACAATATCAATACTATCGAAAAAGTTCTGTATATCCTTTTTGTTAGGATCTAAGCCGATTGCGGTCATATAAAGACTGCCATAAGTATTTACAAGTACGTTCTTTTTAAAGATATTATCTCTTCCGCCATTTATGAAATAGGCATATCCGCCGAAGTCTGAAAAAATATTTCCTGTTACTTCAAGGCCACTGTACAAATTATCAAGATATACACCATAGATGTCAACTCTGTTACCGTAAATTTCTTTGTTACCGATATTAGAAGATATATCATGAATATAGTTGTACCTTACTTTATTTCCTCTTGAAATCCAGCTTCCTCCAACATAAATTGCTGCCATATCTCCGGCTTCTGTAAGAATATTTGAAATATCATTATACTCGATTATATGGTCGCAACCACTGAAACTTATAGCGTAATGGGGTGCATTTTTTATTGTGTTGTGTGTTGCTCTGTTCCCTACTCCGCCTAATCCAATCGCTGCGCTGTATGTTTCTGTTATTCTTGAGAAATTATCAAAAGTACAGTTTTCAACAAAACTATTACCGGGAGTAAGGGTTGAAAGAGTTCCTGTAGATAAGCTTACTCCGCCGGCTACATCCTTAAAGGTGCAGTTTGTAAAACCATGACCACTGTTTATTCCTCTTGTAAGGCAAGCATAATCTCCTGTGTTTATGAAAGAGCAGTTTTTAAATACGAAGTTCTTGTTACCAAATTTTCCGCCCTCACAGAAAACTACAAGTCCTCTTGTGTTTCCAAATGTAATTCCATCAAACACATAGTCATGAGTGGATCTTAACCAGATAAGAGGAGATGATGTTTGTGTTAAAGATACTTTTGCGCTGTTAATGTCGGTATCTGTGGGAGGATAAAGGTATAAAACTCCTTTCTCTCTATCAATATAATACTCTCCCGGAGAATCAATTTCTTCTAAAAGATTATAGGTGTAAAAATAACCACCTTCAGACAGATCATCAGTAGTTGGATATTTAGATGTAATCGTTCCCTGCTCTATATCAATAGATTTAATAGGAATTGCCTGGTCTGACCATGAATAACGCCAGTAACCATACATAATTGCATCTTTTGCATTTTTCCACTTTTTAAAACGATCTTCTTTGGGGACTATGGTAAATCCATCATCATCGTCTTCAATAATTTCGTTATATTCTTTGCCGACTTGATTTTTTTCCCATTCTTTATAGTCTCCGCCTTTAGATACCACGCTATCAATAAACATGTGCCCGGTGTTTGGATATCTTGAAAGTTGCATAACCTTTCCATCGATTATAAGTTCAGGCATAGTTGCGTTTTTAGATGTTCTGTTGGTATCCTTCATAAATGGTGCAAGCTGATAGCTACCTGGAAATGTTATATCACCAAGCACAAACTCTTTATTTGAAGCTGTTTTCTGCTCAAATAAATTTATTTTAACAAGATGTTCGCGTGCAGATTCTTCTACAAGACGATTTTTTTCCTCTTCACTGGCAGGTTCAAATTCACTTGAATCAAGGAATTGCTCTCCCGAAAAGATTACAGTTTCATTTTCTGCTGCTTTAAATGTAATAGGTTTATCGCCATCTTTTCTCCATGTATAGTCAAGCCAGTTTTTAGAACCTAATGATTCTACATTACCATTTGAATCGTAAGTATCTCCAAGCAAATAAAGGCTGCTGTATTTTCCTTCGTGAAGAATAACTGTTATACCATCTTTAGGATAAGGGACTCCGGAATCACATATTTCCTGTATTTTATTTCTTGCACCGCCAAGACTAGAGAAAATATTATTTTTACTGTCAGTCATTCCGTTCAGGTAAACATGCAGAACAATTTCATCACTTTGGACTAATTCTTTTACATTGTTTTGAGGCGTTAAATTACTGTTCCAAACATAAAACTTTACTATTTGTTTGGAAGAATCTGTAATAGTAAGTTTTTTTTCAAGCTCTACAGGCTTTTCTTCGAATTCAGCTAAAGATACGCCCTGAATGAAGCTTACATCTTCTAACTTATTAGCATCCTTATCCTTATAGAGCGCAGCTGCAATAATTAAGTTTTTAGCCTCGGTTCCATTTTTAAGGAGTGTTTTAATTGTAAGTTCTCCATTAATAAGGCTTGAGGTTTCAATTCCGTTATTAATGAATGAAAAATCTGCTGAAACATCTTTAAACTCATCTCTCATTTCTGCAATGAAAAATGAATCGGCATAATAGTTGGCCTGTTTAGCGTTAACTGAAACAAATACTTCCGTTGTACTTTGTAATTTATTGGTATCGAGCACTGCAGAAACCCTGTGCCACTCGCTATTATCTGTATTTACAGTTATGCTGCTTATTGTTATATTTTGATTATCAGTTGCTAATACAAACTGATTCTGGTTGTTATTTGCATTAACTGCGGCAGTTACTAAATATTTTTTTCCGGGATTAAGATAAATTTTCTGTCCAAAGTTTTTCCCTGAAACAAAGGCACTGAAACCTCCGTCAAATGTTTCTTCGGAACCTACTATAAATTTACCTTCCCATTCTCCTTTTGCAATTTTTTCAAAATCTCCATTTGCAAAAAGATTTCCTTTTTCTTCGTAATATGAAGGTCGAATTTCAATCTCAATTTCGTCAGATATCGTGCCGCCAAGCGCCGAAGTATATTCTGCGCAAGCTGTAACTACACCAACAGATGCATTTGGTCTAACGGTTAAGACGCCTTCGCTGTTAATTGTTACTCCATCCGAGGCACCAGATAAAGACCAAACCAATCCATTCTTTATTATATGCATGCCTTCATTTCCGCCGTGCTGATTAATGGCGGTACATCTTAAATGTATGTTGTTAACTCCATTTTGAGGAACGTTAACTGCAGTTGCACCTTTTAGGGTTATTATTGCGGGATAAAGCTTGCTTGTATCCACTTTTTTTACAGAAACATCGTCTATATAAAATTCTAATTCAGGACTTGTATAGTTAGCAACACCCACATTAACAGATTGTTGAGCATTATCAACAACAATAGTTTTCTTAAGTTCTACCCATTTAGATGCATATGCTTCTAAATAAGAGCCGTAATCTGTTATCATCGTTGAATTAGAGGCAAGAAGCTGTATCTTTTTACCATCGTATTTAGCATCTTTTAATTTAACCCATACAGAAACAAGATATGTTGCGTCTTTTTCCAGCTTTAAAGGCTGATAGACCTGCTGATTTGTGTTAGTACGTCCTGTAACAAGACCTGCACCCGGAGAATTGTGACCAACAGCAGAATCATATTGAAAAAATCCCGAATGATACCAATCTCCTATACCGGATTTAAATTCCGGATTGTAAATTAAATTTTCCCCTGTTGTTTCCCATGTCATATCAGCGAAAACCGACATGCCGGACAATACAATTGAAAATGAAAGTATAATTGCGAAAATCTTTTTTATCATTTTAAATCCTCCTAAGCATATAAAAAAATTATATGCACTATGGATATTTGAACTATGCATTTTAAATAGTTTTTAATTTTCTAAGAGGGTGTAAAATTTTCTTTTACACCCTCATTTAGATTTATTATAATTACCTGTATACTACAACGCCAACTTCACCCCAGCCGCCAAACATTGCAACTCTGTCGTCGGGGCTTACATCGTTAAGTGTAGCAATTTCTGCTGTTTTTGTTTTAGTATCGTAAATAAGCACACGACCAACAGACACTGAGAAAAGATCAGTTGTTGAATTACCCTTATATGTGTATGATTCGAAAAGAAGAAGTTCTTTTGCGGCATCCGCTTTTATAGCCTTACCTATAATATAGTCGTTAGCGTTTTCATACTTTAATGAATCATGCATATAATAGTCATCTGCCATCATAGAATCTTCTCTGGCAAGATACTTAAAGTCGCTGAGCTTACCATTTGCATCAAAGGTACGACGTCCGAAGTCACCCTTCTTGATATCGGGATGACGCTTTACAAAGTCAGGAGTGGTTGTATATTTCATAATCTGCCAGCCTTCGCCTGTATCAAGAGCGTCGTAAGCTTCGATAACGTAAACATCTTCGTCTTTTTCGTTGGTTGAATTCATTACTTTTGTAACAACCATATATCTATGTCCATCAGGGAACGAACCAACAGATTTACCCTGGAACACAACAAGATCGGAATAGAAGAAATCATCAAGATTATACAAATTAAGCGTTACACCCTCTTGCTGCTTAAGGTCTTTCTGCTTCATAACTTTATATTCTTCTTCTGCTGTGAGATCTTCAGGCTGGAAGAATATAAGAGCTGTTTCCAAAATACCATACTTTGTTCCCGGAAGAGTCTTACCTTTGTTCCATTCAATAGATGTTGAGAGGTTTTCAACTCCAAGTGAAATACTTTCAATATCGCTACCCTCTTCATCTTCGTTAAATACCTTTGTATCAATGAATGAGATTTGCTTACTTGTGTTGAGTTTATATCTGATAATGGTGTTCTTTGTTTCAGCTTCAATCGATTTTAAAATTGTTTTAATTTCGTTGAATGAGCTGTATTTCACTCCATCAATAACTACTTGCTTAGCTAATGTGTAGTTATTCCACTTGTTATCCTGCGTGAATATACGAATTCCTATGCTTTCGTCAAGACCTTCCTCAGCAACTGCAACAGTTTTTAATATAGCATATTTAAATGCAGAGTCAACATCTCCAATATAAGCGATATGTCCTAAAGCATTAAGCTTAAAGGTGCTTTCAAGTCGAAGTTCAATAGCAGGAATCTTAGCACCATTCTTCCTTGCATTATTGTATGCAGAAGATACAAGATAGAATTTATCCTTTATAAGGTATGCTTCTCCAAGTGAGCTTTCTGTTTCCATAACTTCTTCAATTTCGCCTCTAACAGTTTTATTAGAAGCATCGATCTGAACATAGCCGTTTTGGTTTGCAAGCACACTTATTACATATCCCTGACCAAGATCGGTTGCTTTTGCAGATTTTCCGTTTAATGTGATAGATACATACGGATTTACATTTTCGCTTAAATCAATATATCTTTTTCCGTTAAATGTTAAACCATCTGCAATATAGATTTTTTCATCGCGCGCACTAACACGTTCGACAACAAATGTTTCATATTTATTGATTATTGCTGCATCGTAGTTATTACCATTTGAAGATATGAAAAGAATAGTACCTTCGCCCGAAGCAATTTCACTTAACTTAGCATTACCTGCATAAGCAGTTCCATTATATAAAATATTCTTTATTGAAGAAACATATGCTTTTCCCTTAATTCCGTTAAAGTTCCAGCTAAGCGAACTTCCGTTATCTTTAATTTCATCAAACGGAACAAGAACACTTTGCTTGTAGTTATCCTCTGCAAGGAATATAACCTTATCCCCTTCTTCAATTTCAACCAAACCAAATACTTTTTTACCTAAAAGAGTGGTTGTGTCAACACCATCTTCAAGTAAAAAGCTACCACGGTTAATTTCGATATAGTTCTCTTTAAGTTCCTTATTTGAATAAAGGTTTATACCGTTTGCAGCTGTTACAAGGCCTTCGATTTCTTCAACACCAAAAAGAAGCGCAAGAAGCGTGTTGTCTTCTGATGATGTGTAAACAATCTTCTTTCCTGCTGCAGCAATATCCATAACAGGAGTATTTAATGCATTGTAAAGAAGCTGTGCCATCTCGCCTCTTGAAACATACTTTTCAGGATTATATGAAATTCCGTTAAGTATGTTTTCGCGGTACACTTTATTCATAATGCTCTTTTCACTCATATATTCATATCCAAGAGCTTTAATAATTACATCAAGAACATCTTTATGGGTGATGTTTGTTTTTGTCTGATATTCATCACTCATACCTAAAATGGCATCTACGATTATACAAAAATCACCAGTTTTTAAGATTTCATCTTCATTAAAGGCATCATCACGATACTTCATAAGACCAAGTGCAGTAACAATTTTAACTGCGCGCTCGTGCTTTAAAACCTCGGCGGGGATTTCTTCTACTACTTCTTCCTCATCGTCCGGTTTAGCAATCAAATCCATATCGTACTTAAAAACATCATCTTTGTAATTAATTTGAGATTTATATTCAGCATCAAGCACATCAGCAATATTTGCTGCACCAAATGCTACGGAAGACATACAAAATGCAAGGATTAATGTAATAGAAATTATTCTTTTAAATCTCATCATTTATTATCTCCTCCGTTCTCTTTCACAAAATCTGCAATTCTCTTTGCAACAACTGCAGTTTCGCTTCTTGTTACTGTGCCTTTTGGTAAGAATGCGCCTGTTTCAACACCCTTAACAAGTCCAAGGCCTAAAGCATCAGCAATATATGTTTTTGCCCACGACTGAATTACAGTAGCGTCTGTAAACACTGCTATATCGCCTGCTTTAATCTCGGCATTAGTTGAAGCCGTAATTGAAGCTACAATAATCTTGCACATTTCATCTCTTGTTAAGCTTCTGTCGGGGTAGAATAAATCGTTTTTACTGATGATATTCTTATCCACAGCTGCCTGAAGCAGACCGCTGAAGCTATCCATAGAACTTACATCGCCGAATTCTCCGCGATAATCACTTTTTTCAATTCCTGCTGCTCTTAGTATAACAGACATAAATTCTTTTCTATCTATAAAATCTGAACCGGCAAAATCATCTTCAGTTACAGGTTCCATTATTTTATTTGCAATAACAAAGTCTACCTCTGCCTTTGCCCAATCTGGAACATTCTTAAGTGTGGTTGGCTGAGGAGCAACTACGATTGGCTTCTCAGGTTTAAATACCGGTCCGCTTCCACCGGGACTTCCACTGCCACCACCTGTAGATTTAATAGAAACCTTATAATCTTCTTCAACAGTTTTTCCCTTGTAAGGCTTTTTCTCTGCTATAGGAGTGATTTTAACAGTAAGAGTATCTCCATTATAGTTAGAAGCACGAAGCTTAGCACCTTCACCGATAAGAGTGTTTCCCTTGTACCATTCTATCACAGTATCGCCTTCTGCCACCTCAAATGGATGATTATAATCATAGGTAACTGTAATATAGCTGTTTGAAGTTTTTTCAATTTCTATATTACTTACAGAAGGAGTTGCAGAAGAAAGTCTTGGCTCTGAAAATGCTTCGTTTTCTAAATCATATTCAGGGGCGTTCAAGCTTACTGCAATAATACCAACACTGATATACTTATCAGCATCTTCCGGTCTGATAGTATATTTATTTGTTGTTTCGCCTTCGATTGCAGTGTATTCATCTGTCTTTTCGTCATAGATGTACCACTGATATTTATGATTTAATTCATCAGGCTCGTCGCCATAGTTCAAATCATAGAAATCAAATGTTGCTTCCCATTCCTTGTCTGTTTCCTGAAGACCTTTAATTTTAATGTTTCTTGCCTCAGGAGCAGTGGGCTTGGATGCTTCATTCGAGAAAACCTCTTCAGAAGTATATACTGGAGTTGAATCTGTTGTTGGTACAACGCCAACTCTTAAATAATAGCTTTCATCTTCTGTTTTAACAGTGTATGAACCTGCTGTAGCCTTGGTTCCTGTTAAGAAAGGCTCTCCCCAATCTTCATCTTCGGGAAGCTTCTTATACCAGTTGATAACGCTTGCGTCATCCTCTCCGTCAACCTGGTAGTAGTCATAATCTACACTGAGAGAAAGTCCGTTTGAAACTATACCTGAAAGAACAACATCTTCAACAATGGGTTCCTTAGGAGCATTGGGGTCTTTTTCTATTTTAAGAGTAACATTTGCTGTTCTTGTTGCTTTCTGTTCAGCTGTCTGTTCGGCAGCACCTTTAAAGGTCGGGTTAAATGTTACTTTAAGCTTTGCTTCGCCGGGAGTTGCCGTTCTAAGAACTTTTAACTTACCATCTTCAAGCGTTACACCCTCAGGGAGTGATACTGCTTCCCATGTATAGGTAGAATCATCTCCGAAATAATCGTTTGTACCAAGCTGGTTATATGCTTCGGCAGTAAGTTCTACTGTCTTTTCTCTTTCAATAGGAAGATAGATTGTTTCGGGAGTGGAATTTTTAACCTTTGCTACAATAAGTTCACCAACATAGTAGTCATCTACATAGTATTCAACATCTTTTCCTGTTGAAACAACACCTACACTGTATGCCCAAGGACCTAAAGGCGCAACGTATTCAGAGGGATAAAATCCTGCAGAATGAACCATTTTCCACATATTCTTTGATGCTGCCTGCTGGTTTTCCTCTGTTGAAGCGGGAGCATCAAGCATTTCGCTTAAAAGAACAGGATTTTTCTTTTCAAAGAAACCTGATGTGATAAAATCTTCAAATCTATAGAAATATCCACTTGCAACATAATAACCGAACTTAAGTGCAATTTGTGCATCAGGCTTCAGAGCTACTGCTTCAGCATTCGCCTTTGTACCAAGAACCATAGCTGATGCAACAAGTGTTTTTCCTTTAAGGATGCTGAATCCCGGGAAATGAGATTCATTTGTATATGAGTTTTTAGCATGTGTTAAAAATGATTTGCTTCCGTTATATACCTGCTTATCCGTAATAGCATATGTGTTACTTCTCTGAGTTGAAGGAGAAAAGTAGAAATAATCCTCCCAAGGCTCGGTATCGCCTAAATCTTTGCTTTCCATATTGCCCGAACCGCATCTGTTTGTAGCATTTCTTATGCTTTCAAAATATGCCGCATCCTCATCAACAACATCATCGATAATATCATCGTCTTCGTCGTCATCGCCATTGCCGCCATCATCAATAGCGGGTGCCTTTGCAACTGCTATATCTACAATTTTGGTTCTGTATTTTGTAATTTCTTCGCCCTGTGTGTCGGCACCGTGGAAATCGGGAATAGCGGTAATCTTAATTTGAATTGTTCCTTCTTCTGCTTCGTTTGTAAGAGTTAAGACATCATCTGTAATCGAAGCTCCTGCAGGCTCACCCACAAGTTCGTATGTAAATTCAGTATTTTCAATACCTGCTTTATTTTCAATCTGATTAAAAGCTTCAGCGCTGAGTTCAACCGTCGCGTTGCCATTGGCAGGAACAGTAACCTCTGTTTCTCCTGTGTAGTTAACATCTGCAATCATAAGCTCGCCAATGTAGTAATCATCGGTGTAAAGCTCGAGATATTTACCAGTTTCAGGATTTGCAACAGTGCTGTTCTGCATTGAAATAGCAACACCAACGCCGATAACCTGCACATCTGTTGACTTAACCTCAATTGTGGAATACATTCTCTTCCATTCGCTTTTTTCAGCCTTAGCGCCCTGAGCATCGCTGTTGGCAGCTGCTGAATATAAAAGGTTAATCGGGAAATATGCGGTTCCCGTAGCTGTTTTTGATGTATCTCCCTTCACAGCCTTATCTTCCGAAACATCAACCCCCGAGTTGGTCGCACACAAAGAAAGAGCAAATCTTGGCTCCCACTGACCGTTTGCAAGCGAGTTTCCAACCCAGTGCGGCTTGTTTGCCACAGTACCAAGCGCCATAAGCGATGTTATAAAGGTTGTGTTGCTTCCTGTAACATTAACATAAGCTGTTAAAAAGTCGTTTCCGCCTGTGTGGGAAAAGAAAAGAGATTTTTCTCCGCTGTAGGCTTCCTTTGTTTCCGCTCTGTAAGAGGGGTTATTACCGTTTTTAAAGCGGTAATCATAAAAATTTAAAGTTTCTTCTGATTCTTTTCCGATATCAAATTTATCTTCAAAGCTGCTGTTTGCAACAAGATTCGTTTCATTACGAATCTGTTCAAACACACTAATCTGTGCCTCTTCCTCCTCTGCCATAGCGAAAGGTGCAAAAATCATCACCTGCATAACCATAGCCAAAGAAAGGATTATTGAAATTAATCTTTTTGAGTTTTTCATAAATTCACCTCTGATTGTCGCGTTATATTATCGACTGAATGTATCTCCTACCTTGCACGGCAAGGTAATATCACTGTATTTTTCTGCAAAAGGCTTTCGGTAATCTCCTCTTACCTTATCGCGCTCTTCTTTATTACGGAAATCGGGTACCGTCATTTCCTTACTTTCAGAAAGAACACTGTACCAAGCCAGTATGCCTGCTGCAGAAAGAGCTGCAGAGCGATACACATCGAAAAACGCTTCTTCTTCGCCTCGTAAATACTTTATAAAGTGAACAAATAACAATAAATCTATTCCTCCATGGCCCGCCCCATCAATTGCTTCGGAATATTTCTTTTCTTCTTCTTCCGTAAAAGCATTGCACGAAGACCATGTGTGATTTGTTGTTTTAATCTCGTGAGTATCGGAACCAACTTCGATAAGCTTGGTTAAGCCTCCGTCGTTTCCGTCAAATCTTGGAGTTTCCATAGTGCCATATTCACTTACAACGCGGAACCATTTACCCGTTGTTCCAACACTATTACATCCTGTAGTGTTAAAAACCGCGCCATTATCCATTTCGGTTAAAACAAATGATTTCACGCCGTTTGAAATTTTTGTGGTTGGTTGTGTATGGGCTTTCACTACCTTACCCACCACTTTTTTAGGCACTGAATTTGTTATATACATAAGCGGACCGAGTGAGTGCATATTGTAGTAAGTTGCGGGAAGCGTTTGTCTCCAGTGAAGATGATCGTAATCAACCTCAACTCCTGTGCCCGAAATAACCTCTCCCTTTGTTTTTCCGTGAACATATTCGGCATCGGCATAGCAAACCTTGCCGTATTTTTCTTCTTCAACAAGCTTTTTCATTGCGTGAACAGGCTTTATATACAAGCAGTTTGCCCCAAGCATATATTTTCCGCCCGTTCTTTCAACTGCCTCTACCAAATCAACGCATTCACCAAGGCTTGGTGCCGCAGTTGTTTCGCTAAGAACGGCAACGCCTGCTTCAAGCGCCGCAATTGCATATTTTGTATGCTCGTGGAAATAGTTGCAAAGAATAACTGCATCTATTCCCGAATGAATAAGCTCGTCAAATGTTTCGTAAACCTTTGTTTCTTCTGTGAAAAAGCTTGTTGTATAGTCGTTAAAAACTGATTTATCGAAATCGCAAACGGCTGTTACAACTGCTTCGTCAGGAAGAAGCTTTGCAGCATTAAGAGCAAAACATCCTCTGATTAAACCAAAAACTCCAAGTTTTATTCTTTCCATGTTCTAACATCCTTTTTTCTTTCCTAAACATGTTTACGTCGATGCGTTAATGCACCTGAAATGTGTGTTTGCGGAAAGGGCAAGCCCTTTCCCTACGTTATTTTATTGTATCGTTCCGTTTCGGGAGGGCACAGAGACCCTCCCCTACGTTTTAATTGTGTTTATTACTGCGGATAAACCACTGCATTGATAACGTTCTTCATTGGGTTGTTTTCATACCACATGAAGCACTTGATTTCGTAATTGTAGTCAGGAGCTGTGATTGCTGTGAACTCAACGTTTTCTCCACCTGCAACAACGTCTTTTGCTTCAACGCCCATTAATTTCTTAGCGCCGCCTTCAAGAACCTTGTAAAGTGCGCAGTATGCCTTTGCATCAGCATCGAGAGTACCAACAACTGCTGTTGCTGTGATGCTTCCTTCAGCTTCTGTAAATTTGAAACCTGGATTTTCAACGATATCGATAACAACTGTTGTTGTTCTTCTTGCTAACACATTTGGATCTGTCTGGTTACTTGCACCTATGAATGTTGGGTTAAATGTTACGTTAAGAATAGCTTTACCTGCTTCTGCATCTTCTGCAATTATAAGTTTATTGTTTTCACTATCAAGTGTTACGCCTGCAGGAAGCGTTGTTCCTTCAGCTATACTCCATGTGTATGTTGATGCTGTTTCCCCATCAAAGTATTCTGTGTTTCCAAGCTGGTTATAAGCTGTAGCCTTAAGATCGATTTCATCAACTTCACCAATCTTTGCTAATGTGTCTGTTGCGCTTTCAACCTTTGCAACTACAAGTTCACCCAAGTAGTAATCATCAACATAGTATTCAACATCAACGCCTGTAGTATATACACCTGTACCAAAATACCATGGTCCCGTTGAAAGAGTTAAGTCAGCCGGCCAGTAGCCTGTTGCATGAACCATCTTCCAGTCTGAAGCATCTGCTTTTGGCTGATTCTCTTCAGTTGAAGCTGGGGCATCAAGCATTGTGTTTAAAAGAACTGTGCTATTTCTTTGTGTTGATGTTTTTGCATTTGAGTCACCAAACGACCACATATAACCTGTAACATAATATCCAATTTTCATTCCTACGCTTGCATCAGGATTTGCTTCTACTGCTGCTGTATTGGCTGCTGTTCCAAGTACCATAGCAGAGCTTACAAGCGTTGTACCTTTCTTTACTGAACCTGTCATAGCGAAAGCTTCGCCTGAATATGAACCTTCCGGAGCAGTTACAAAATTGGATTTGCTTCCTGAATATGCCTGTTTATCTGAAACTGTGTTGGTGTTTACTTTTTTCCATCCATCAAAGAACTTGAAATTATCCTGTTTAGTACCAGATGTTGTGCTTCCGAGACTATATCCTACCTCGAAATTTTCTAATCCTGTTGTTGTGTTTACTCCGCTAAGAATATTTGAAGTGCTACGTAAGCTTGCATATAAATCTGCATCTGCTCCCTTAACAACTGTTAAATTAAATTCTTTTGTTCTGTAGGATACATCAACACCTGCTTCTTCCTGTGTATCTGCACCTTTGAATTTGGGTTCTGCTGTAACCTTAACTGTAAGGTTTCCTGCCTGTGCGCTATTTGTTACTGTTAATTTGTTATCAATGATATATGCACCTGCAGAATCACCAACAAGCTCGTATGTATATTCTGCATCTTCAAGACCTGCGGTGTTTTCAATCTGGTTGTATGCCTGAGCGTCAAGCTCAACTGTTACGCTGCCACCAGATGGTACATTAATTGTTTTTTCATTTTCGAGCTTGATATCTGCAACCATAAGCTCACCGAAATAATAGTCATCTGAATAAAATTCAACATAGTTTTTATCAGGATTTGCAGCACTGTCATAGCCGTATGTCTGTAAGCTTGAACCAACACCTACTGCAAAAACCTGTACTTCCTGTGATGTTTCTTTAAATTCAAATGTATTGTATACACGTTTCCAATTTTCACGAGAAGACTTTTCTCCATCTTCATCATTGCTTGCTGCCGCTGTTAAAAAGTCAACAACGTTTATATATGTTTCATTCTTCTTAGTTGCTCCAACTTCGAATTCATTTACATCATTAACTCCAGCGCCGCCATCTTTAATAGCATTAATGTATACACTGAATCTTGGTGAATATGTTGCATCAGAAGCTAAGGTGTTTCCTGTAACATGATTTCTGTTGGCCTCTGTTCCAAGAATCATAGCTGAAAAGATATATGTTGCGCCCCTTCTTCCGCCATCATATCCGGCAACATAGTTACCATTACCTGACTTTTTAGAAACAAGAAGAGACTTGTTTCCGCTATATGATTCTTTAGTAGATATTGATACTTCCATCGGGTTAGCACCCATATCATATCTATAACCAAAGTTATAGTTTGTTTTGTCAGTAACAAAATCGTCAGCTTCAAAATCACCATTATTAATCTTATTTGTAGCCTTACGAATCGTTTCATAGACTGTAAGCTCTGCTTCGCCTTCTTCTCCAGTTGCCATAACCGGAGCTACTGCGATAAGGGAAAGTGCCAGGGTAAGTGCTGTTAACAATGCGAGTAGTTTTTTCATTGTTTTCATTCTCCTAACATTTAAAATTTTTAATATATATTAATGAATAGTGAGGTATTCGTGAAGATAATCGATGATTTCAGCATCGCTTGTTTCACTGAATAGCTCTGCACTATTGCTAACCACTATAAGACCTGTGTCGAACCAGTAAACCTGTTTTCCTAAAAGCTCTGCCACGTCGCGAAGCGGGATAAGTGTTCTTCCTGAGTTAACCTTTGCTTCTTTGCTAAGTGTTACTGCTTCGCCGTTTTTCTTGGCGTTTAAGGAATCTACTGTAAGCTCGAGTGTGTCGCTTCCGTTTAATATTGTGATAGTTCTTGTTTCCTTATTATAATCAACTGTTGCACCGAATGCTTCAGACAAGAATCTTAAAGGAACCATTGTGTAGTTATCATCGATATATGGAACAACTGATATGTTTTCACTATCAATCTTCATATCCTTATCCATTGAACGAGCATAGGGGCTTCCAATCTGAAGAACAACAGAATCCTTAACGCGGGCAAGTGCCCTGTCGCTATAACGTCCCATTCTTGTGAAAGGAACGAAATTGAAGCCTGTGATTTCGTTGTATGCATCTGCATCATCATTTAACAGGAAGTTTTTATTTTCCATACTAACGAAACCAGGATCTGATTCTGTTACAAAGTTATTCTCCATTGTAAGATACAGTTCTGAACCACCGAGCATTTTTGTTCCCTTACCATTAACAATAAGATTGTTCTTCATCAAGTTATTCAAAGGAAGCATTGACTGCTCTGTTGGTCCGTAAAGCTGAGGAAGAAGTTCAGGATAACGTTCTGTCCACACTTCGTTTTTCCAAGGTTCTGATGCTTTATCCTCCCACGGATATTTTTCAAACCTTGTTTTCATTCCATCGTGCATGTAGCCATATCCCTGCTGAAGAAGGTTACAGATATAAACTGCACCCTCGGGAACATCAACAACGATATTATTAAATACGTTACAATCCTGGCCGCCGTTTATCCAGAATGCTGTTCCTGCAACGTTATAAACAACGTTACCCATCATAGTAACATCACTCTGTGCACCATCAAGATATACTGCTGAACGACCAACGCTGTGGCCTGTGCTCGATTTAATATCGTGCAGGTAGTTGTAGCGAATCTGAAGACCGCGTCCGCACCAGGTTTGTCCGCCGTAGATTGCGCCCGAGTCGTCGCCCTCCTGAATAACATCGTATACTTCGTTATATTCTACAATGTTTTCGTTACCTGAGAATGATATAGCCAAATGCGGCGCATCGTGAATTTCGTTATGTCTTGCGATGTTACCTACGCGGCCTACTGCCACGCCTGATTTATAGGTCTTATTAATACGAGAGAAACGTTCAACGTGATTGTTCTCAGCTATACAGTTACCTGGAGTAAGGTCGTCATATATACCTGATGAGAGGCTTATACCACCGTTTGTATCGTGAACATAACAGCTTTTAATCACACAATCTCTTGCGTTCTTTTCTGTTTTAATAGGCGAATCTGCTGAAAGTTCAACCTCACAGTTGATAACGTTTATATTCTGACCATCGATATAAAATGCACCCTTACGCATTGCTGTGAATTTCATATCTTTAAAATCGATATAAGAAGCACCGTTTTCAACATTTACAAGATATTCTTCAAGAAGAGATAACGAAATACTCTTAATCTTGCTCATATCCTTTGGAGGATATATATAAAGAACTCCTGTTGTTCTGTCGATATAATATTCACCGGGGATATCGATTTCTTCCAATAAGTTATATATGTAGTATCTCTGCCCCGGTCTTGTTCCGTAAAGAGAAGCACGGTCTGTTACAATTGTTTTCTTTACAGGGTCGACCTTTTCTACAAACATACTCTGGTCTGCCCAATCGTACCACCAGAAACCAAACAAACATGCATCGGGAGCTGTTGTCCAACCTGCAAGTCTTTCGTCGCTTATTTTTATTTCTATATTCGACCAGATATCGCCTTTTCCTCTTCCGTCGGGAAGACCATCACTTGAATATCCATCGAACACAACCTCTTCAACAAGCGAATAGCTTGAGTTTGGATAACGTGCAACCGTCATTGCTTCACTATCGACAAAAAGCTCAATCGAATATGATGCAGGTGGCGGATCCAACGGACCATCCCAAAGATATGAGTATGCACCGTTGAGATAAACATCTCCAAGGTTGTTAAAGCCAAGAGCTTTAAGATTTACCGAATAAATCTGAGTGCGTGCACCTTCGTCGATAACTCTTGAAAGAATGCTTTGATCTGTTACGGGCTTAAAAGCCGCAGGATCGATTGCAGCACCACCAACGAATGTTGCTGTTTCATCAGGATATGAACGGTAAACGATAGGTGCTTCCGCCGTTCCTGAATCCTCTGCAGAGAATTTAATCCCTTTGTCAACCGGATAATTACCTTCTCTGAAATAAACTACTGCTCCTTTTTTGCCGAGTGCACCGCTTGATTTGATTTCCCTGAGTTTCAGCCTTGCACCGTCCATTGATTTAAGTGGTGCATCAATTGTTCCCGCGGCATCGTCGCTACCATCTGTTGCTACATAAAGATATGTATACGCAGGGTCTGTCATAGCGAACGAACTTAACGGCAGCACGCTTAAAAGCATACCTACCAATGTGAGCATCACTAGAATCTTCTTTCGCAAAAAAATCATCTCCTTTTTTATATTATATGTTAATTTTAATTATATTTTATAATAGACATTTTAATGTACATTAAATTATATCACACTTTTATTTTTAAAAAAAGTGATATTCTTCCTTTTTTTTGAAATATATTCCTTTTTTACGAAAAGCACGAACATTTTCTAAAAGAAATTTTATTCTTTTCCATATTCTTTCTTACATCAATTTTACCAATATTTTTGCAAAATGTAAACGTATAATTTTTTTACATTTGTACAAATTTTTTACATTTAAGGTTTAATTCATACTTTTAAACAGTAAAAATCGTTTCAGCAGCAAAATTGACATGATTCTGCAAGCATTGACAACAAACACATTTTTTTATATAATTAAAAAGTATTTTTTTATAAAAGGACGAATAAAATTATGAAAAAAACGTTGTTTAAAAACCTATCTATTATAAGCATTCTTTTAGTATTGGCCTTAATTTTTATTTTTTTAAACCATGTAATCTCTTATCAAGGCTTTTATTTGAGTATTAAAATGATATTTTCCAATTTCATTCCTTTTATTTTTGAATTATTGATTTTTCTTGGTTTTTCGCTTATTCTATACTCATTATTAAATAAAATCTGGCTCTCGATACTTATAATCGAAATGACTTATTTAATTATTACACTTATAAGCAGTTTTAAAGAAAATATAAACGGAACTCCACTTCTTTTAAAGGATATTGAATTTGCAAAAAATCTGTCAGAACTTGCAGGATTTTCCTCCGGAAAATTAACGATTTCACTAATAACAGCAGTTATTATTATTTTAGTTATTGCATCATTGTTTCTGCTTTTTCTATGGAGTAAAAGTAAAGAAAAACTAAGTGTTAAAACAAGAATATCATTACTTTTAACAGGCGTTACAATCACGTTATTTTTCTTTAATCCTCTTACTTACAGATTAAACTATAAAATTTCAAGGAACTACAGTGAAGAGGAAAAAATCAGTAATTACAGCGTTGTAAATGGTTTATACTTTACACTTTCCTCAAACATTGCTACAAACTATAATCCAACAAAAAAAGAGATTGAAAATTTAAAAAAAGAAGTTGCTTACGCAACTGATAATTACACTTTTAATAATAAAGAGATAATCACTCCGAATGTGATTTTTATAATGTCGGAAGCATTTTTCGATATAACAGAGCTTCCAGACGTTTCGTATTCAGAAGACCCATGCCCTAATTTTCACGAATTAAGCAAAATTTCTACATCTGGAAAGTTTGTTTCCACAACGTTCTCTGGGGGTACGGGGTATGTTGAAGCAGAGGTTTTAACAGGACTGTGCGGAAAAAACCTTAAAGGTAGTTCTAATCTTACAGCTCTTTCAAATGATGTATATAATAAAATGCCTGTTATTACAGATGTGTTTAAAAATTATGGATATGAAACAACGTTTCTACATTCTTATAACAGCAACCTGTACAACAGGTTGAATATGTATAAAGGCTTTGGATTTGACAATATTTTCTTCGATGATACCTTCCCATCTGATGTTACAAAGCACAATGAATTGATTTCTGACAGTGATTTGACAAAAAAAATTATATCACTTATTGAGTCAAAGAGTGATAAACCAATGTTTATGTATGCCGTTTCTATGGAGAACCACTATCCCTATATAAATGGTAAATATGCTCCCAACGAAAGAATAGATGTTAAAAGCAAAAAACTTAGCGAAAACGAACTTGAGATTATGAATGCTCTCGCCGACGGTATAAATGGTGCTGATACAGCACTTGGAGAATTGGTCGACTATCTGAAAAATGAAGACGAGCCCTATATGGTTGTATTCTTTGGAGACCATCTCCCCAATCTTTCTACAACTGATGGTAAATCTGTTTATACTACGCTTGGTGTATCTTCTTCAACTGCAACTTCCACATGGCAACCTGAAGAATTATTTAAAATGCTTCAAACCGATTATCTTATCTGGACAAATTATGAAGAAGATGGAAACTATCCGGATAAAACCGAAGGGTGCACATTCCTTGGTTTAAGCGTTCTTAAAAGACTTGGTTTTAATTTAACTGATTATTATATTTATCTTGATTCTGTTATAGCAAAAAGCACTCTTATATACAGAGATCGTTTATTTGTTGATCAAAATAAAAAGTGCTACAAAACAATACCAGAAAACAAAATAGAATTAATGAATAATTATAAAACAGCTGTCCGTGATATAATTTACTCGGACAATGAAGTATTTAAAATAAACAGGTGATTTATTATGAAAAAAATATTGTTATCTATCATATGCTTTATAATTGCATTCAGCTTAGTTTCATGCAAAAAAAACATCGCGGAAACTTCTTCCCCTCCTGTTCTTATTGCTCATTCAGGCGGTCAAATATATGGATATAGATTAACCAATTCAAAAGAAGCTCTTGACCTTGCATATAAAAATGATTTCAGGCATATTGAGCTTGATTTTGAGATAACAAGCGATGGAGAATATGTTCTGTTACACGATTGGGAAAGCATGGCACAAAGAATGCTTGGCAAAAGCGGTATTTTAACAAAAGATGAATTTTTAAATTCCAAAGTTTTCAGAGATTTAACGCTTCTTGATTTTGATGGACTATTAAAATGGCTGAAAAAACATAACGATTGCTACATAATAACCGATGTAAAATGCGATAATATTCCATTTATTGATAAGATTGCTTCCTTGGAAAAACTTAAAGATAATTTTATTATACAAGCATATAGCTACGATGAATATTACTATGCTAAAAGCAAAGGTATTAAAAATGTCATCCTAACCCTTTACCGATTTCTTCCTGTAGAATCAGAGGTTATTGAATTTGCAAAAGAAAACAATCCATGGGCTATAACTCTTTCTGAGTTTTATGCAACAGAATCTCTTCTAACTGCGCTTAAAGAAAACGGCACTCCCACCTATATGCATACTGTTAATGAATTATATATTTATGAAAAATATAGAGATTTAGGATTACACGGAATATATACAAATTATTTTGAAGCAAACCATTGGGAATAAAAACAAGGCTGTAAAGTACTTTCATTTTACATCCTTGTTTTTAGCAAAGGATAATGATTTTTGTAATATTTTTAATGGTTTCGTATATTTTGTGTAAATTTATGTTGTATTATAGCATATTTTGTGGTAAAATATGAATAGTTTGTAAATAAATATACTATAGAGGTGGATTATGAAAAAGTTTGGCGACAGAAAAGATGGTGTACTCTTAAAAGACATTGATTCAATGCACTTTATTACCCCTATTATATTTCCGAACAGGGCTGATAACGAAGCATTCATTTCAGAAAGAATTGATTTGACTAATATTAACAAATATTTAGAACAAAAAAATGCAGAAAATCCGGAATATAAATATAATTTATTTCAGATAATTGTAACTGCTCTTTTAAAAACAATTACTTTAAGGCCACAAATGAATCGTTTTATAGCAAATAAGAATATATATCATAAAAACGAAATTTCTGCAGCTTTTACTATTAAAAAAGTTTTTTCCGATACAAGCGAGGAAGCCCTTGCTTTTATACATTCAAAAGATACGGATAATATCGAAACAGTACATAACGATATATTCCGTCAGGTATCTCACGTTAGAAAAAGCGTATCCTCTAAGGATAAAACATCCGATGTTATGGATTATTTAAATAAATTACCAAGGTTTATTTCAAAAAGCGTGGTATCGCTTATGTATTTACTTGATAAACATGGGATGGTTCCATCTTCACTTATAGCAACAGATCCTTATCATGCATCAGTTTTGATTTCAAATCTTGGCTCAATTAAATTAAAATCCGGATATCATCATTTGTCTAATTGGGGCACAACGTCTGTTTTTGTTGTTATCGGAGAAAAGAAAATCAGGCCATTTTTTAACGAAGATGGTACATACACAATGAAAGACAGCGTTGACATAGGATTAACGGTTGACGAAAGAATTGCCGATGGATATTATTTTTCGAAAACTATCCGTTTATTAAAAAAGCTACTTGAAAATCCCGAATTGCTTGAAAAATCTTTTAAAGAAGAGGTTGACTATTAATGGAAATTTTAGCTAAAACTCCATGGAAAAATAGTTGGGGCGATATTCCTTTAACTCTTGATTATTTTAAAGGAACCATGTTTGAAGCAGTTGAAAAAATTGCCGAAAAGTATCCTAAAAATGTTGCTTTTGACTTTATGGGTGCACCCACTACATATTCTAAACTTGTAGAAGAAGTAAAGAAGTGTGCTAAATCGCTTAAAACAATAGGTGTTCGGGAAGGAGACAAGGTTACAATTGCTCTCCCCAACTGCCCACAGGCTATATACGTTTTTTATGCTGTTAATCTGGTTGGCGGTGTAGCTAATATGATACATCCGCTTTCAGCTGAAAACGAAATTGAATTTTATTTAAATGAATCTGAAAGCGTTACAGCTATAACACTTGATCAGTTTTACAACAAATTCGAAAGTGTACGACACAAAACTAAAGTTTTGAACATTGTAATCGCAAGCATAAAAGATGAACTTTCTAAGCCTATAAAAGCCGGTTATATGCTTACAGAAGGTAGAAAAATCAAAAAAATTCCTTCAGATGCGCCTATAATCAGATGGCAGGAATTTATAAAGCTTGGAAAGCATTGTTTTTATAATTATGCCGTTAAAAGAAATGCGGATGATCCTGCGGTTATTCTCTACTCAGGAGGGACAACGGGAACCTCAAAGGGCATTGTGCTTACTAACTACAATTTTAATGCTCTTGGTCAGCAGATAATTGCAACTAACCCAATGTTTTCTCCCGGAGATAAAATGCTTGCTGCTATGCCACTTTTCCACGGCTTTGGTTTAGGCGTTTGTGTTCACTCGATGCTTTCAAACGGTGGAAGATGTGTTCTTGTTCCTCGCTTCACCCCAAAAAGCTATGGAAAACTTATTACAAAACATAAGTGCAACTTTATTGCTGGTGTCCCAACGCTTTACGAAGCTCTTTTACGTCTTCCTTCTATGGAAAAAGCTGATTTAAGTGCTCTTAAAGGTGTTTTCTCAGGTGGAGATTCGCTTTCTTTTGAACTTAAAAAGAAACTTGATAAATTTCTTTATGATCATCACTGTATGATACAAGTGCGTGAAGGATATGGAACAACTGAAACTGTTACTGCTTGTTGTCTCACTCCCCCACACATATATAAGAAAGGAAGCATCGGCATACCTCTTCCCGATACATACATAAAAATTGTAGAACCAAATACAGACATTGAACTTCCTTATGGCGAAGAGGGAGAAATTCTTCTTGCAGGACCAACAGTTATGAAAGAATATATGAATCATCCTGAAGAAACTGCCGTAACACTCAGAAATCATGCTGACGGATTAAGGTGGGTTTATACTGGGGATTTGGGTTATATGGACAATGAAGGATTTATCTATTTTAAAGGTAGAGCTAAAAGAATGATTATTACTTCCGGTTATAATGTATACCCTGCTCAGCTTGAGAATATTCTTGATTCTCATGAATTTGTGCAAATGAGTTGTATTATAGGTATTCCTGATCCATATAAAATCAAAAAAGTTAAGGCTTATGTGAAACTAGCCCAAGGCGTAAAGGCAAATGACGATACTAAAGAGGCTTTAATGGAGCATTGCAAAAAAAATGTAGCAAAATACGCTATGCCGTGCGATATTGAATTCAGAGATGAATTACCTAAAACCTTAGTAGGCAAAGTTGCGTATCGTGAACTTGAAGAAGCTGAACTTAAAAAATATGAAGAATCTCATAAAGAAACTGTATTATTATAAAAGTTTTAAGAGTATCATAATAGCACATAAAACAAGAACCAAGGCTATGGCCTTGGTTCTTGTTTTATAATATTTAAAATTAAAGTTCTGGTCCGGCACTTACAAGTGCTTTACCTGCATCGTTACCTGTATACTTATCAAAGTTCTTAACGAAGCGAGTTGCAAGATCTTTTGCTTTTTCTTCCCATTCAGCTGCATTTTCATATGTGTCGCGAGGATCTAAGATTCCTGAATCAACACCTGGAAGTGCTGTGGGAACTGCAAGATTGAAGAAAGGAATTTCCTTTGTTTCTGCCTTTAAGATAGAACCATCTAAAATAGCATCGATAATTCCTCTTGTATCTTTAATAGAGATACGCTTACCTGTACCGTTCCAGCCTGTGTTTACAAGATATGCCTTAGCACCGCTCTTTTCCATCTTTTTAACAAGTTCTTCAGCATACTTTGTAGGATGAAGCTCTAAGAATGCCTGACCGAAGCAAGCAGAGAATGTTGGTGTAGGTTCTGTAATTCCGCGCTCTGTTCCTGCAAGCTTTGATGTGAAGCCTGAAAGGAAATAGTACTGTGCCTGTTCAGGTGTAAGAATTGAAACAGGAGGAAGCACTCCGAAAGCATCTGCTGAAAGGAAGATAACGTTCTTTGCATCGGGAGCTGCAGATACAGGACGAACAATCTTTTCAATGTGATCGATCGGGTAAGAAACACGTGTGTTTTCTGTTACTGAATCGTCAGCAAAATCTAAAACTCCGTTTTCATCAACTGTAACGTTTTCTAAAAGAGCGTTACGCTTAATAGCATTGAAAATATCAGGTTCTGATTCCTTATCGAGGTTAATAACCTTCGCATAGCAGCCGCCTTCAAAGTTGAATACGCCGTTATCGTCCCAGCCATGTTCGTCGTCGCCGATTAAAAGACGCTTAGGATCTGTTGAAAGAGTTGTTTTACCTGTTCCTGAAAGACCGAAGAAAAGAGCTGTGTTCTTTCCTTCCATATCTGTGTTTGCACTACAGTGCATTGAAGCCATTCCGTTAAGAGGCAAGAAGTAGTTCATCATTGAGAACATACCCTTTTTCATTTCGCCGCCGTACCAGGTGTTTAAGATAACCTGTTCACGTGAAGTGATGTTGAACACTGCAGCTGTTTCAGAGTTAAGACCTAATTCCTTGTAGTTTTCAACCTTTGCTTTTGATGCGTTATAGCAAACAAAATCAGGTTCAAACTTTTCAAGTTCTTCAGCACTGGGGTTGATAAACATATTCTTAACGAAGTGAGCCTGCCAAGCAACTTCCATAATGAATCTGATCGACATTCTTGAATCTTCGTTAGCGCCGCAGAAAACGTCTACAACATAGAGTTTCTTATCTGAAAGCTGCTTAACAGCTAAATCTTTAAGAACCTTCCATGTTTCTTCGCTGCAGGGGTGGTTGTCGTTTTTGAATTCGTCTGATGTCCACCAAACAGTGTCTTTTGAGTTTTCATCCATAACGATGAACTTGTCTTTGGGAGAACGACCTGTGTAAATACCTGTCATTACGTTTACAGCACCAAGTTCAGTTTCCTGACCTCTTTCAAAGCCTTCTAAAGAAGGATCTGTTTCCGCTGCAAATAATTCTTCGTATGAAGGATTGTGAATAACCTCCTTCACACCTGTGATTCCGTACTTTGTTAAATCAATAGATTTCATACAAAAATTCCTTTCTTTTATAAATTTAATTAAAATAAAATTATTATAAACTGAGATGCAAATACTACTGCAACAAGTGCAATAGGATATGTAGCTGCATAAGCTGCTGCCACATCTTCTGTGCCTGCCACGTGAATAAGAGTTCCCAATGCAGGCGTACTTGTCATACCGCCTGTGATTGAACCCAGGGTGTTAAGCACATTGATTTTAAGAATATATTTTGCAAAAATAAAACCAATAATCATAGGAAGAGTTGTCATTATCACACCATAGATGAAATAATCTATTTTAAACTCCTGAACAAATCTTGCACCGCCGGAGATACCCGCACCTGCAAGGAAAAGGACAAGACCGAGCTCTCTGAACACCTTAAGAGTTGGCGCAGGGGGCATAACATTAACTTTGCCGATTTTACCAAAATGACCAAAAGCAAGAGATGCAAGAAGGCATCCGCCTGTGGTGGTTAAAGAAAATGTTGTGCCGTTAAGGCCTTGTGAGGAAAGCGGAATTTTTACCATACCTATGAAAATTCCTATAAGTGCTGCAATCGCAAAAGGAGCAATACCGTAATCATCAAGTTGGATTAATTTGCCACCTGATTTTTCAGAGGCTGCAGCACTTTCTTTGGCAACAAGCTTTGCACGTTCTTCATCCATATTTACCTTTAATATTTTAGGCATAAGCTGAACAAATAATACAACACCTATAACGCCGAAAATGTATGCAATACCATAGCCTACGGAAACAAGCTGCTCCATTTCAGGGCTTGAAACTGATGCTTTAGCTGCTGAAAATGCAGGTGTGGAAGTAAGCGCACCGGCAAACAAGCCTGAAACAATTGCAGAAAGTCTTTCCATATCGGTTTCACCCATAAGCTTTCCTACAAACACACAACCAACCGCAACAAGCGCACCTGATAATATAATAACCAATCCAAGCAACACATATGATGTGAAATTTTTCTTCATATTGCTGAAAAATTTGGGGCCTGCAATAAATCCAACCGCTGCGACAAAAAGAACAAGGCCAAGGTTTTCAACAATTTTCAAAGCATTTGTTGTATAACCCGAAAGCTGAGCATCAAGGTCGTCATAAAACAAACATCCAAATATAAGAGCAATTATAAACACTCCTGCAGAACCAAGTGATACACCCTTTATTGTTATTCTACCAAGTGCATATCCAACTGCTAAAATAGTAAAAATACAAAACATCAAAAATGTTATTCCCGTAATCGGGATAACTCCGCCAAACAAGCTCATACTATTACCTCCTGAAATTATCTTTTTCTAGTGTAATCAGGAAGAAGCTTTGGAGAAACCGTTTCTGTTTCAATACCTGCATCAGCTATTTCCTTTTCAAACTTTTCAATATGTGAAAGTAAAAGCTTACCCACTTTAACATTTTTAGCCTTGGCAGCGGCATTCTGCCCTGCACTTCTGCCAAATACGATAATATCAAGAAGGCTATTTCCCATAAGTCTGTTCTTGCCGTGAATTCCTCCAACTGCTTCGCCTGCAACAAAGAGGTTTTCAACGTTTGTTGTCATACAGTCTGGTGTAATATCGAGTCCGCCGTTCTGATAATGAAGCGTGGGATAAACGAGAATAGGCTCCTTACGGATATCTATGCCATATTTCTCAAACATTCTCCACATAGCGGGAATTCTCTTCATAATAGTTCCCTCACCGCCGATTTTTTCAATCATAGGCGTATCAAGCCATACTCCCTTTCCGCTTCCTGTATCCACACCGTTATCTCTTTCTGAGCATTCGCGGATTATAGAAGCTGCCGCAACGTCACGTGTTTCAAGCGGATGCATAAATACTTCGCCGTTTTCGTTTACAAGCTTTGCACCAAGTGAACGAACTTTTTCAGTAACAAGAGCACCGAAAATCTGCTCGGGATAAGCAACGCCTGTGGGATGATACTGAAGTGTTTCAGCATAAAGGAGCTTTGCACCTGCGCGGTATCCGAGAACAAGTCCATCGGCAGTTGCGCCATAGTGGTTTGATGTTGGGAATCCCTGATAGTGCATACGACCTGCGCCGCCAGTTGCAATAATAACTGTTTTAGCCTTTGCAACAAGAAGCTCTTTTGTTTCCATATTCATAAGCACAGCACCTGCTGCGTTGCAATTTTCATCAAGAATAAGCTCTATTGCAGATGTAAAATCAACAACGGGAATGTTGCGGTTTAACACTTCGTCGCGAAGTGTTCTCATAATTTCGGCACCTGAATAGTCCTTTGCAGCGTGCATTCTCTTTCTTGAAGTACCGCCACCATGCGTTGTTACCATTGTGCCGTCGGCTTCCTTATCAAACTCAACGCCTAAATTGCTGAGCCATAAAATAGCCTCGGGGGCATCGCATACAAGCTTTGATAAAAGCTCTTTTTTAGCGGCAAAATGTCCGCCACCGAAAGCATCTACAAAATGGATTGCGGGCGAATCGTTTGGCTTATCTGCCGCCTGAATACCACCCTCTGCCATCATTGTGTTGGCATCGCCCATTCTGAGCTTTGTAACAATCATAACTTTTGCGCCTGCCTCATCAGCTTCAATTGCTGCTGATGTGCCTGCACCACCACCGCCGATAATTAACACATCGGTTTCATAATCGGGATTTGTAAGGTCAACACTATCTTTTGTGATACGGCTGTGTGCCTGAAGAATTTCGGCAAGCTCTGTGGGCACCTTATCTCCCTTATTGGGGCCAATTTTTAAAACATCAAATTCTTCCTGCTTGTAGTCCGGATGAAAAGTTGCAAGCAAATCTTCTTTCTGCTTTGCTGTCATACGTTCCGGTTCTAATGCAATGTTTTTTTCTCTTGCTGCTTCAACTGCTGCAATAGATTTCTGAAATTTTTCCGAATACATATCCTTTTCCTCCTTACTTTTCTATTTCTCTTGTATTATAAAGCTCTTTCATTTCCTCGATAGGCTTTTGCATAAGAGCTTCTATAAGTTCCTTAAAGTCGCCGTCTTTGATTTCCTTAACACGGTCTTCAAGATGACCACATCCCGGAGCTAAGTATTTGCCGTTGATTCTTCTTGCAAGCATTGCAACCTGAGGATGAGAAATTCCTGCAGGACATCTTGAAGAACATACTCCACACATTACGCAGTCGAATGATTCTTCAGCACATTTTTCAAAATCACCGCGCTGAGCATATGCAATATACTGCATAACGTTAAGCCCCTGAGTGCAAGCCTTTGTGCAAGCATTACAGCCGATACAAGCGTAAATTTCAGGATAAAGCTGCATCATAACAGATTCGTTTGTTGGAATCTTTTCAATGTCGTATCCTTCTTTAACAAGCGGGAAGAAAGGAAGAGTTGCAATATACATATTATCCTCAACCTTTGTCTGGCAAGCAAGGCAAGCCTTAAGCTCCTTATCCCCTTTTATGCGGTAAATAGTTGCACATGCACCACAAAAACCGTTACGGCAACCGCATCCGCGCACAAGCTGATATCCCGCATATTCCATAGCTGTCATAATCGTTAAATTTTCGGGCACTTCATACTTTTTTCCGAAAAGATAAATACTAACTAATTTTTCCATGTTAACTCTCCTTTAATACTCATCCGGAAGCTCATCAAGCTCGTCGCATCTGAATACCGGACCGTCTTTACACACGTATTTCGCGCCAACATTGCATCTTCCGCATTTACCAACACCGCACTTCATTCTGAGTTCAAGTGTTGTGTAAATCTGCGTTTTATCAAACCCAAGTTCGCAAAGTCCCTCAAGTGTGAACTTAATCATAATCGGTGGTCCGCAAAGAACTGCCGTTTTATTTGTATCGAAGCCAAGCTCTTTTACATAGCTTGGAACAAATCCAACGTGGCCGTCCCATCCATCCTGCGGATTATCAATCGTTAAATGAACGTTTACACCTGCATCAGTTGACCATTCCTCAATAATTTCATTGTAGTCAAGCAAATCATCTTTACTTCTTGAGCCATAAACAATATCTATATCGCCGTAGCGGTCGCGATAATGTCTGCAATAGTTGATAACCGAGCGAAGAGGTGCTAAGCCTACACCGCCTGCAATAAACAGAAGGTTCTTGCCCGCAAACACATCATCCACAGGGAAAGGATTACCATAAGGTCCCCTGATTGTTATCTGCTGACCAACCTCTGCCTGATGAAGCCAGTCGGTTACGCATCCGCACTTTTTAATGGAAAACTCCATATACTCTTCATTCGTAGGAGAAGAAGTTATAGAAAACATTGCTTCGCCAACTCCCGGAACGGAAAGCATAGCACACTGCCCCGGGCGGTGGTCAAATGCTTTTTTTCCATCAGGAGTTACAACCCTGAAGGTTTTAATATCAGGTGTGTCGATACGCACATCAGTTATAACGCCTACTTTTGGAATCAAAGTTTCTTCTCTGTTACTCACGCATCAACATCTCCAATCTTTTTCATTACTTTAACAATATTCATAGAAATAGGACACTTACTAAGGCATCTTCCGCAACCCACACAGCTGAACATACCATCATTGTTTTCGGGATAGTAAACAAGCTTGTGCATAAATCTCTGACGGAAACGTTCCTTTTGAGTAATTCGGTTATTTCCGTGAGCCATTTTTGTAAATTCAGAATACATACACGAATCCCAGCATCTGAATCTTATAACGCCCTTGCCTGTGTTGAAATCTTTAATATCATAACATTGGCAGGTGGGACATACAAAAGTACAGGTACCACATCCAAGGCAGCTTCCCGATAACTCTTCCCAAACGGGATTGTTAAAGAATTCTTCTGTTTTTCCGCCGCCAAAAGCATCTGTTTTTAAGTCTTTAAGCGGAAGTTTAGCCATAATTGCAGAAATCTTTTCTTTCTGCTCTGTAACTACTGTTTCGTCACATTCCTCTGTGTATGCAGAAAGTTTTTCTAAAAGCGCCTCTCCCTTAGAGGTATTAGCCTTAAAGAAGATTTCATCTTCTGTTTTCCAGGTTGTAACATCGCCCTCAGGCTCTTCAGGGGAAATTCCAAAGGTTTTACAAAAGCATGTTTCCGAAGGCTTTGAGCAAGCTGTCGATACGATTACTCCCTTTTCACGCCTTGAAGCATAGTAGCTATCAACAGGTTCTGAAAGAAACACTCTGTCTAAAACTTCAAAGCTCTTTACGTCGCAGGCACGAACACCGAAGATAACAAAATCTTCTGTTTCGCATCGATTATCGATAACTTCGATGTTTTTACCCTCTGTTTTAAATTCCATCAGATTTTCCATCTGCGGCAAGAAGAAATCCTTAGGGCTTCTTACAGTATTTAAAGAACTGCTCCATTCAATTCCATTTTCCCACTGCTTATAAACGGCACTGCCATCCTTATCGTCAGCTGGAATGTAAAGCTTCGCAGTTTTTGCGATTTCTTCAAAAACTGAATTTATTTTATCAAGAGAACATTTAAGCATCAATATCCCTCCTGTCAAACACTTCGCCAGGCTCTAAATCCTCGGTAGTGTAGTCTACAAGAGGTGCTCTTGAGCCAACCTCTGCCCCCGCCTGATATTCGCCGTAGAATTCGTTAATATCCTTTATGAACTTACGGTTAAGAAGATGAAGCGGAATATTCTGTGGGCAAACTCTTGAACATTCTCCGCAGTCTGTACATCTTCCTGCAACGTGATATGCTCTTATAATATGGAACATTTTTTCTTCAAAGCTATTAGCAGGTGCTTTATTTTCAACGCCCGATTGAGGGTTGTCGAACACGCACTTTTCACAAGTACAAGCAGGACAAGCATCGCGGCAAGCATTACAACGGATGCAGCGTGAAAGTTCGTTCTGCCAGAAAGCAAATCTTTCATCGGGTGTCATTGCTTCGATTTTTGCCACTTCGTCAAATCTTTTCGACTCAATAACTTCGCCCTCGTCGCCCATAAGTTCGTCGTAAGCAACGTGCTTTTTACTCTTACAATTTATGCAGCGCTCTAAAAGAACATCCTTAAATGCAACCTTAACAGGAGCATCTTCGTAAATCGTTGTAACAAGAAGATTTTCGCCATCCTCTTTAATTTCGCTGATACCTTCGCCAGTTACGGCTTTTAATTTTATAACATCAACCATTCCCTCGCAAGGAATACCTACTGCATAAACCTTTTCGCGTTCAAAACGATGCTCGGTTAAAAGCTGATTAAAGCTATACGTATCACAGGGTTTTAAGAAAACAAGGATTTTTCCATCGAATCTGTCGGTTTTAGAAACAAGATATTTTGAAAAATTCACTCCGCAAAAATCGTTCCACACAAAGTTTTCTTTTAAATCTTCTTCTGTTTTGAACATTTTTGGAGTTACATCGTAGCCGAATTCACCCCTGCTCCAACCGAGAACAGCATTAACAGTGCCATCAGAAAGCAGAGAAGCTGCTTTTTCTATCAACTGATTTTGTGTTATCTTTTGCATCGCAGATCCTCCAATCTCTTATTTTCTCCGAGTGCTGTTACCTTTTCAACAAAATCATTCATTGTAGCGGCAAACTTTGCACCCTCTGCCGCAGAAACCCATTCCAAACGGGTACGTTCTCTTTCGATACCAAGGAAATCAAGCATTGAAAAGAGAGCTGCCATTCTTCTGCGTGTGTAGTAGTTTCCTGATGTGTAGTGGCAGTCGCCGGGATGGCAACCGCATATGATAACTCCGTCGGCCCCCCTTTGGAATGCACGAAGAACAAACATAGGATTAACACGGCATGAGCAAGGAACTCTTATAATTTTCACATCCGCCGGATAATTAAGACGGTTGTTTCCTGCAAGGTCTGCACCGGCATAAGAACACCAGTTGCAGCAGAATGCAACAATTAAAGGCTTATGTTCATTTACTTGCATATTGCGTCCACCTCCGCCATAATTTGATTACTTGCAAATCCATTTAAATCCATAGCACCTGACGGACAAGCAACTGTACAAGCACCACAACCCTGACAAACTGCAGGATTTACTTTGGCAACTCTTCTTATTTTAGTTGTTCTGTCGGGCATACGGAATTCTTTATCTTCATAAGTGATAGCACCATACGGACAAACCCTTTCACAGGAAGAGCATCCGTTACACATAAGCTCGTTTGAATGAGCAACACACGGGTTACCTGTTAACTTATCTTTTGCAAGAAGACCAATAACCTTAGATGCCGCTGCACCTGCCTGAGAAACAGTTTCGGGAATATCCTTCGGGCCCTGGCAAGCACCCGAAAGGAACACACCTGCCGTTGGGCTTTCTACGGGACGGAGCTTTGGATGAGCCTCTGTGAAGAAATCATTGGTATCCATACTTGCTGTAAGCATAGTTGCAAGCGGGCGGGCTGATTTATCAGGCTCGATAGCCGCTGCTAAAACTACTAAGTCGGCATCAATATGAAGCTGCTTACCCTCAATAAGGTCTGAAGCCTGAACTTTAAGCTTATCTCCCTCGGGAGTAACCTTACCGACCATACCCTTAACATATTTTACGCCATATTCCTCAACTGCACGGCGATAGAATTCATCAAAGTTCTTACCTGGAGTTCTTACATCTATATAGAATACGTAAACCTCTGTGTCGGGATATTTATCACGCACGAGCATTGCGTGCTTTGCTGTGTACATACAACAAATTTTTGAGCAATACTCCTTGCCTTTTTCTGCACAGGCATCGCATCTTGAGCCTACGCACTGAACAAACACAATGGTTTTTGGCGACTTACCATCGGAAGGTCTTTCAAGATGACCTGCCGTTGGACCTGCCGCATTTGTAAGACGTTCAAATTCAAGCGATGTGATAACATCTTTCGACTGATTGTAGCTGAATTCATCAAACTTATCCATGCTGATAGGATTAAAGCCTGTTGCAACAACAATCGCGCCGTACTTTTCATTTATATATTCATCTTTCTGAGTGTAATCAATAGCACCTGCCGCACAAACCTTTGCACAAAGACCGCACTTTCCGTTTTTAAGCATATTACAGCTATTGGGGTCGATTGTGGCAACCTTTGGAACTGCCTGTGCAAACGGAATATAGATTGCACTGCGGTTATCCATTCCAAGGTTAAATTCGTTGGGCACTCTCTTCATCGGGCACTTTTCAACGCAAGCACCACAACCTGTGCATATATCTTCTTTTACGAAGCGGGCATTTTTCTTGATAGTTACATCAAAGTTGCCTACAAATCCCTTGATTTCCGAAACCTCGCTATACGAGAAAATACGGATATTTTCATTCTGCGCAACATCAACCATCTTAGGTGTTAAAATACAAGCCGCACAGTCGAGCGTTGGGAACGTTTTATCAAGCTGAGCCATTTTACCACCTATTGTAGGTTTCTTTTCTACAATGTCGACAGGAAAACCTGCATCGGCAATATCAAGTGCCGTTTGAATACCTGCAATACCGCCACCTATAACAAGCGCTCTCTTTGTAACGGGAGATTCTCCTGGGGTAAGCGGTGTGTTAAGGTTAACCTTTGCAACGGCTGCTTTACCTAAAATAATAGCTTTTTCTGTGCCTGTGGGGATATCCTTATGAACCCACGAGCACTGCTCTCTTATATTGGCAATTTCAACCATGTAAGGATTCAATCCTGCAGCAGCTGCAGTTTTTCTGAACGTTGCTTCGTGCATACGAGGTGAGCACGAACAAACAACAATACCCGTAAGGTTATGTTCTTTTACTGCTTCCTTAATCATGTCCTGTCCTGCCTGAGAACACATATATTGATAATTGGTGGAAAAGACTACGCCAGGTTCGTTTTTCAAAGCCTCTGATACTGCTTCAACGTCAACTGTACCTGCAATATTACTTCCGCACCAACATACGAAAACACCAACTCTTTGCATTTGTCTTTTCCCTCCTTATTTGCTGTATTTTCTGAATGCGCTTACTAAAAGCTGCTGCGGTATTTCCTCATCAAGAAGTGCCGGAACATCATTAGCAGTCATTCTGTTTTCACCTTGTTTTCTGATTGCGCTGAGGCGAACTGCTTCAACTAATTTAGCAGGTTCAACACCTCTTGGGCATCTTTCGATGCAAGCAAAACAAGATAAGCATTTGTATAATGATTCCGAGTTTAAAAGCGGCATTATATCTCCGCTTTCCACCATGCTTACAAACTGATGCGGATGGTATTCCATCTCGTCGTAAGCGGGGCAAGTTGCAGAGCATTTTCCGCATTTCATACATTTTTTAGGATTTACTCCGCTTTCACGGATGATTTCCTCGCGAAGATACTTATTATTTTCCATTTGTATCCTCCTTTACTCCAAGTGCTTCGGCAAGAAGTTCGGTAAAATAAACCACCGGAATATCTGCGCCGTTTTTCACAAGATTATACTTACAAAGCGGGCATGCTGTGATAATCATTTCTGCACCCTGAGATTTTGCATTGGTTACTACATTGTTACTGCTCTTTTTTGCAAGTTCGGGACTTTCCACGCTTACATACCCTCCGCAGCATTCATTACGCATTGCATAAACAACAGACTCTGCCCCAAGAGCTTTTATGAAATCCTCCATAATGCTTGGGTTTTCAGGGTCATCCATTTTCATAACACCGCTTGGTCTTAAAAGCAAGCAACCATAATAAGCCGCTATTTTTTTTCCTTTAAGCGGATTTACTACTTTTTCCTTTAAAGCATCAAATCCTACTAAATCACGAAGCATTTCAAGATAGTGATAAACCTCTGCTTCGCCAGAGTATTCCCCATCTGCCATATAACGGTTTACCTTATCGGAAAACTCCTTATCATTTGCCATAGCGTGGTTTGTTTGTTTAATAACATTGTGGCAAGCTGAGCATACTGTAACTAAAGGTTGTTCTTTCGATGCAGCTTCTTTAAGCGCACGAACAGAAGAAAGCTTTGTTGCTACTTCTTTTTTCGACGTTGTAAATACACCGCCGCAGCATTGCCAGTTTTCAATTTCTTCGAGTGTAACCCCTAAAGCCTCGGCAGATTTGTATGCATACAAATCAAGGTCTTTGGCTTTATTCTTAAGGGTACAGCCCGGAAAATAACTAACCTTCATTTTTATACCTCCATAGCATATCGAAATCAGTTTTCGTATGCTTTTAAACCATTTCTTCCGGATGGAAAACCTCGTCAAACTTTTCTGCAGTTAAGAAGCCAAGTTCAACGCAAGCTTCCTTAAGCGATATATTATCTTTAAATGCCTTTTTAGCAGTTTTTGCCGCATTTTCATATCCAATATACGGATTAAGAGCAGTAACAAGCATTAAAGAATTGTGAAGATTATGGTGCATCTTCTCTTTGTTTGCCTTAATGCCAACTGCACAGTTTTTATTAAAGGAACGGATTGCTTCTGCCATAAGACGTGCCGATTGCAGGAAATTATAAGCACAAACAGGCATAAACACGTTAAGCTCGAAATTGCCCTGAGATGCCGCCATCCCAACTGCAACATCGTTACCCATTACCTGAACCGCAACCATTGTTACAGCTTCACACTGTGTTGGGTTTACCTTGCCTGGCATAATAGATGAGCCGGGTTCGTTTTCAGGAATAAAGATTTCTCCAAGACCATCTCTTGGGCCTGAAGCAAGCCAGCGAACATCGTTTGCTATCTTCATCATATCGCAGGCAAGAGCCTTGATTGCACCGTGTGCAAACACAAATTCATCTTTAGATGTTAAAGAGTGGAATTTGTTTGCCGCTGTTACGAAAGGCTTTCCTGTAATCTTTCCAACTTCACTTGCAACAGTTTCGCCGAAATTCTTAGGTGCATTAAGACCTGTACCAACAGCGGTGCCGCCAAGAGCAAGCTCGTAAAGAGGCTCAATAGAACGTTTTATAAGCTCAACATCCTTTTCAAGGCTAGAGCGCCATCCGCTTATTTCCTGGCTGAATTTAATCGGAGTTGCATCCTGAAGATGTGTTCTACCGCTTTTTACAATTCCTTCATTTTCTTCTTCAAGTCTTTTGAAAGTATCTATTAATTCATTAACTGCAGGAATTAACTTATCTTCTAAGATAAGTACTGCAGCAATATGCATAGCAGTAGGGAATGTGTCGTTTGAAGACTGGCTCATATTAACATCATCGTTGGGATGAAGAATTTTTTCGCCTAAAATCTGATTTCCTCTGTTTGCAATAACCTCGTTCGAGTTCATGTTCGACTGTGTGCCTGAACCTGTCTGCCACACAACAAGAGGGAAATTATCGTTAA
Source organism: Clostridia bacterium (assembly GCA_017505525.1). Lineage (GTDB taxonomy): Bacteria > Bacillota > Clostridia > UMGS1883 > UMGS1883 > UMGS1883. The sequence goes on from JAFVPB010000009.1 coordinate 56,729, forward strand.
GCTTTCCAGCCATAATTTCGTCGCAAGCTTTTTTAATGGCTTCAAGCTTTTCATTTGTCATCTTTTCGGGGCGGAGAGCATTATTTGTTATAGCTGCTGCCTTTTTAAGCACACCAAATGCATGTATGATTTCCTTAGGCATTGTTTCGATGCCTACACCAATTTCAAAATTTTCATGGCTTCTTTGAGTCTGGGCTGCCCACAATACGTCTGCGGGAACCTTTACCTCACCCATTGAATCGTGTTCTATACGATAGTCCATTCTACACATTCCTTTCTTATATATTAAGTCCTTTTATTAAATCCTTAAGCACATTTGCACTGTTGTGGAGAGCCTTAATTTCTGCATCGTTAAGAGGAAGCATAATCTTAGAATGAGCACCTTTATTTCCCACAACATTTAAAAGGCTTAAGCAAACATCATCAATACCGTATTCACCATTTAAAAGAGTTGATACTGTAAGAGTTGTATCAATACCGCTTAAAAGGCACTTACATACATGGCATACCGACATTGATACTGCATAGTACGTTGCGCCCTTACGAGCAATAACTCTGGCACCTGATTTGCGAACATAGTTTTCAACGTCTTCTTTGTTTAAATCAGGATATACGTCCCCTGTCAAAATTGCCTTTCCGTAATTTTCAACAGGAACATTTGAAATATTTGCTATTGACCACGGAACAAAGCCACTATCGCCGTGTTCTCCAAGCATATATGCGTGAACATTCTTCTGATTAACAGAATAATATTCTGATAATCTTGAGCGAAGCCTTGCCGTATCAAGAATTGTGCCTGAACCGATAACTCTTTCCTTAGGAAGACCTGTGTGCTTTAAGAATACATATGTTAAAACATCAACCGGATTACTTACAATAACATATGTGGATTCGGGAGCAACAGGAACGATTTTATCTGCAATACTCTTTATAACATCAACGTTTGTCTGTGCAAGATCAAGCCTTGACTGACCTGCCTTTCTGGGCATACCTGATGTTATAACAATAATATCTGAACCTTTTGCATCATCATATGTTCCGGCATAAATATTTGCTGGATTTGCAAAAGGAACACCCTGACGTATATCGAGCGCCTCACCAAGAGATTTTTCCTCATTCACATCAATCATAATGATTTCCGATGCAAGCCCCATAACAGTAAGTGTGTAAGCTATTGTGGAACCTACGTTTCCAGAACCGATCACTGTAATCTTATTCATAATATGCCCTTACCTTTCTTTGAATAATTAACTGCTTTATTCCTGTAATTTTATCTATGCACAAAGTACCCTTATTTTAATATTTATTTTAGCATAAATATCGACAAAAATCAATGGTTATCTGCAATTTTTATGGTATTGACAAATGTTTTCTAATTTGATTTGCAATATATATTCAATTTAGATATTTTTCCGAATTCTTGATATCAGAAAAGAGGAAAACTCATTAAATTGAATTTTCCTCTTTTCTGATATCAAATATTAATTTGATTTATAATTGTTAATATCTTCCATCATTCTTCTGTTTCTTTCTAATTTAGCTTTTCTGCGCTCGATTCTTTTAACTTTACGGCGATGCCTTTCTTTAAGTATAAGAAGAACTACAACAACAAAAATTGTAATAAACAGCCATGGCGATTTTATAAAAGCTATAATCTTGTTTATAAAATAAGCAACTGGGTCAAAAGTATAGTTTTTATCTGCAACTAATGGAATACATCCAACGCTTACTCCATTTAAAAAATATTCTCTTATTCCTATTTCTTGCTTTTCTTCAATCGGAGCACTTACTGACGACGGAACTTTATCTTTGTATGTTATTTCTGATTTTTCAACTTTATTATCTTTTAGAGCTTCAAGGCTTTTTCCTGCTTTAAGAATAACTTTTTTTGTTCTTCTTGAATTAACAAGTTTTGTTTGAGCAACAATCTTGTCCTCACTTACAATTTTCACACTACTGTAGTTGCTAAAAACATAATCAAACATATTTTTGCAATCAACAAAACTTATGGCAACATTTTCTTCCGTTTTTGCTCCAAAAATCAAGCACAGAAGCTCTGTATTACCTTTTTTTGCTGAAGCTGCAATACAGCTTTTTGCTTCGGCCGTGTAGCCTGTTTTTATTCCCGTTGAATATTTATAATAGTAATCGGCTCTTAAAAGACTACTTACAAAGTGATTTCGGTTTATAATCTTACGTTCGCTCTTTGATTTTTCTGTTGGAGTTATTGTGTAGGATTGAGTTTTTACTATTTCGCAAAACTCAGGAATAGACATAGCATATCTTGCTAAAATTGCCATATCACGCGTTGTTGAATAATGACGTTCATCATGCGCGCCGGTAGGGTTTGTAAAATTTGTATTTTTCATTCCTATTTCCGTTGCTTTTTTGTTCATCATGGCAACAAATTCTTCTGTGCTCCCCCCCACACCTTCAGCTAAAACGTTAGACGCATCAGCCGCTGAAGCAAGAATCATTCCGTGAAGGAGTTGCCTTACAGAAAGCTTTTCACCGGTAATTATACCCATTTTACTGTCGCCTTCAGAAATATTTGCCAATGCAGTTTCACTCGCCTCATAAAGCTTTTCAAGGTTTGCATTTTCAAGCACTACAACGGCCGTCATAATTTCTGTTATTTCAGCAGGAAATATTTTATTCTTGGATTTTTTTTCATACAATACACTACCTGTATTCAGGTCAAGAAGAATAACATTTGAAGATTTTGCACTCAACTTATCATTTTTTACCGTTTCTTCTTGTGCGAGTGTTTCCTCGTTACTTATATTCGTTGCACCAACAAGCGAAACATTAATCGCAAAAATAATCATTATTAAAATAAATGATAAAATTTTCTTTTTCATTTTCAGTCCTCAACAGAATTATTTGCTTTCAAATATTTTATCGCTTCTATATAGCAGAAATCTTTTTCTATATTTTTATAGTCGGGATCTTCATCAACAACAATATCAGGAACAACCCCATCACTTAGCCATTTTCCATCGGGAGCGTAATTTTTCTTAGAGGTAATTTTAACTGCTCCTTCAGATTTATCATATCTATTTAATTCAACAATTGATTGACTTACACCCTTGCCAAACGTTTTTTCTCCAATAATAACTGCTCTGTTACGGCCCTTCATCGAGCCTGCAAAAATCTCAGCAGCACTTGCTGATTGTTTATTAACTAAAACAACCATAGGAGCATTAAATGAATATTTATCTGCAGTGTATACTTTTTTATTATTATCTTTATCAAGCGTATACATTATCTGTCCATCACTTAAAAATAAATCGCACATTCTTATAGCACTATTAAATTCTCCACCGGGATTATCACGCAAATCAATTATAATTCCTTTTATGTTTTGTGAATTGTTTTCTTTTATAATTTTTTCAAATTCCTTATATGCTTTCTCTGAAAATCCCGTATAGCGAACATATAGAATGTTTTCATTTATTGAAGAAGAAACACTATAGTAATCAATTTTTGCTCTGTCTACTTTAATGTCAATTAATTCGTTTTCACGTTTAACTTTAATTACAACACTGCCTTTTTCCTTTAGTTCTTCTTCTCTGCAACGCAAATATGCTGTTGCATCGGCTATTTGCGTTGCATTATATTTCTTCGAATCAATGCTTATAATTATATCTCCGCCTTTAATTCCTGCTTTTTCAGCTGGGGCACCCGGCAAGGCTGATATAATCTCTATATTATTTGTTTCGGGGTTGGCAAAAACTTCTACACCTATTCCACAGTAGTAACCATCAATCATTCCGAAAAGTTTATTTGCAGACTCTTCATCGTAATATGCAGCATATTTATCTCCTGTTGTCGAAATAAGTGCACGAACTGCGGCATCTTCGGCAGCTTTTTTATCATATGTATTTATATAATTATCTTCTATAATTTTTTCAACTTTTTTCAATCGACTATAATCTATTCCTGATTCATCGTTTAATACATACATATGCAAAGAAGAAACGATTATAGATGTAACAAAAAATGTGATGATTACAGATAATAAAATTTTGCTGCTGTTTTTCACACTAACCCTCCGATATTATTTAAGATAATCAAGTGGATTTGCTGTTGCACCGTTAACACGCACTTCAAAATGAAGATGTGGTCCTGTTGAAACACCTGTAGAACCTGCTTTTGCTATAACCTGCCCTTTTGTAACCTTTTCTCCCTGAGAAACCAACAAGCTACTATTATGAGCATATAATGTTGTAATTCCGCTTCCGTGGTTAACAATAACACATTTTCCGTATCCACCGTTTGTTGCTGCCAAAGTAACAGTTCCGTCTGCAGAAGCAAGAATATCAACGCCATAACCTGCACCGATATCAATTCCTGAATGGAATTTTTTTGTCTTATATACTGGATGAATTCTATAACCGTACTGACTTGTAATTCTTGAACTTGAAGGAACAGGCCATAAAAATTTCCCACCAGTATATTTTACAGGATTAGAAGAGTATGAAAGTGCATTTTTATTACTGTTTATAAGAGCCTGTTCCGCTCTTTCAGCACTTTCGTAAATTGCCTTATACTTTTCAACATCCTGAGAAAGAGAATCTACCAATGCCTGTTTTTTTGCAAGATTCTTTTCTAATGTTGATTTTCTTGCAAGTAAATTCTCTTTGTTTTTATTTTGTCGTTCAATTATATCTTCAATTTCCTGTTTTGCTTTAATGATAATTTGCTTTGCTTCTTCAAGCTTATCCAAAACTTCATTATCATACTGCATCATCTGTGAAATTAATTCTATACGTTCAATAAAATCACTGAAAGATTTTGCACCAAATATAATTTCTATGTAAGCAACGTCTCCATTTTCATACATAACCTGGGCTCTTGTAAGAAAATCAGACTGATATTCATTAAATTCCTTTTCGGCTTTTTCAAGTTCCTTTTCTTTAAGCTCAAGGTCCTTTTCAGCCTGCTGTATTTCGTTTTCAATAAATATTATTTCGTCTTCTGTTCTGCTTATTTCATTATCCAAAGCATTAAATTCTTTAATGGCATCGCTATATTTTGCTTCTGCTGCATCCACGTCTTTCTTTGCATCATCTGTTTTTTTCTTTGCATCATTTAACTGCGACTGCGATGGAGCTGCAATTACAGGCATAACTACTGATGCAAGAAATGCCGTTACAATTAAAAGTGCACACAAGCAAGCAGCAATTCTTTTTATTAAATCACGTTTGTTTTTTTTAATTTTCATAACACACCTCATTAGCTGTTGCAAAAATATCAAGTCTGAAATATTCTATTAAACTTTAAGGTAACGCTTAATAGAAAGTCCACTTCCTGCTGCACCCATTAACACTCCAAATCCAGCCATGCACAGCGCAAGCAAAAGTGCTACTGACTCAAGCTGAACAAAGGCGAACATACTTACAATACCACTAATAGATCCGATCGCAGCATTATATCCAAGCATTATTATAACAAATGAAACTATGAACCCTAATGATCCAATTATAATTCCCTCGAGAACGAAAGGAGTTCTTATAAAATGATCTGTAGCTCCAACGAATTTCATAATTTTAATTTCTCTTTCTCTTGCATATACGCTAAGTTTAATTGTGTTTTGGATAATAAATATTGCCACAATCAAAAGAATGATCATTGCTATTATGCTGCCGTGCTTAACAATATCTGTAAAGCTTATTACCTTTCCAACTATATCCTGTCTGTTTCTTACCTCTTCTACGCCTGGAATCCTGGCTATTTTTTTAACAACTGCTTCTGAATTTCTTATATCCATTAAAGAAACCTTAACGGAGCTTCTTAAAAAGTCTTTACCTTCAAGCCCTTCAAGAACATCCGCTCTGTCGCCGAGCATTTCTTTAAAATTAGTAAAAGCCTGCGCTTTGGTTTCAAGTTCTGCATTTTCCACGCCATCAATTTTCAGAATAGCTTCATACGCACTTTTTTGTGTGGCATCAGTAACATCAGGATGGATATATGCTGTGAGCTGACACTGTGATTCAATTTGTCTGCTTATAAAATTCATATTAGCTGTAAAAAGGAAAAATACACCAAACAAGAACAAACAACACGCGACTGTTGCAAAAGAAGCAAAAGTCATAATTCCGTTTCTTACAAAAGAGCTTAATGCGCTCTTTAAATAATATTTAAAATTTCTAAACACCAAGATTATACACCCCGTTTTCTTCATCTCTTACAACCATACCGTTATCAAGTTGGATAACACGTTTGCACATATCATTAACTATTTTTTCTGAATGCGTAACCATAACAATGGTTGTTCCCATTTTATTAATCTCATCAAAGATTTTCATAATATCGGCCGATGTTTCAACATCAAGATTTCCTGTTGGTTCATCGGCAATTATCAACGATGGACTGTTAACCAAAGCACGTGCAATGCTTACTCTCTGTTGCTCTCCTCCGGATATTTCGTGGGGATAATTATTGCCCTTATCACCAAGGCCAACAAGAGTTAAAATCTTAGGCACTTTTCTTCTTATTTCTTTTTTACTCTTACCTATAATTTCCATAGCAAAAGCTACATTTTCAAAAACAGTCTTGTTTGGCAGCAACCTGAAATCCTGGAAAACAACGCCCTGCGCTCTTCTTAAATAAGGAATTTTGGATCTTTTAAGCGAATTAACTATAATTCCATCAATAATAACATCACCGCTTGTAGGCTTAATCTCGCCTGTCAGAAGTTTTATTGCGGAGCTTTTTCCTGCACCTGTTTTTCCTACAAGGAAAACAAACTCTCCAGAATTAATTGTAAATGATGCTTTATCAAGACCCACAACATCTTTGTCGTATATAACTGTTACGTCTTTAAATTCTATCATTTGATTCATCCTTTCGCTTATTAAATGCGCATTGGCTTAGAAGTTAAATATTTTTTAACCATTAATGCAACTTTAAAAACAATAGCATGGTCAAAAATTCTAAGATCAAGCCCTGTTATTTTGCGCACTTTATCAAGTCTGTAAACAAGGGTATTTCTGTGAACATATAATTGTCTTGATGTTTCTGAAATGTTTAAATTATTATCAAAGAACATCTGTATAGTATAAAGAGTTTCAGAATCAAGTGAATCGATTGACTCTTTTTTAAACACTTCAGATAAAAACAGTTCACACAGCGTTGTAGGAAGCTGGTAGATAAGCCTTGCAATTCCTAAGTTATCGTAGGAAATTATGTATTTATCCTCATCAAAAACCTTTCCTACCTCAAGAGCAATTCTTGCTTCTTTATAGCTTTTTGCTATATCCTTAATATTTGCAGCTATCGTTCCTACACCAATTTTTACATTAACGAGAGCTTCCGTAGTGATTGTATCTATAATTTGTCTTGCTAAAAGTTCGGTTTCTCCGTCTTTGATGTTATCTTTGGCTTCCCTAACAATAACGATTGTATTATTATCAAGGTCAACAACAAAATCCTTTCCGTTGTCCGGGAATATTCCACTCACAATATCAAACACATCAAGACCACGAACCTCATCATACTGAAGCGCAAATACAATACGGTTCATATCATAAGCAATATGAAGTTCTTTGCTTTTAACAAACACATCTCCAGGCAATACACTGTCGGCAAGAATGTTTTTAATAAAATTTGTCTTATCATATTTATCATTATGAATAACTCGTATGCTGGCTACACTTGCGCAGAGCATTTCTGCATGTTTTTGTGCATTTTCACCCGTGTCTGCTACGAAAACAATGTATTCTGCTTTACCACGAGCAACAGAAGCACAAAACGTATAGTCTCCCATTTGTACAATATGCTTTTGATCATCAATACATTTTGAAATAATTAAGCTAATATTTTCTTCACTAAACTCTCCGCCTGCAGAAGCTACAGTGCCTGATGGCTCAATAACTCCTACGCAACACCCTAAAATTTTATGCATTTGGTTAAGCATAGAGTTCAAGTATTTATTTACCATAAACATCCCTCCCAAAGGACTACTCATAGTTATCTATATGATAACACTTTCAACTTTAAATTTCAACACATTTTTATCATTCTTTACAAAATTGTTACATTATTTTTTTAACAAACGATAAACAATCTATTTCACCAAAGCAATTATATAGCAAAAACTTTCTCTCTTTCATATTATGAAATTGAGATATTTTTTTAAAGGATGGTGTATTTTACAATGATAGCCACTGTTGCTTCCATAACTTCAGCAAACAGGCTGAAAAAATGTGCATCTGAGTCAGGGATTGAATCAAGCATTGCTCAAACTCCGCACATCCTTACAAAAGAAGGATGCGGTTACAGCCTAAGATTTGACGAAATTAATATACACAAAATACAATCATGTGCTTATGATCTTAATATAAAAATCAGAGGTTTTTTTAAAGAAGACACTTCCGGCGAAAAAACCACATATATAAAAATTTAAGGAGTCTAATATGATTTATCTCGACAATGCTGCAACTACGTTCCCAAAGCCACCTGAAGTAATTAATGCTGTAAATGATATTTTGACTAATCACGGAGGAAATCCCGGCCGTGGAGGACACTTTTTTTCCAGGATATGCGGAGATAAAATATTTGAATGCCGCGAGAATATGGCAAAACTTATAAAAGCAGATAATCCTGAAAACATTATATTCACAAAAAATGCAACCGAGGCAATTAATCTTGCTATAAAAGGAGTTGTAAGCCGTGGAGATGAAATAATCATTTCCTCAATGGAGCACAACAGCGTTCTTCGAAGTGCAGTAAATATGGAAAAAATCGGAGTAACCGTAAAAATAGCAAAAGCAGATTTGTCAGGATATGTTTCTCCGCAGGAAATTGAATTATTAATTACAGATAAAACAAAAATGATATGTGTTATTCATGCTTCAAATATTGTGGGTACGGTTAATCCAATTAAAGAAATAAGCCATTTAGCCCGTAAACACAATATAATCACACTAATAGACTGTGCTCAAACAGGTGGTATTCTTCCTATTAATGCAGCTGATTTTGACATGCTTGCTTTTGCAGGACATAAAGGATTGTATGGTCCATTTGGAACAGGTATACTATACATCAGGAATGGATTAAATATCGATACATTAATTGAAGGCGGTACGGGAAGTTTTTCTGAAAGCGCACTAATGCCTCTTTCCTCTCCTGATCGATATGAGGCAGGTACTGTAAATGCATGTGGAATTGCAGGATTAAATGAAGGAATTAAGTTTGTGCTAAGGGAAAATGTATATGAAAAAGAAAAGGAACTTTCAAAAAGACTAAAAGAATTACTTTTTAATATAAAGGGAATACACGTTTTAGGTAAAAATGATGTAGGAGTTTTTGGAATATTGTTTGATAATAAAGATTGTGTTGAAGCAGCCAGAATTCTGGATGAAAAATACGGTATTGCTTCACGTGCAGGATTGCACTGTGCTCCAATGGCACACAGAACTCTCGGAACTATTTCCAAAGGACTTTTAAGATTATCTGTTGGATATTTTAACACCATAGAAGATATTGAAAGAGCTGCCTTGGCACTTGAAAAAATTATTCTATATAATTAAAAAAAACTCTTTAAAATTTTGCTTTTATGTTGTATAATGAATATGAATAGAGTTTTTACTCATTTCAATACTACGTAAAGGCGGTTGAGCTATTTTGTTTGATAGAATTATTTCAAACTTAACAGATTTTCTGCTTATGCTTCGTTTAGCAGATATACTCGATATTGTTATTGTTGCGTATCTTTTTTACAAACTATCTTCCCTGGTTCGGGAAACAAGGGCAGGCTCTCTTATTAAAGGTATAATCCTTCTTTTGATTTTTACCTGGATGAGCAATATTTTGCAACTTAACACAATAAATTACTTACTAAAAAATCTAATGCAGTTTGGTATCATGGCATTTTTAATTGTTTTTCAGCCCGAACTTAGACGAGCACTCGAAAAAGTGGGCAGAACAAATTTTTCTTCACTGGTTTCAGGAGAAAGCGACTCAGCTGAATTTATCGCTACTGAAATTGCTACTGCAGCTGCAGCGTTTTCCAGCAGAAAAATCGGTGCATTGATTGTTATTGAGAGAGGCACAAAAATAGGCGATATTATAAGAACCGGCGCAACAATTAATTCCGATGTTTCAAGCGAGTTGCTTATAAATATATTTATTCCAAACACCCCTCTTCACGACGGAGCTGTTGTTATCCGCGAAAATAAAATAATTGCTGCACGCTGCATACTTCCACTTACCCATAACGAAACATTAAGCCGTGAGTTTGGCACGAGGCACCGCGCTGCTCTCGGTTTATCCGAAAGTTCGGATGCTGCAGTTATTGTAGTTAGTGAAGAAACAGGTAAAATCAGCTTTACTCTTAATGGAAATATGAGCAGGAACTACACAGAAGAAACACTTAAAAAGGTTATTCTTAAAGTTCTTGCTCCCGAATCAAAAACAGATAACGATAAGAATATATACAACAAAATAAGGGAGCTGATAAAATGGAAAAAATAACACAAAATAAACTTGCCGTAAAAATTATTTGCGTTGTTTTAGCTATTATTCTTTGGACATATGTTTCTTATCAGGAAAACCCTTCAATGTCAAAAACAGTGCGCAACGTACCTCTTGCCATAGCTGGTGAACAGGCATTAAAGGAAAACGGATTTTCAGTTTATTCAATTTCAGAGAAAAGCGTTGATGTTAAAACCACAGCAAAACGTCTTTCCCTTCGCAAGTTGACAAACAAAACAATTTCGGCTGTAATTAATGTTTCATCCATAAAAGAAGCCGGAGAATATGTTATTCCTGCAACTGTAAGTTCCTCGATTGTTTCGGGTGCTTCTTACTATGTAAAAGGTAACGATATAAAAGTTATAATTGAACCCATCGAATCTTTATCGTTCGATGTCTCGCCAAAGCTTTCTGACAAAACTGATTCAGATTTATTGGTGCGTTCTGTTTCTCTTTCCAAGGAAAAAGCCAAGGTTTATGCTCCTGAAAGTATAATAAAGGAAATATCAAAAATAACCACAGAAGAAATTCTTTTTGAAAACAATAGCACAACTAAAACTGATGGAGTTCGCCTTGTTGCATTGGGAAAAGACGGTTCTGTGATAGAAGGTGTTACAATTTCTCCTGAAACGGTTGATGTTACCCATCTCTTTTATGATGTAAAACGTATTCCTGTAATTATCACTACAACTAACGGCGAAGAGTATCAACTGCCTGAAACCTATAATGTTAAAATTTTTGGATTTGGTGAAGAATTTAATGCCGTAAACGAAATTTATTCCGAACCTATTTCTGAATCTGTGTACAAGGGAAGCGAAGAATATACTATAACGCTTGATATTCCTAAAAATATTATTACAACCTTTGGAAACCAGCTAATAATTACTCCATAAAAAAATCCGATGCAAAATTTGCATCGGATTTTTTTAATCACCGCAACATTCTTTATTAACGGCTAAATTCAAACAATCTTTAACTGGAGGGAAAAATTCATTTACAGGGAACGAAACATTCTCAAAAATCTCGCACGGATCATCAGGTGAGCTTGTTATACATTCCTTTTCGGGAATACAGAAATCATATGCAGGTATAAGAAGTTGTACGTTTCGTTCAAGCTTTATAATACTGAACAACCCAATAGAAATATATACTTTTTTCTGGTTGTCGTGGCAGTTTACAAATCTGTCTTCAAAGATTCTGCAAACACAGTCTGGAATATTGCAAACGTCTAGGTCGCAATCGTTAAATTTACAGCAATTATCGTGAGAATCTGAAAGTTTTGCACCTAAACAAACTGGGTCAACAACTTCTACAACCGCTTTTGGCATATTGGTCTTCTGCCAGAGCTGAGGGTCGAAACTGTCTTCCTTAAATTTCGACGTGAAAATCTTGGCGCTTCCTTCACTTCCAAAAAGAACAACTTTCTTATTGAATGTTGCCACGCCCTCAACCATAACCGGGCGACTTATGCCTGTATATACATCTAGTGTAATTCTGAAGAAGAAATTAAGGTCTACAGTGTAATAACCACTGTTAAAAGGCATTTTTTCCACATCACTAAACACCCATATTACTTCTGCTTTTCTGCATTTTACATCGATTGCTCTGTCAACAATCTCCTGACCTGTTTCAGTTAAGTACACTCTCATACATTCTATGCATTCTTTACTTCTGCACGAATCATATATTTTATCGGTTTGTATACATACCTGTTCTTTACAACCGAAAGAGCATGTCATTTTTTCTTCGTCCATATATATTCCTCCTTAATTATATTAGGCTCTTTTCCACGCCTAATATATAATATGAAAAAAGAAAAAATATGTGATAAAAAAAACGCCATAAAGGCGTTTTATTATTTAAATAATAGCTCCACCATCTACCGTTAAAACCTGACCTGTTATAAAATCCGACCCTTCTGAAGCCAAAAAGAATACTGTATCTGCCACATCTGTTGTTTTTCCAATTTTCAAAAGAGGAGTTTCGTTTTTAAAAGCCGCTCTGTCTTCTTCGGAAATGTTTTTATTCATATCGGTATCTATAAATCCCGGCGCAACACAATTAACGCAAATACCTGATGGGCCAAGCTCTTTTGCAAGTGATTTCGTAAAACTGATAATTGCACCTTTCGAAGCACTATAGCAGCTTTCACAAGACGCTCCGCACACACCCCATATTGAAGCTATATTGATTATTTTTCCGCTGTGATAACGAAGCATATCCTTTACAGCATATTTACTTACAAGAAAAGTTCCTTTAACATTTACAGAAAAAATTTTATCCCACTCTTCTCCTGAAATATCGGTTAATAAATTAAACGATGAAATTCCAGCATTATTGACAAGCACATCTATTCTTCCAAAAGCATTAACAACTGCATCGATTAAATTCAAAGCATCTTTTTCGCAAGAAACATCTCCCTTAACAATAATGCTTCCGCTAAGTTCTTTCAATAAGCTCTTTGCCTTTTCTTCACTTTTATTATAATTTATCGCAACGTTATAGCCTTTACTATAGAATTTACGTGCAATTTCAGCACCAATTCCACAAGATGCACCCGTGATTAAAACTGTTTTTTTCATTGTATCTCCTACTAACTTATATATTTAAGAACCTCATCCAACGAGCGAACAGCTATAAGCTGTACACCATCTGTTTTTTCAACCGCCGTAAGGCAGTCAAAGGGAAGCATACAACGTTTAAACCCCATTTTAGCAATCTCTGAGATTCTTCGCGATGCCTGAGTAACCGTTCTAACCTCACCGGTAAGACCTATTTCGCCAAAGAACGCCATATCCGATGGAAGCGGAACATTTTTAAAGCTTGAGGCAATTGCGCAGGCGATTGCAAGGTCTGTAGCATTTTCATCAAGTCTTATTCCGCCTGTAACATTAACATAAGCATCAAATCCGCCAAGATTAAGTCCCATTCTTTTTTCAAGGACCGTCATTATAAGTGTAACTCTGTTATAGTCAACACCATCTGTCATTCTTCGGGGTACAGCAAAACTGCTTTTAGATACAAGAGCCTGTATTTCGGCCAAGATAGGTCTTGTTCCCTCCACAGAACATACAATTGCAGATCCCGGCACATCTACAGGCCGTCCCGACAGCAACATACTCGATGGATTCAAAACATCAATAAGTCCCGAATCAGTCATTTCAAACACGCCTATTTCATTTGTTGAACCAAATCGGTTCTTAACTGCACGAATTATTCTATAGCTTTGATGACGTTCTCCTTCAAAATAAAGAACACAATCAACCATATGTTCTAAAACACGAGGTCCGGCAATTGCCCCTTCTTTAGTAACGTGTCCCACAATAAAAAACGTGATTGACATACTTTTCGCTATTTGCATAAACTTCAGAGTACATTCTCTTACCTGTCCCACACTGCCGGGCGCAGAAGTAAGATTTTCTGAATAAAATGTTTGTATCGAATCTGCAATTACAAGTTCGGGGCTAAGCTTTTCAATAGCTAAAGAAATGGCATCAAGATCAGTTTCATTCAATACAAACAAATTTTCAGACAGCGCACCAAGCCTCTCAGCCCTGATTTTTATTTGCTTGTCTGATTCCTCTCCCGATATATATAAAACCTTTTTTGTTTTTGCCGCAAAATTTGCCACCTGAAGCAAAAGCGTCGACTTACCTATTCCCGGCTCACCGCCGCACAAAACAAGTGATCCTTTTACAATCCCTCCGCCTAAAACTCTGTCGAGTTCTCCCGAGCCGCAAGTTTCGCGATCCTCTTCTTCCGTTACTACATTTGAAATAGGAACAGGATTCGTTTTTTTATATATTGTTTGCGATGATGAAGTTTTAGAAAGTGTTTCTTCAATCATAGAGTTCCATGTTCCACAAGCGGGACACTTCCCCATCCATTTTGCAGATTCATTTCCACACTCTTTGCAAACAAAAACAGTCTTACTTTTCATGCCCTACACCTCAAATATAAATTCTCGGAACACGTTTACCTATGCCACAAACAATTTCATAATTAATAGTTTGAGAAAAAACAGCTATTTCATCAGCACTGATGGCGCAATCTCCCTGTTTCCCTATAAGGATAACCGTATCGCCTTCATTTACATCTTCAATATCCGAAACATCAACCATAAACTGATCCATACAAATCCTCCCTATAATAGGAGCATATTTACCATTAATGATTACTCTGCCTTTGTTTGATAAAAGCCTAGGGTAGCCATCAGCATAGCCAACAGGAATTGTGGCAATTTTCATTGGCTTTTCAGCTGTAAAAGTACGTCCGTAACTTACTGTATCGCCCTTTTCAATTATTTTAACATAAACAACATGGCTTATAAATTCAAGAGAGGGTTCTACTATCAGTTTTGATTTATCAACTTCATCAGATGGATATAATCCATACGTAATAATACCGCTGCGTACCATATTATAATTAAGGCTATTTCCATAGATAATTGCTGCACTGTTCGATACATGCTTTATTGGAATACATATTCCCATACTTTCCAATTTTACTACAAAATCAGAAAATGATTTTTCCTGCTCTTTCATAAATGAATTATCTTTTTCATCTGCAGTAGCAAAGTGAGTAAAAATACCTTCAATAAAAATATTTTCGAGCACAGATATTTCCTCAATCACTTTCAAATTTTCAGGTTTATTCTTAAATCCAATTCTATTCATTCCGGTATCAATTGCAATATGTATTTTAGCAATTTTATTTTTCTTCTTTGCTATATCCGATAATCGTTTTGCTGCTTCATATGTGAAAACTGGAATTCTTATATCATTATCCACTATATCTTCATATGAATCAGGATTAACATACCCGAGAATAAGAAGAGGTGTTTTTATACCCTCTTGCTTAATCTGCAGAGCTTCCTCAATAACAGCAACAGCAAAAAAATCGGAATAAGGAACAAGAAGTTTCGCAACTTCAAGCGCACCATGTCCATATGCATCTGCCTTGATTACAGGCATAAGCTTAACATCATTTTTTAAGCTTTCCTTTATTTTCTTTATGTTTTTCAGAATAGAATTTTTATTTATCTGTGCATAAACTCTATTATAATGTGCCATAATTTGCGCCTCTTAATCTTTAAAAACTGAAATATTTTCAAAAATATATGCAACCCAGCTTGCAAGTGTGAATACTGCACTAATCCATATTAATACGCAAGCAACCATTGGATAAGCTGTGTATAAAAGCATAGCAAATAAAAGCGTAAAAATCTGAACGTTTGTTTTAACCTTTCCCCACCATGATGCAGCTATAACTTTTCCTTTGCTTACAGCTACAACGCGCATTGATGTAACAAAAAATTCACGTGCAATAATAATTGTCGGTGCCCAAACACTTACAACATCAAGCTGAATAAAACAGAATAAAGCACCAAAAGTCAAAAGCTTATCTGCAAGTGGATCCATTATTTTGCCAAATGATGAAACAAGATTATGTTTTCTTGCAAGGTATCCATCAAGAAAATCTGTAATTGATGCTACTGCAAAAACTACTGCTGCTATAATTGGCATTTCTAAAAGCATCAAAACCATTACTATAGGCACCATTATCATTCTTATCACTGTGAGTTTGTTTGGTAAATTCATTCAAAATCCTCCTCTTCTTCTCCATATAAATCATACATATCATATGATTTAATAACTACCTCTGTAAAATCTCCTGCATTAAGCTCGCGATGAGCTCCGAAGTATATTTTAGGGTCAATTTCTATACTTTCGCCACCGCTTCTGCCATAATACAAATTATCTTCAAACCCTTCGCAAATTACTTTCAGGGTTTTACCAATCATTTTTTCATTTCTTTTAAACGATATTTCTTGTAGAAGCTCCGTTGCTTTTTCATAACGAATATGTTTTGTTTCTTCGTCCACCTGGTTATTTAGTTTTGCTGCAGGTGTACCTTCTTCGCAGGAATATTCAAAAACTCCTGCCCTGTCGAACTTTGCCTTATCCAGAAATTCCAACAATTCTATAAATTCTTCTTCAGTTTCTCCCGGAAAACCAACTATAATACTTGTTCTTAAAACAATCTTTGGTATCTCACGCCTCAATTTTTCAACAAGATTAAGTATGCTCTTTCCGTTGGTCTTTCTGCCCATTCTTTTTAAAACAGTATCGCATCCATGCTGAACAGGAATATCAAGATATTTTACAATTTTTTCTTCTTCTTTGATTGTCTGAATCAGGGCATCATCAAGCTCTTCGGGATAACAATAATGCACTCTTACCCATTCAAGCTCTTTTATAGCACAAAGTTCTTTTAAAAGTTGAGAAAGTTTCTTCTCGCCATAAAGGTCTATGCCATACCTTGTAGTGTCCTGAGCAACAAGGATTATTTCACGAACGCCGTTTTCTGCAAGTTCAATGGCTTCATTTATAATATTCTCCATCGGTCGCGACCTGTATTTACCTCTGATATACGGAATCGCACAATATGTACATCTGTTATCGCATCCTTCGGCAATTTTAATGTAGGCAACATACGAAGGCGTTGTAATTACGCGCGGAAGATTTTCAGGAATATCAAGATCAATATCCTTAATTGAAACCACTTTTTTGTTCTTCAATCCTTCTTCAATTCCTGTTGCTATATCATCTATTGCAGTAGTCCCAATGATAACATCCACCTCAGGCAGTGATTCCTGTATTTCAGCAGAGTATCTTTGTGCCAGGCATCCACAGGCTACAAGAAGTTTACATTTCCCCTCTTTTAACTTTGCCATTTCAAGAAGAGTATCGATTGATTCCTGTTTTGCGCTTTCAATAAATCCACAGGTGTTAACTACACAAACATCTGCTTCTTCCGGATTGTTTGTAATTTCAAAATTTCTTTCAGCCAATATTCCAATCATATTTTCAGTGTCGCACAAATTCTTGTTACACCCTAAAGAAACAAAACCTACCTTTATACTCAATTTATCACCACCTATATTGTATCATCGTAAAAACAATCTTCAAATGCGCTGTTCTTATTCAGCACATACTGGATAGCAGAGCTTTTAAACCCTCTGCGCATAAAAAAACTGAAAATTCTTCTTCTTTCTTTAATATTACTTAAATCAGAATTTTTAAAGCGTTTTTGAAATTCGCCCATCAGTATTTCTTCTTCATTGTCAACATAAAGCAAATTATCTATAATTTCACGTTCAATTCCCTTTTTAATTAATTCGGAATATATTCGTTTTTCTCCCCATTTTTTTATATTTACACAATCGTTTATAAATTTTTGTGCATAGTTTGAATCGTTAATATACCCGTATTCTTCCAAAAAAGAAATTTCCTGCATTATGGTGCTTTCGTCATACCCTTTTTGCTTTAATTTTTCGTATATTTCTTTTTTTGTTCTATCTTTAATTGTTAAAAGTTTTAATGAATATTCACGGCAATTAATCATTTGTAAACTCCATAAAAACAAGATTTGCAAGGTCTGTTCCGCGAGGTGTAAGCTTTAAATTATTTCCGCACAACTCCAAAAGCCCTTTTTTTATTAATGGATTAACCTTTTCGGGGTATTCGCCGTTATATATAATCCCATTTTTTAATCTTAATCCAAGCATAAAAAGTTCTAAATTTCTTTCTTCGTGCGAAATAAACGTTATATTTTCTTTTCTTTCACTACCCGTTATATACTTTCCTACATCGCAAACATTATTATAGCGCTTTCCGTTATTATATGAATGCGCTCCAGCACCAATTCCAATATATTCATAATCTTTCCAGTATCTTGTATTATGCTTGCTTTCCATTCCTTTTTTAGCATAATTTGAAATTTCATAACGGTAAATTCCGTTATTTTCAAGGGTTTCATTAATAAGATAATACATTTCACGTTCAGTATCTTCATTTGGTAAAGATAAATCCATATTGTAAAATGGCGTACCCTCTTCAAGAATTAGAGAATATGCAGAGATATGCTCGGGATCTAAACTCAGAACGCACTCAAGTGATTTACCAAGCGTTTCTATCGTCTGATTTGGAATACCAAACATTAAATCGAGGCTGAGATTATTTATACCGGCTCTTCTGATTGCCTCAACAGAATCAAATATTTCTTTTGAAGTATGAATTCGTCCAAGAGTTTTAAGTTCACTATCGATAAATGATTGTGCCCCAAGACTAATTCTGTTTACACCCATTTGTGCAATTTCATTTATAAGTAATGAATCTGATGTTTTTGGGTTAGTTTCCACAGTAAATTCATAGTCTTCAGAAAAATAAAAATTATCTGTTACGGCTTCTATAATACTTTTTAAGCCATCGCCTATTGATGTTGGCGTCCCACCACCGATATAAACTGTTTCAACGTTTTTTCCTTTATGTTCTTTTATTTCTTTTATAACAGCTTCAGTATATGCCTCGTAAAGAGAGGAATCTGTTATAGAATAGAAATCACAATACAAACACTTTCTTAAGCAAAACGGAATGTGTATATAAATCATATTAATCAAGCTTGAGAACAGACATAAATGCCTCCTGCGGCAGTTCAACGCTTCCCACCTGACGCATTCTCTTTTTACCTTCTTTCTGTTTTTCAAGAAGCTTTTTCTTTCTTGTTATATCGCCACCGTAACATTTTGCAAGCACATCTTTACGAAGAGCTTTTACCGTTTCGCGCGCTATAACCTTTCCGCCTATCGCAGCCTGTATAGGAATTTCGAAAAGCTGACGCGGAATAGTTTCTTTAAGCTTTTCCGCAATCTTTCTACCGCGGGCATAACTTTTGGTTGAATGCACAATGAAACTAAGCGCATCAACTATATCTCCGTTAAGAAGAAGGTCAAGCTTAACCAGATCACTCTTCACATACTGAGACATTTCGTAGTCAAACGAAGCATATCCGCGGCTTCTGCTTTTAATAGCATCGAAAAAGTCGTATATAATTTCATTTAATGGAAGCTCATAATGAAGATTTGTTCTGTCGGCATCAAGATACGTCATTCCCTTATATATACCGCGTCTTTCCTGGCAGAGTTCCATAATTGCACCAACAAACTCCTGCGGAACAAATATATTTGCATTAACGAAAGGTTCTTCCATAAAATCGATTTCGCTTGGCGCAGGAAGATTTGTTGGATTTGAAACATCAACAACATCTCCCGTAACAGTGTGAACCTTATAAACAACGCTTGGCGCCGTTGTAACAAGATCAAGGTTAAATTCGCGTTCTAGTCTTTCCTGAATTATTTCCATATGCAAAAGACCAAGGAATCCACAACGGAAACCAAATCCAAGTGCTGCACTGGTTTCTGCTTCGAAAGACAAGGATGCATCATTAAGCTGAAGTTTTTCAAGAGCATCGCGTAAATCTCCGTATTTTGCACCATCAGCAGGATAAATACCGCAGTAAACCATAGGATTAACTTTTCTGTAGCCTGCAAGTGGCTCTTTTGCGGGATTATTTGCATCTGTAACAGTATCGCCCACCTGTGTATCACGAACTGTTTTTATGCTTGCTGCAATATACCCAACCTCGCCTGCTGAAAGACTCTGTGCAGGTTGCATTTGCTTTGCAAGAAGATATCCTGTTTCAACAACATCAAACTCTCCGCCTGTAGCCATAAATTTGATTCTCATACCAGGCTTAAGAGTGCCTTCCATAACTCTTACATAAACTATAACCCCTTTATACGAATCGTAATACGAATCGAATATAAGAGCCCTTGGAGGAAGTGTGCTATCTCCTGTTGGAGCAGGAATATTCTTAACGATATATTCAGGGACTTCTTCAATATTCAGTCCTTGTTTTGCACTTATTTTTGGCGCGTCCATAGCAGGAATGCCTATAACATCTTCGATTTCTCCGCAAACAACCTCAGGTCGCGCAGAAGGAAGGTCGATTTTGTTTATCACAGGCAGTATTTCTAGATTATGGTCGAGCGCAAGATAGGTATTGGCAAGCGTTTGCGCTTCTATACCCTGCGAAGCATCAACAACCAAAAGCGCGCCCTCGCATGCAGCAAGAGAGCGTGAAACCTCGTAGTTAAAGTCAACATGCCCGGGGGTATCAATAAGATTTAAAACATAATCTTCCCCGTCTTTAGCTTTATAATTAAGCCTTACAGCACGTGCTTTAATTGTTATTCCTCGCTCCTTTTCAAGTTCCATATTATCTAGGAGCTGTTGTTCCATTTCACGACTTTCAACACCGCCCGTGATTTCTAAAAGACGATCTGCGAGTGTACTTTTACCGTGATCTATATGAGCTATAATAGAAAAATTTCGAATATTCTTTTGCTTATCTATGACCTTTTACTCCCTTCGCAAAAAATTAACGCATATATTTTACCACAATTACGATGAAAATGGAATACTTTTTATTAATTATTATTATAATTTTCTCTTAAAATTTTAATTTCTTCTTTATATCCATCAAGTTCGTTTGGCGTTTCTAAAAACACAGGAATATTCTGCAGTCTTGGATTATTAATAATTTTAACCATAGCATCAAGTCCTATAGAACCGCCGCCTATAACCTCGTGCCTGTCCTTATGACTCTCAAAAGGATTTTTTGAATCGTTCATATGGATTGCATGAAGCCTGTCAAGTCCTATCACTCGGT
Source organism: Clostridia bacterium (assembly GCA_017505525.1). Lineage (GTDB taxonomy): Bacteria > Bacillota > Clostridia > UMGS1883 > UMGS1883 > UMGS1883. Next base: position 77,780 of record JAFVPB010000009.1, read on the forward strand.
CAAACTCGTTAAGCACGCCCTCAAAATTATTCACTATATCGTAGCCCCCATCATAAATATGGCAGGTATCAAGGCACACACCTAATTTATGATTAAGCTTTGTTTTATCAATTATTTCTTTTATTTCTTCGAAAGAACGCCCAATTTCACTTCCCTTTCCTGCCATAGTTTCAAGAAGCACAATGGTTGTTTGTTCTTCAAAAAGAACAGTGTTTAAAAGCTCTACAATAAGCTCAATTCCTTTTTCCACACCTTGTCCTACGTGGCTTCCGGGATGAAAATTATATAAATTATTCGGAACATATTCCATTCTTAAAAGGTCATCCTTCATTATTCTTAATGCAAGATCTCTCACCTTTTCATCACTTGAGGCAGGATTGAGCGTATATGGAGCGTGTGCAAGAACTTTTGAAAAGCCTTTATCTTTTATAAATTCATGATATTTTTTTATGTCGCCTTCATCTATGTCTTTAGCCGCAAATCCACGTGGATTTCTAGTGAAAAACTGAAATGTATTTGCATTTATATCGCAGGCAGTTTTTGCCATATTGTAAAAACCTTTTGAGGCTGATAGATGGCAACCTATATTTAACATTATTATCGTTCTCCTTATTAAAAATTTATTGCTTTTTCTTTTTTATTGAATTATAATATATCTATATATTTTACTTCGAGGTGAATTATGCAAAGCTGCACGAATAATGCATATGCAAAAATAAATCTTTCTCTTGATATACTTGGTACTCTTGATAATGGGTATCACAGCCTTAAAATGGTTATTCAATCAATATCACTTTACGATGTTGTAACCATAAAAAAAGCTGAAAGTGGCATTACAATAACTACTAATCTTCCTTATCTTCCAACAAATGAAAACAACATTTGTTATAAGGCTGCAGTTAAGTTTTTTGAATATACAAATATAAAAAGCGGTATAATTATTGATATTTCAAAACGAATTCCCGTAGGTGCAGGTCTGGGAGGTGGAAGCAGCAATGCCGCCAGTGTACTTAAAACTTTAAACAAGCTTTTTGATACAAAGCTATCTCTTAAAGAATTATGTAATATAGGCGCAACCATCGGCGCTGATGTTCCATTTTGTGTTTTAGGAGGAACAAGGCTTGCCGAAGGGTTTGGAGAAAAGCTTTCTCCTCTTCCCAAAATGCCAAAATACACAATTCTTCTTGTAAAGCCATCGTTTTCATTGAGCACTAAAGCTATTTATGATTTATATGATAAACAAGAAAATATAAATCATCCTGATACAGATAAGCTTATACACGGTTTAAAAAACAACAGCATATATGAAATCTGCGAGGGAATGGGAAATGTTCTGGAACAAACCGTTATTTCCGAGTACGGAATTATACAGGAAATTAAAGATGAACTTCTTAATTTGGGAGCAATCAATGCTCAGATGAGTGGAAGTGGTCCTACAGTATTTGGTATTTTTGATTCTTTCGAACAAGCGCAAAGCGCCAAAAAAAATCTTTGGGGAAAATACAAAACAGTATATATTTGCTCTCCTGTATAAATTTTTAAAATTAAGTCAATACTTTGTAAAAAGGCAGAAAGGTGTTGACTTATGAAAAAATTAATAACATTAGTAATAATATCTCTTTTAATTTTTATTATGCTACTTGGATATTCAACAAATGTAAATTCTTCACTTTCACAAAATATTGTAAGACTTCATGTTATTGCTAACAGTGATTCCAAAGAAGACCAGGAATTAAAATTAAAGGTGCGAGATGCACTTTTAAAGCAAACATCAAGCGATTTCACTAAAAAAGCTGAAGTTTCAGACAATTTAGATATATATAAAAAAATCGCCGAGGAAACAATACACAATTCCGGCTTTAATTATAGTGTTCGTGTAGAATACGGAAATTTTTCTTTTCCAACAAAGCATTATGAAAACCTTTCCCTTCCTGCCGGAAACTACGATGCAGTAAGGGTTGTAATCGGAAATGGTATGGGAAAAAACTGGTGGTGTGTACTGTTCCCCCCTCTATGCTTTGTAGACGGAACAACAGACAAAACAAATGCTTCTCTGAAAATGAAAGAACTATTATCAAAAAGCAACTATGATTTAATTACTTCACAAAATGAAAATGGGAAAATCCCCGTAGAAATAAAATTTAAAATTGTCGAGCTTTACGGCGGATTATTTTCACGCGATAAAGTTTATGCAAAAGCAGGAAAGGATAAAAAACATGAGAATGAGAACACGCGGGCATCTTGAAGAGCGTCTCAACGAATGCCGTGATATAACAATTGAAAACTATTGTGAGGCTACACGCGATTTTGTGGAAGCTTCACCTCTACATATAGAAATAGGGTGCGGCAAGGGTACTTTTATAACCCAGACTGCCGCACTTAATCCTGATATCAGCTACATAGCTGTTGAAAAGGTTTCAAACGTTATAGTGCTTGCTATGGAAAAGGTGAAAGAAGCCGATCTTAAAAACGTACGATTTATAAGAGGCAACTTTCAAACAATAAGCGAATCCTTTCCCGACAGCAGCGTAGACAGAATTTATCTCAATTTTAGCGACCCATGGCCTAAAACAGGATATGCAAAGCGCCGTCTTACCCACGGTGGCTTCTTAGATATCTATAAAAGACTTCTAAAAGAAGATGGTGAAATATTTTTCAAAACAGATAACAAAGAGCTTTTTGATTTCTCACTTGAAAGCTTTGAATCCAATGGGTTTATCCTTAATAATATTACCTATGATTTACATAACAGCGGTTTTGAAGGCAATATTATGACGGAATATGAAGAGCGTTTTTCACAAATGGGCACACCTATCTGCCGACTTGAAGCAAAGCTTAAAAAGAGTAATCAATAATCTCCATATTAAAGCAAACTTCACCTATATATTTTTTTATTGCAATATGATCAGGATTATTATCATAAGCATCTAAATCTGCTTTACAATCAAAAATCATAACAGCAACGGCATCATATTCTCCGCCACGCTCGTTAAAACCAACCTGAAGCGCTTTAACCTGGGGAATCACTACCTTTAAATTTTCAAGTTTTTCCTTAAGGGTTATTAGATTATCCCTTTTCTGCCTTCCCTGAGCAAAAGGCTTCATTTTAAAACAAACTACATGTGAAATCATTAGTATCATTCCTTTCGATAGAATTATAGCATTTATTTCAAACAATTTCAATATGTTTTTAGGAGGAATTTGTTATGTCTTTTAAATTGGTTCACTGCGCTGATTTACATATTGGAGCATCTTTATCTGGCCTTAGTGAAAGCTATAGCTCCATCAGGCGTGAAGAAATAAAAAGTTCACTTAAATATATTGCAGATTTTTCATTAAAAAACTGCGTTGATGCAATTTTAATTTGCGGCGACCTGTTCGACTCTCCGTTTCCATCTCAAAGCGACATAAACTATGTAAAAAATATTTTCAAGGAAATTTCAGATATTAACATATATATAAACTGTGGCAATCATGACTACTTAGCCCCATCATCTGTTTTTACTGAGAGCTTTTCAGACTTAGAAAACATATACATATTTCCCTCTTATGATTCCTGTTTTGAAATTGAAGATAAAAACGTTGTTCTCTGGGGAAAATCCTACTCTGCTCCAAGCGTAGAACCCTCCTTTGAAAATGTAAACACAGATAAAGAAAAAATAAATATTATGTGTTTGCACGGAGTGCTCACAGAGGGTGACAACTATCCAATATCAAAGCAATGTTTGTCAAGAATTAGTCCCGAATATGCCGCCTTTGGGCATATTCACGATGGATGTGAATTTATCGTTGGAGAAACAAAATGTGCATACTCCGGAACTCCTGAGGGGCATGGATTTAACGACTGTGGAAACACAGGCTTTATCTATGCAGAAATATCAAAGAATAGCGTGAAATTAGAAAAAATCGAAAGTTCAAAAAGAAAATATACATACCTTGATGCAGATATTTCTGGTTTGAATTCAAATGATGAAATAATTGCATCAATTAAAGATAAAATCAATCCTGATGATTTGTTTAAAGTGATTTTAAAAGGAGAAGCTACAAGCGATTTTGAGCTTTCCACCTCTTATATAGAAGATTCGCTTAAAGAAAGCTGCTTCTATATAAAAATATACAATGAAACCTCCCCTGCTCTTGATTTTTCACTAATCGAAAAAGAAGAAAGTCTGCGTGGATACTTTATCCATAATCTTAAAGAGATTGCAACAGAGGAAGAATTTATGTTAGCTGCCAGAATAGGACTTAACGCACTTTTGGGCAGAAAAACAGATTTGTGAGGTAAATTATGATTATAAAAGAAATTGAACTTATTTCGTTTGGTAAGTTTAAAAATAAAATTATAAATTTTAACGACTCATTCAATGTTATTGGCGGAGATAATGAATCAGGTAAAACAACAATAATGGACTTTATTTATATAATGTTTTACGGCTTTGGAGACAACCGTGGCAAGGGACTTTCGCTAAGAGAGCACTACAAGCCCTGGAATGGTGATTCGTGTGAAGGAAAAATGACAGTTCAAACAAGCGACGGAAAAGAGCTTACTATATATAGAAAAGCTGCTTCGCTGAAAAAGAACGATATTTGTATGGTTTATGATACAAAGCTTGGCACAGAAATAAAAATAAATCCTGAAACATTGTTATCTATTGCACCAGACACTTTTAAGAAAACACTATGTATATCTCAGCTTCTTACGGTTAATAAGGGTGAATCAATAGAAATCGCACAAAAGCTCTCCAACATTTCATCATTCGGTGAAGAAGACAGCGACTACAATAAGGCAATAACCATCCTGGAAAGCCTCAGAAGAGAAATAAAGCCACTTAGGGGCAGCGGCGGAGAACTTTCTAAAATTGATGATGAAATAAACGAAGCACTGAGAAATGAAGAGCTTATTAAAGAACACAACACAAAAATTATTTCCACACAAACAGATCTTGAAAATGCTAAAAAAGATTTAGCTGAGGCAAAAGCAAAAAATGAACTTTTAAAAGAAAAAGCTCCAAACGACGAAGCTTTAAAATTATCGGGCAGAATAGAAGAAAAAGAAATCCGTTATAATGAGCAAATAGAGTTGATAAATCAGAAAAACAAAGACTATGCTTCATTTAAATCTGAATTTAACAGCAAAAACATACAGGAAAAGCCACAGTCTAAGCTTACCTCTCTTTTTATCTTTTTAGCAATTCTCTGTGCATTATTTTCTTTTCTTTTTGTGTATATGCTCGTTCCATGCCTAATCTTTATTACAATATTCATTGTTTTAAACAACAAAAACAAAAACCAACTTAAAGATAATAATGAAATTATAGCATTTAGAAACAAGGACGCTCTCTTTAAAGAAGATATAAATAAAGACAACGAACTTTTATCATCTTTGAGAACTGAACTTGATGCATTAAAGGAAAAACTGTCTGTTTTGAATAATGAGCTTTTAAAAGAAGAATCAGAAAAAAGGAAAGCTCAGGAAGAATATTTATATCATTCCCAAACAGTTGCTTCGTTAGAGTCGGTTTTAGAGCATTTAAAAACGAGCAGAAATATCGATAAAAATTACGATATAAATGAACTTACACAAAGACGTGATAATTTAAAAAAATCACTTAAAGCAATAGAAATTGTAATTAAAGCTTTAAATAACGCGCACAACGAAATGCAAAGAAGCTTCACACCTGCTCTTAACACAAAAGCTTCGGAATATTTTTCAAAGATAACAGCTGAAAAATATAATTCTATACATACAGATGAAAATTTTAACATAAATGTTTTGATTGATATTCCACGTGATAGCTCACATTTTTCCGGCGGAACAATTGACCAGATGTACCTTTCTTTAAGAATGGCACTTTGCGATATGATGTTTGATGAAAAAATATTTGTTTTACTTGATCAGCCCTTTATTCAATATGATAAAATAAGAAAAACCTGTGCCGTATCAATGCTTAAAGAACTTTCTGAAAACAAACAAATTATTCTTTTCACAAGTGATATTGATATTGAAAAAACTGAAATGTTGACATAATGATGTGTTTTGGGGTATACTATACTTTATAGAATATAAGGAGGTTATGTTCATGGCAATCAGAACTGAAAATAAAAACGGTGCAATAGTTATTTCAAATAACGTTATTGCAAACGCAGCCGGCATTATTGCAACAAGTTGCTATGGTGTAGTTGGTATGGCAATTCGCAGTCCTAAAGACGGAATTGTAAGCTTGCTTAAACCCTCTAATCTTGCCAAGGGTATAAAAATATCTGTTGAAGAAAATGAAATCACAGTTGATATGTATATTGTTGTGCAATATGGCGTTAACATTAATGCTATTTGCGAGAGTATTATGCACGGTGTAAAGTATCGTCTAACAGAATTAATCGGTTACGAGGTTAAACAGGTTAATATTAATGTAGAAAGCATACGTGCAACAAGTGTATAATGGAGGAAGCATATGACAAAGTCAATTAATGCGGCGCTTTTTTCACAAGCTATTATTTCAGGCGCCCATAAATTAAGTAATAACAGGGAGTATGTTGATTCTCTTAACATCTTCCCCGTTCCCGATGGCGACACGGGAACAAATATGTCGCTCACATTCATTAACGCTGCACGTGCAGTAGAAAACGAAACTTTCAATTCTGTAGGTGAAGTTTCAGCCGCAGTTGCAAAAGCAACACTGCGTGGCGCACGCGGAAATTCGGGTGTTATATTATCACAGATTTTTCGCGGATTTTCAAAAGAGCTTGTAAGCTTCTCTGAATTAGATGTAAGTTCTCTTAAATCTGCACTAAGGAAAGGCAGTGATACTGCTTATCGCGCAGTTATGAAGCCCACCGAGGGTACAATTTTAACTGTTATCCGTTCATTGGCGGAAGCTGCTGAAGCTTCTGAAAAAGAAGATTTCGAAGAATTTTTCGAGGAAGTTTTAAAGGGCGGTAAAATTGCTCTTAAGAAAACGCAGGAAATGCTTCCTCAGTTAAAAGCAGCCGGGGTTGTTGATGCAGGCGGCCAGGGATTAATTTATATTTTCGAAGGATTCTTTGAAGCATTAAAAGGAAATGTTTGTCCTCTTGAGGGTGATTCTCCCGTTAGCGCAAGCGCAGTTCAAAGTGCTCAAAGCACAATAAAAACAGAGGATATAAAATATGCTTACTGCACAGAATTTATTATAAATAAATTCAAGCCGGAAATTACTGCTGCAAAAATGCGAGCTGCAATCGAACCTAAGGGCGATTGTATGATTGTAATTGATGATGATGATATTGTAAAGGTTCACATTCACACCAATAATCCTGGGTTTGTGCTTGAACAAGCAGTAAAAATCGGTGAACTTACTAATATCAAAATTGAGAATATGAAAGAACAGCACAGCGATATTCTTAAAGCAGAAGAAAATGTTAAAAACAAAGAAAGACTTCCTCTTGCAGTAGTTAGTGTTGTTAACGGATCAGGACTTGAAAAAACATTTAAAGAACTTGGAGCTTCTTACTTAATTCATGGTGGACAAACCATGAATCCAAGCACAGAAGACATTCTTTCCGCTATAAATAGCGCAAATGCTGACAATGTTATAATTCTTCCAAACAACAAGAATATTATTCTTGCTGCAGAGCAAGCTGCACAAATAGCAGAATGCAACGCTGTTGTTATCGGCTCTAAAACAATTCCTCAGGGCATTGCTGCAATGATGGAATTTTCTCCCCAAGCTGATGTGGAAGTTAACACTAAGAAAATGACTTCTGCAATTTCAAAGGTTAAATCAGGCAGCGTTACACATGCGGTAAAAACTACCGACATTGATGGAAAGCATATTGAAGAGGGCGATATTATTGGTGTTTCCGATGGTCATATTTTATCAGTTGATAAAGAAATAAATGCCAGCTCTCTTAAACTTATAAATGAAATCGCAGATGAAGACAGCGAAATTATAACCTTATACTTTGGCGATGAAGTTACCGAAGACGAAGCAAATACATTAGGCGAAGCTGTGGAAGATTTATACCCGGATGCAGATGTATTGGTTTCCAACGGCGGACAAAGTGTTTATTACTATCTTATTTCGGTAGAATAATCGAAGGTGAATTTTAATGAAACTTGCACAAACCGATATTCGTGTTTTAAAAGGCATAGGAGACGCCAAGGCGAAGCAGCTGCTTCGCCTTGGCGTTCATACATTGTGGGACTTGTTAACCTACTACCCTATGCGCTTTGAAGACAGAACTAAACTAACTGATATTTTCTCTCTTGAAGATGAATCTTTTGCTTGCGTTAATGCAAAGGTTGTAACCGCTCCAACAGAGCATTATGTAAGAAAAGGACTTACATACTATAAGTTTTCCGTTCGCGACGAAAGCGGAATAATGAACATCACATTTTTTAATAACAAATATATAAAAAACTATTTTAAGATCGGAAAAATGTTTACATTTTACGGAAAAGCTTCTATAAGAGGCTCGCGACGCGAGATGGTATCTCCCGAATTTGAAGAGATTGATTCTTCTGAATCAACAAAAGTAATTGTACCTGTATACTCACTCACAAGTGGTTTAACACAAAAATTCCTTAGAAAGATAGTTAAAGAGGCATATGAAATTTCAAAACAATATATTGAAGATTTTATGCCGAGTGAAATAACAAAGGAATACCAACTTTGTTCACTCGATTTCGCTATAAAAAACATTCATTTTCCAAGTGATTCACAAAGCCTTGCTATAGCACGAAAACGACTTATTTTTGAAGAGTTCTTCATTCTGCAAACAGCTCTTCGAAAAACAAAACAAAAAGAGGAAAAAACAGCAGGTGTATCCGTAAACAAGATCGACCTTTCTCCATTTTTATCAAGACTCAATTTCAGCCTTACTCCCGCACAAAAACGTGTTGTTGATGAAATACTTTCTGATATATCGGGCAAATATGTAATGAATCGTCTTGTTCAGGGCGATGTTGGAAGCGGAAAAACAGTTATTGCGGCTATAGCTATGTATGTTTGCGCTAAAAATAATCTTCAGTCTGCTATGATGGTTCCAACAGAAGTGCTTGCCCGCCAACATTATAACGACCTTTCCAAAATTCTGAATCCGCTGGGAATAAAAACGGCACTTCTTACGGGAAGCACCCCTCAGAAAGAGAAAAAAGAAATATATGAAAAGCTGAAAAACAATGAAATAAATGTTGTATTCGGCACACATGCTCTCATCACAGATAAAACAGAGTTTAACAATCTTGCTCTGGCTATAACGGATGAACAGCACCGTTTTGGAGTACGCCAGCGACTTCGTTTGGCGCAGAAAGGCAAAGCAGTTCACACTCTGTATATGACAGCTACACCAATCCCCCGTTCCCTTGCCCTTATAATATATGGTGATATGGATATTTCTTTAATAGACGAGCTTCCTCCCGGCAGGCAGAAAGTTGATACATTCTGTGTTGGAGAGGATATGCGTCAAAGAATACATGCTTTTATAAAAAAGGAAATTTCAAGCGGGAATCAAGCATACATTGTTTGCCCTGCAGTTGAAGAAAATGAAGAAATTCCTATTAAATCTGTAACCGATATTTACGCTAATCTTAAAGAGAAAATTTTTCCCGACATACCAATCGGAATTGTGCATGGCAAAATGAAGCCAAAAGAAAAGGAAGCCGAGATGAATAAATTCGTCAGCGGAGAAACAAAAATACTTGTTGCCACAACAGTTATAGAAGTTGGCGTTAATGTGCCAAAGGCAACACTTATGGTTATAGAAAATTCAGAACGTTTTGGACTCAGCCAGCTTCATCAGCTTCGAGGAAGAGTTGGCAGAGGTAAAAATAAAAGCTACTGTATATTATTCTGCGAGCTTTTTAACAAAGAAATTAAAGAAAGAATGAATATAATGGTTAAAAGCTCGAATGGTTTTGACATTTCTGAAAAGGACCTTGAACTGCGAGGTCCGGGCGACTTTTTCGGCGTACGTCAGCACGGACTTCCTGCCCTTAAAATAGCTAGTTTCAGCACAGACCTTGCTGTTTTAAAAGAAAGCGGAAAAGCAAGTGAAAAAATGCTTTCTGACGACCCTGATTTGAAAAAGCAATCACACATTTATATCAGAAAAAAAATAGAATCATTAACCAAAGACTTAACAATGTAAAAAAGAGGGTTAAAAACATATCGTTTTTAACCCTCTTATATTATTAGTCAATATCATTAATTTCTGCAAGCATTTCTTCTATTTTTTCTTTGATTTTTGATGCTGCATCAGGAATTGATAAGTCAACTGAAAAAGATTTATCACGCGCTGAAAATTCGATAGCATTTCTTTCCATTGTTTTCGGACTTACAACAGCTCTTAAAGGAACACCAAGTAAATCTGCATCGGCAAACATAAACCCTGCACTGATGCTTCTGTCGTCATAAATAACTTCAACTCCAAGCTTTTTAAGTTCTTCGTAAAGCTTATCAGCAGTTTCTTTAACCTGCGCATCGTCGCTTCTTATTGCACAAATCTCAATCTGCCATGGGGCAATTGTAATAGGCCAGATAGGTCCGAATTTATCGCTTGAAACCTGACAAACTGAAGCAATAAGCCTTCCAACACCAATACCATAGCATCCCATAATGGGATAACGAAGCACACCTTCATTATCAAGATACTGCATTCCCATTGATTCTGTGTACTTAGTGCCAAGCTGGAAGATATTACCCACCTCGATACCTCTTGAAAGAGTGATTGAATGTTTTCCGCAAACAGGGCAAATACCGCCATCTGTGGCTTTAGCAAGGCTAACGTATTCAACATCACCTACATCACGTTTTATATTAAGACCTTTAAGGTGATAATTCTCTTTATTTGCACCTGCAACCAAAGATTCAATACCTTTAAGTGATTCATCATAAATAACTGTAATATTTTTAGAAAGACCTTTAGGTCCGATAAAGCCGGGGCAAACGCCCATATCTTCAGTTACCACTGCAGCATGAACTTCTGCTTTAATGTGATTACGAAGCTTAGTTTCGTTAACTTCAAGATCACCTCGTATAAACACAATAACAAGAGAGTCATCCATATTTCGCTGATAAAGAACTGCTTTACACGATTTTTCTTCCGCAGAACCAAGGAATGTGCAAACCTCTTCAATTGTTTTCTGGTCAGGTGTATAAACTTCACAAAGCTCTTCTATTGAACCTTTTTCATTTTCAACAATGCAGTCAGCCGCTTCCATATTACTGCGATAGTTACATTCCGGACAAATTACGATTGTATCTTCACCGATATCTGTAAGAAGCATAAATTCGTGCGATACTCTTCCGCCCATCATTCCTGAATCCGATTTAACTGCAACAACTTCAGGCACACCGCATCTTGCAAATATTCTTTCATATGCGTGATAGCAAATATCGTAATATCTTTCCAAATCTTCCTGAGATGTGTGGAAAGAATATGCGTCTTTCATAGTAAATTCGCGTGTTCTTATAAGACCTCCGCGAGAACGTGGCTCATCGCGAAACTTGGTTTGAATCTGATAGATCATAAACGGATATTTTGTATATGTCTGAGCTGCATCTCTTGCAAGCTGAACAGCCGCTTCTTCATGCGTCATACCCAGAACCATATCAATTCCGTTTCTGTCTTTAAATCTTAAAAGTTCAGAGCCGATAGAATCAAATCTTCCCGATTCTCTCCACAGAGAAGCAGGCATAACTACAGGAAACATAACCTCCTGACCATCAATTCTGTCCATTTCTTCCCTTAAAATATTTTCTATTTTATGAGCGATACGCTTTGCAGGCATATAAAGCGAAAAAATACCTGTGCCGACAGATTTTAAATATCCGCCTCTCATCATTAAAGCCTGACTTTCAATCGAACACTCTGCAGGTGCTTTTTTGAAACGCTCTCCAAGTAAATTTGAAACCTTCACTGTTTCTTCCTCCAATTGTAAAACTTACATTTTATTAAAAACAATCACCAAATTAGAATATCATATATGAGTATAAAAGTCAAGAAATACTAAGTTTTCCTATAACTTTATTTTCTGTGGAATAATTTTTTTGTTGAGATTTCGCAGAAAAATTAAGTTTAAAGAAAGAAAACGAGCATAGTTTTCTACTATGCCCGCAAAGATATAGTTTATTCTTGCTCATGCATTCTTATTTTAGGTTTCAGTTCAAAAATATCTCCCTCATTCTCAATTCTGTATAAATCTGTATATGAATAGGTTTTTGTTTTGCTTGTGTTTTCAAAAAACACTTCCTTTTGTTCATATAAAATAGCACTTTCTGCATGTTCAATCATACTTGCGTCGGGATTTCTGGGATATATAATATGTCCCAATCTTACATAAATCCTACCTCTGTATAGGTTAAGCCAATGTTCACTATGGTCTTTTAATCTGTTTCTTATGGTATTATGTTGTGTTGCAATTCCCAAATACAAGCTTGTTTCTTTATTTCCGAAAACTCTGCTTATATAATATAATCCTTGTGTGTTTGACAAATCACTTGCTATTGCGTCTTCAAGGGGTAATGCTTTATTCCAATTTATTCTAATAATTTTATCTCTCATAGTTAAGTCCTTTTTAGTTATTATGTAATATTTTTTCGAGTTTTCCATACATGAAAATTATACCACCTACTGATATTTAATGGTTTTCTTCATTTTCAGCAAAGTACCCTGTTATGGTTATCTCCGTCTGGTGGATATCCCTGAAGAAGGAGATAACCAACACTTTTATATATTTGCCTATTAATTTTCATAAAAAAACTATACTTTTTAAGGGGTAAAATCAACAAAAATAATTAAGTCGGAAAATCTTCTGCAATTTTCCGACACTTATAAATGACACTTTTGAGGTTGCATATCTAAAGCCTTCCCCTTGAGGGGAAGGTGGGTTGCGGAGCAACTCGGATGAGGTGGAAAATAAACGCCGCAAGCGGCTACACCTCACCACCGCTTACGGCGGAGCCTCTCCTCAAGGAGAAGCCTTTTTATCCGTAAAATCAATTTTAGCTATAGTTTTTATAAAACCTCTAATATTGTTTATAAAGTGCAGAACTTTGCAACACAACCAATTATGCATATAAAAATGCCTTTACAATTCAATTTCTCTTTGAGATTAAGGCAAAAAGTCCCTTCCACAGAAAATCGAGTTATAGGTAAGTTTTATAACTAGTTAGCAGATATTAATCCTGTTTTATAAGCGTGGCTGATAATCTTTGATGCTATAGGCGCACAAACGCTTCCTCCACCGCTTCCTGAATACTCTTTCATAACACATATAGCAATTTGCGGATTTTCAGCAGGAGCAAACCCAATAAACCATGCATGGGTTTTACCCTTTTTCTCATTTTCTGCTGTTCCCGTTTTACCTGCAACGGTTATTCCTCCAACTTGTGCTCGTGTGCCTGTTCCACCCTTAACACAAGATATCATATACTCTTTAATTTGTTGTGCTGTATTCATTTTAATCGGGCTTGAAAGCACCGATGGTTTTGCCTTATAAATTGTATTTCCTTTTTCGTGATATGCCCTGTTTACAATATATGGTTTCATTATTGAACCATTATTTGCAACTGCACACGAAACAAGTGCCATATTTAAAGGAGTTAGCTGAAGTTTTCCCTGTCCGATAGCAGTTGAAGCAATCTCAACATTATCCATAGCATCAAAGTCAAGTTCCGACCATTTTACATCTAAATCAAAAGGTATCTTCTTTGTAATATGAAACTCCTTTGCCATATATTCAAAGCTTTTTTTGCTGAATTCCTGAGAAATCGAGGTGAAGAAAACATTACTTGAATACTTTATTGCCTCGTGCATCGTTATATTTCCGTATGATTTTTTACCTGCATTATTAAAGATATGTCCTCCAATTTTAACGCTTCCACTGTCTGTAAGAGAAAAATTGCCAAAACCGGATTCAATTGCAGTTGCTGCAGTAACAATTTTAAAGGTTGAACCGGGAGCATAGCGCCCCTGAGTTGCCCTTGAAACGAAGGCTGAATCTTCGCGTGCAGAAAGCTCATCCCAGTTTTTAAGTAAATTCTCTTCATTAGGATCAAATGTAGGATTTGAATACATACAATACACTTCGCCCGTTTTAGGATTAATTGCAACAACGCTTCCGTTTGATCCCTCCATAAGCGAGGATGCAAGCTTTGTCATCTCGTGTTCAAACGTTAACTCAAGATTTGCTCCCTTATCAAGGCTTTTATCACTATCATCTCTCTTTAAAACATCAATAACAGATTCGGTTTTCAACAAATAATCGTTAAAATTAAGTTCAAGATTTGTTTTTCCATATGTTCTGTTATTGTATCCAATAGTATGTGCATAAAGCTTTCCGAACGGGTATTTTCTTTTCTGTCTGCCTTCTGTTTGCTCGCTTTCTGCAAGAACTACACCGTTTCTATCGAATATATTTCCTCTAAGCACCTTTTCTTCCTTTGCCCAGATTCTTTGATTATATGTTGAATTCGATATCTCTTTTGCTTCAAAAAGCATAAAATACGTAAGATAAATAACAGTTACAAGGAAAAGGGAGCAAACAACTGACATAACAGTAATAATTTTTTTATTCAATTTCATCAGTTACCTCCCCTTTCATCGAGCTAATCGCCTGAAGAATTCCAAGAGCTATAAACGTTGTTATCATACTACTTCCACCATAGCTTATAAATGGAAGCGTAATGCCTGTAAGGGGAATTAGCTTTACAACACCGCCAACAATAATAAATGTCTGCACTCCAAGCATAACACTAAGGCCTATACTAACAGCTTTATTAAAATCATTTGTTGATGAAAGGGCAATTTTAAACCCTCTGTATACAAGCACAAAATACAATAAAAGAACAGCAATTCCACCAAGCACACCCATTTCCTCACATATTGCCGAGAAAATGAAATCAGAGCTTACAATCGGGATAAAATATGGGGCACCGTGCCCTATTCCGCTGCCTGCAAAACCTCCTGCCGAAATGGCAAACATCGATTGCAAAATCTGATATCCTTTGCCTGTTGCATCAGCAAATGGGTCGAGCCAGGTTGAAACACGAACCTGTATATGGCTCATAAACTTTACACCTATAAACCCAGCTGAAAGTGCCGCAAAAATATTGGCTGAAAAGAAAAGCTTACTGTCGCCATATATAAAAAGATAAGATAGGTATATTGCAAAGAAAAGTACCGCTATTCCCCATTCGCGTTGTAAAAGAAGACAAAATGCGTTAATATATGCAATTATTGCAACAATACCAAGTCTCAATCTTTTCATTTTCTTATCTTCTACCTGGTCTTTATTCTTTTTAAATTTTCCGTTTGTAAGCACCGCTGCAAGCGATAAAACAAATAATATTCTTATAAATTCACTTGGCTGAATTGAAATTCCTCCAATAATAATCCAGTTTTTCGAACCGTTTTTAACGGCACCAAGCAGAGCCGTAAGGATAAAAGAAAGAATAGAAACACCAAAATATACAAGCGTCAGTCTGTTCCAGTATTTATGAAAAACTTTATAAACTATTATTGTTATAAAATAACAAAAAACACCAGCCAGATAAAGCATCATTTGCCTGATACCATTATCACTGTTTATTCGGGTTTGCATTATAATTCCAATCGATGAAAGCATAGATATAATTATAAATAAATATCCGTCTCCCAAAGCACACAGATTAATTACCAAATATGCTATAACATTGATCAGGCACATTAAAGCGCATAAATATACTATGTTTTCACTTTGTATATCTTTATTCATAATGACTATAAGCATTCCTAAAAGGTTTGCAGTAATGAGCAAAAAAAGTGGTTTAATGCTAAGCATTCTCTTTTCCATAATTATTCACCTTTTGAAGGAAGAACAAAAAGAAAGTTAATTCTTCCTACTGTAATTTTATCCCCATCAAGAAGTTCTACTGCCTTATCCGTGAGTTCTTCGCCGTTAAGATATGTTCCGTTTGTACTTTCAAGGTCTTCAAGATAAAACTTTCCCGACGATTTAAAAATTCTGCTATGCTTTGTAGAAAGATAACGGTCAGCTATTGAGATATCGCACTTCTTTCCTCTGCCGATAACTTCGTTATCACTCACTTCATAGCTTTCGTCAACAGGAAAATCAAGGTCTTGCCTAAGATTTATAAGTTTCAGATAAGCATCGGCAAATCCTCCCGATTTTTTTCTATACATAGTATGAATATCAAGAAAAATCATTCTAATTATAACATAGATAAAAAGATATATAATAATAACAAAAATATAGGTTAAAATTTTAGATATAATCTCTTGCATTCTTCCACCTCCGAAGTTGTTTAATTATGTAAAATAACTCTGCACAAGCAGAATCAATTTCCTTACCTGTGGTCGATATGTTGAAACATATACAAAAGCCTGTCCCCAGGATTTATCCCAATTAACAGTGAAAGTAAAACCACACTTGCTACCAGTAGCATTGTTATGCATACTATCCCTTCCATCTTAAAACGTACTCTATTTTTATTATACTCCCCTTTTCATAATAATACAATATTCTCCAATTAATTGTAATCTAATTGTTATCTTGGAAATGCCTCTATCCATATTGACACCGAAGCAAAAATGCTATAAAATATAAATACGAATATGTTGGAGGGGATAAAATGGAAAAAGTTATTCTTGTTGTTGATGATGAGGCTCCTATAGTTGATATTTTAAAATATAATTTAACCAAATCAGGCTATAAAGTTATTTGCGCTTACGACGGAGAAGAAGGTTACAAGCTCGCTATAGAGCAAAAGCCCGACTTGATTCTTCTAGACGTAATGCTTCCGAAGATGGAAGGCTTTGAGGTTTGTAAAAAAATACGCGAAAAACATACAATGCCCATAATTATGCTTACGGCACGTGATGAAGAATTTGATAAGGTTTTAGGTCTCGAACTTGGTGCAGACGATTATATGACAAAGCCTTTTTCAAACAGAGAATTACTTGCCCGCATTAAGGCAAATTTAAGGCGTAATGTTACAGAGCCACAAGCCAATGATGAAGTTCAGTTACTTACATTTAATAACCTTGCAATTAATCCATCAAGATATGAAGTTTCTAAAAATGATGTTGTTATAGACCTCACTCTCCGTGAGTTTGAGCTTTTAAAATTCCTTGCACTTCAGCCGGGCAAAATTTTCACGCGAGAAATTCTTCTTGAAAAAGTTTGGGGATATGAATACTTCGGTGATGTGCGTACTGTTGACGTTACAGTGCGCCGTCTTCGCGAAAAAATTGAAGACAACCCAGCAGCTCCCCTTTTTATTATGACAAAGCGCGGAGTGGGTTATTATTTCAACAAATAATTTTAAGTAGGTTATACAGATGTTTAAAAGTATTCAATGGAAAATTATTGCAATATTTCTTTTGCTCACTGTAAGCGTTATGATAGTTACAGGCACATTTTTACTTCAAAATATCTCTGCCTATTATTATAACGACTTCAGCGACTCTCTTACCAATCAGGTTTTTAATTCTGATTTTACCGAAGAACTTGAAAATGCAGCAAAGGGAGCAAATAGTAAAGATACAATAATGGAGCTTTTAGGTGCTTATTCTATAAGAATGGGTATAGATTCATTCAGAAACTACTATCTTTTAGATTCATCACTTAATATCCTTGGAAGCTCAACCAAAGCAAGCGGAACGATAGAAGGAACTCCAAATCTTTTATTGGCTTTAACGGGAAGCGTTGGTACAACTGTTGATAAAAACGCAGAATATATGGACTACGCCTTTCCAATCAAAATTGATAAAACAACTAAATACATAGTCTATATTTCAGATACAAAAGAAGAAATTAACGACGTATTGGGAAATATGTTTATAAACATTTTCTGGGCTCTTCTGTTTGGTCTTCTTTTAAGTGCAATACTGGGATTCTTCCTTTCAAGAACAATAATTGCTCCCATTTCCTCGTTACAAAGCCGAAGTGAAGCTCTTGCCGAGGGTGATTTTGGAAGAAAACTCGAGGTTCGTTCCCGCGACGAGATAGGCAGACTTACAGTTGCATTTAATAATATGGCTGCCAGGATTAACGGCAGCATGGAAGAAATACAAACAGAAAAAAATAAGATTGAAGCAATTCTTCTTCATATGACAGATGCCGTTGCAGCATATGATAACAGCGGAAATCTTATACACATAAATCCCGCTGGCGAAGCGCTTCTCAATGAATATAAAAACGAAACATTTGATAATCTGTTTGAAAGATTGGAAGCAAATATTTCATTATACAGAATTCTTTATATTGATCCAACAGAAACAATAGAACGTGATATTGAGTTCAACAATAAAACGCTTAAGGCATTTTTCGCTCCTTTTAATACTGAACGTTCCTTAGCAGCAGGAGTGGTTGTTGTTTTCCACGACAGAACGCATCAGCAGATGCTCGACAATTCAAGGCGAGAATTCGTTGCAAATGTTTCTCACGAGTTAAGAACACCTTTAACTACTATTAAAAGCTATGCCGAAACAATTTCAGATATGGCACAAGACATTGATAATGAAAGCCCGATTCGTTCATTTATTAAAGTAATTGAAAATGAAGCCGACAGGATGACGCGTCTTGTAAAAGACCTTCTCACCCTCTCTCAATTCGATAGTAACAAGCGTGAAATCAAACGCGAAAAATTTAATTTAGCAAAACTTATTACAAATATTGTCGAGAAAATGTCGATAAATGCAAAGTCAACATCTCACAGAATAAAACTATCAATTGATATGAAATCAGAGGATTATTTTGGCGAGCCAGATGCAATTGAGCAGGTTTTAACAAATATTATTTCAAATTCTATCAAGTACACTCATAACGGCGGTAAAATCGACGTTGTCTGCCACAGCGATTTTGAAAATATTACAATTACTGTTAAGGATAACGGCATAGGAATTCCCGAAAACGATTTAGCAAGAATTTTCGAACGTTTCTACAGGGTTGACAAAGCCAGAAGCCGTCAAAGCGGTGGAACGGGCCTTGGACTTGCAATTGCCAAGGAAATAATAACCCGCCATAGCGGAACAATAGAAATATTTAGTCCTGAACAAAAAGGCACTCTGGTAAAAATTACATTGCCTTTATTTGAAAAAGTAACGAACCATTAAGCCTTTCGTAACACTGTTGTAACATTGTTAGTGTATAATAGCATTGTAAGAATACAATTTACATATTTAGGATGTGCATATTATGAAAAAAATAATTGCAGTATTAACTGCACTTATCATCATATGTTTCTCGTTTTCAGCATATGCAGCTAACCCCGGCACAATTTCATCAGGTGATGCAGGAACTGCCTGGGATTTGATTGTTGTAAGAAAACCCGAAACTAAAAATTCAGCAACACTTAAAAAAACATATGGTATCACAGGTACTGGTAAAAACGGTGTATCTGTTGCTTATTATAAGTTTAACGGTTCAAATTATGTTGCTCTTAAAACATCAAACGGTGCCATTTCTCAATCAAAGGTTGGAACTGCAGGAGTATTTTACAAACAAGTTAACCTTTCCGAAGGTCATAACAAGTTTGCAGTAAGAGCCGAACATCCAAATGGCTATTATCAGGTTGTTTATTTTGATATCAACGTGTTAACCCAACAAATGATTAATAATGTTTCAGGTTTTTCAAACGGAATACAGTCATTATATAACGGCTGGATGAATTAAAACAAAAAAGCTTCAGGCGGTTGTCTGAAGCTTTTTTTATTAAAAGGTGGTGATTTCTGTGATTAAAGAAAGAATAAAAAGTTCGGTAATCATTCTTCTTATAGTAAATATAATTTTTCTTACATCTAAATTATGGTTTGTATACGGCTCACGACATATAGGCGAAGAAATCATCAAACAGGTTAAATCACTTCCTGTGATAAGTTCCTTCTTTCCCACGGAAACACCCTACAGTATACCTAAAGAAAATTTATCAAAACCAAGAAAATTTCTTATAAACGACGGTTCATTATGGATGGCTTATTACAACACTGATATAGGATATTCTCCTATCGAAGAAAGAATACGTACTATTGTAAAAGGTTTTTTAAGAGGAGATATTTCTGCTTCAAAAAAAACAGATTACGAAACCTGGCAGGCCGGACTTGAGTCTTACAGCATTTATGTAGAATACCCCATCTCCTACTCTATGGAACTATTCAGTAAAGTGATGGATGTTGATCCACAGTTTTCACCAAAAGATATTTCTTCATTACGCGATTTTATAATTATCCCCTCAAGCAGTGAAACTGATGTTTGCATACTTGTCCGCGACTATAACGATAATTCTAAAATTTATGCTTATATTCTCAACCCTTCATATCAATTTCCTGCTTCTGACCTTAATGTATATGCCAATAGCGGAGACGGATATTATGAACCCGCATTCAGCACAGGCTTGATGCTCGAAACCAAAAATAATATTTCTCTTTATCCTATGGTGCTTTTTTCTGATTCTCAGCCCGAAAGTAGTGTTCTGTCCTCCTCGCCTTTAATTAACGAGGATTCTCAGCATTTACTTTTGGAAAACTTCTCGATAAACAGTGCAACAAAGCCTTATACAAATCAGGATGGCACAAAAAATTATATTGAAAACTATGCAAGCGCTAAAATCTATACCGATGCAGTTTTTGAGTATGTAAGCATCAATAATGAAAAAGGTATTATTCTCAATGAAAGCGGGGATGCTTACGCTGTTTTAAATTCGGCTATTGACTTTGCAGAAAATATATGGAAATGTGTTTCCGACGAGCCTCTTAATGTTTTATTAACAAGCGACCTTTCAGATTATGATAGCCAAAAACCTTTTAAATTTGAATTTGACTACTACTGTAATGGCAGACCTGTTAATCTATCTTTAAAAGAAGAAAACGGCCATGAAGCATTAAACAGCGCCATAGAGATTACAGTATACAACGGTATGCTTGTATCTTACAGGCAAAACATGCGCGAATATAATGAAGCAACAAAAGAACCACTTTCAGCACCATTTATTTCAGCACTTGATTACTTTGTGAAAATACTTGACGAAGAGGGACTGAAAAACGCCGAAATCAAAGATATATATATTGGCTATTTAGACAAAGGAACTCCCGATTTAATTAAAGCAAACTGGCTTTGCAAGGTTGATAATAAAATATATAGTTACATTCAGGAAGCAGAGGTGGCACAATGAATTGGATTAAATTAAAAAACATTATGCTGTGTTTTCTGATATTTATGAACATACTTTTATTGGGTATTATTTCCCTTTCCACGCTTATTGAAGAAAACATTCCCGAAAATGCAGTAAATTCAGGCATCCAAATTTTAAAGAACGACGGTTTTGATTGCAGCTTTGATGTTTTTCCAAAAAAATATGAATCGATACCTACTCTTACCTCTAAATTTTATTCTGCAACAGAACTTTCAGAAATATTTTTTGAAAAACAGGTTGCATTTAAAACAGAAGAAAATTCGCTTATAGCCACTAACGGTAATGCTACTCTTGTAATTACAGATAATCTGTTTACTTATAAAACCGCAGAGGCTGTTGTTAATGCTTCACCTTCAAAACTTCTGAAAAAATTAAAAAAGCTTGGAATTGACATGCAGGGTGCTGTGTATGATGAAAAGAACAAGCGTTTTATAAAGCAATATGACGGATTTAATATCTTTAATATGTATTTAGATGTACGGCTTAATAAAGATGATGACATCTGCTATGCAAGTGGATTATGGCCCATTATAACCTCCGTTGGAGAAAATAAGCATCTTTCTTTTTCTTCTCATGTTTTAAAAGTAAAAGAACTGTTTCCCAATGGTGGTAATATCACAAAAATCCAACTTGGCTATTCAATTAATGATATTAGAAAAGGGAAAATTGCTTTTATTCCTTCATGGGAAATCACAGTAAACAAGGAAACAAAAATATTATCATAAATTAAACCTATTTATTCAAAATATGAATAAATAGGTTTTTCATTTTTATTTTTTATCTTGCGATTAATATAATTATTTGTTATTATTTTCACTTTTTTGTTAAGCAACAAAACTCCTATAAGGTTTGGTATTGCCATCAAAGCATTAAAGGTGTCTGATATGCTCCAAATAAGTGTAAGCTCCGCTACAGCTCCAATAAACACACAAAAAACATATATTACTCTATATAAGAATACGCTTTTTGTACCAAATAAATATTCCCAGGCTTTTTGTCCAAAAAAAGACCACCCGATAATTGTTGCAAATCCAAAAAGAAAAATAGCCATGCTTAATATTTTTCCTGCCCATTTTCCAAAAGCATTAGAAAAAGCAAGTGTTACAAGCGAGGCTCCTTCAAGAGGTATATTATTTGTTTTTGTAAATAGAATTACAAATGCAGTTAATGAACAAACAACTATCGTATCAACAAAAACCTCGAATATACCCCACATTCCTATTTCAACAGGCTCTTTCACATCTGCACTGGCATGAACACTAACAGCAGATCCAAGCCCTGCTTCGTTCGAGAAAACTCCTCTTTTAAATCCCATTTCAACTGCTTTTTTCAGACTTATTCCGCTTATCCCTCCCATCACAGCTTTAAAATCAAATGCATATGTAAAAATCTTTCCTATACAAGACGGAATTTCCCTGTAATTTATAATACATATCAAAAGTGATGCTGCAATATAGAAAAGAGCCATAAATGGAACAAATATCTCTGCAATTTTTCCTATTCGATTAATGCCGCCAATTATTATAATTCCAACAATTGCTGAAATAACAGCACCTAAAATGGCAGGAGAAACTCCAAAATTAGATTTGATTACCGATGCAATTGTATTTATCTGTACCATATTTCCCATTCCAAAGGATGCTATAATGCAAAAGAAAGAAAACAGAACGGCAAGCATTTTTCCAAAAGTTTTATTAGAGCTGCATTTTTCAAGATAATACATTGCACCGCCATTCCATTCGCCTTTTCCCCCTTTTATTCTGTAGTATATTCCTAAAACATTTTCAGAAAATGCTGTCATCATTCCTAAAATTGCCGAAACCCACATCCAGAATATCGATCCGGGCCCTCCAATAGCAACAGCAGATGCCACCCCCGCAATATTTCCAGTGCCAATCGTTGCTGCAAGAGCTGTACTCATTGCCTGAAACTGCGATATTGATTTATTATCTGTTCTTTCTCTTTTACTAAATAGTTTTAAAAAAGTTTCCTGCGTAATCAGTTTTATATATCTGAACTGAAAAAACCTATTGTTCAACGTTAAAAAAAGCCCTGTAAAAATCATTAATCCAATCATTGGATATCCCCACACAATCTTATTTATCTGATTGTTTATGTTTATAATAAGCTGCCCCATACTCTCACCTTTAACATTTATTTATCTAATTTTAATATATTAAAAGCACTTTTGCTCTATTCTTTAATTTATATCAAAAATATTTATAAAATTTCTCCGAAAGCTATTGACAACTCTGTTTAAATTTGTTATACTATCAAGGTCGATTGGAGAGGTATCGAAGTGGTCATAACGAGGCGGTCTTGAAAACCGTTTGTCCGAAAGGGCGCGTGGGTTCGAATCCCACCCTCTCCGCCACTATTAATCCTTGCCCTTTTGGGCAGGGATTAATATAAATAACACGCAAGATTGTATATCTTGAATTTAGCTTTACTGCATTTGGAGAAGTACTCAAGCAGGTCGAAGAGGCGCCCCTGCTAAGGGCGTAGGTCGGGAAACTGGCGCGAGGGTTCGAATCCCTCCTTCTCCGCCATAAAATAAATACACTTTTCAGTGTATTTATTTTTTACAATCTATCGGCAAGAAACGCGGAATTATCCCGTTAGAAATGTATAAATTTTGCCGATATGGGCAAAATTTATACAGGAGGGTTACTATGAATTACTTATCTGTATCTGAAATTTCAAAAAAATGGAATATGTCCGAACGCACTGTGCGCAATTACTGTGCTCAAAATAAAATACCTGGTGCTTTTTTAACAGGTAAAACTTGGAATATTCCTGAAAATGCAAAAAAACCTGAAAGAATAAATAAAAAAAATGATGTGCCTCAAAATCTCCTCGAAAGATTAAAAGCAGAGAAAAAAACTTCTCTCAAGGGCGGAATTTATCACAAAATTCAAATAGAATTAACCTATAATTCAAATCATATTGAGGGAAGCAAATTAACTCACGACCAAACAAGATATATTTTTGAAACTAATACTATTGGCGTAGAAAACGACGCTTTAAATGTTGATGATATTATAGAAACGGCAAATCATTTTAAATGTATTGATATGATAATAGATAATGCAACCTATAAGCTCACAGAAAAATTTATAAAAGAACTGCACTTTACTTTGAAGTCGGGTACATCAGATTCAAGAAAAGATTGGTTTAATGTTGGTGATTATAAGAAACTTCCCAATGAAGTAGGCGGAAAAGAAACTGCAAGTCCTGAAACTGTGGCACAAAAAATTAAAGAACTTTTGAAATCTTATAATCAAAAAAATGATCATACTTTGGAAGAAATTATTGACTTCCATTATCAGTTTGAAGCATTGCATCCATTTCAGGACGGAAATGGTCGCGTAGGAAGACTTATAATGTTTAAGGAATGTCTTAAAAACAATATTGTTCCGTTTATTATTGACGACAGTCTTAAAATGTTCTATTACAGAGGACTTTCTGAATGGAAAAATGAAAAAGGTTATTTAACCGATACCTGCCTATCGGCACAGGATAAATTCAAAAAGTATTTGGAGTATTTTAAAGTTCCATATTATGAACAAAGCTAAAAAACAATTTTAGGAGTGAATATAATTGAGATTCTTTGATAAGTTCAAAAAGAAAACTGAAATAAAACAAGAACGAACACAAATGCTGGCCTCAAATCATGGTCAAATAATACTACAATGCGCTGCTAAAGAAGAAAGTACAAAATCTGAAAATGATACACCAAGTTTAAATAACATCCAAGATATTGTTGGAAGCTGTATAAAATTGGATGATATAAAAAAAATCACATCCTTATTGGCAGAAAAACTGTCAGATAAGTATTATTATATTTCTCAACAGAAATTAGATATGGATTGCCCCATTTTCTTTTGGCTTTTTCTTTCAAGAAACAGAAGTAACTTGCTCGGTGTTAAAGCCACTTCATGCTGTAACGGATATGTTATTTTTGACTTAGCAAAAACTGTAGATATAGTCGATCTGTCTTCAGTGTCAACAAAGTCCGTTATTGAGCTTGTTTTTTCATGTTTTGATATGAAAATATCTGTTGAAACAAGTAACCATATAATTGATATGTTAAATATAGATAATGGATATGAATATATCAGCAGTTTGAGATTTTGCCATTTGTTTGCTATCATGGAAAATGCTTATGAATATACAACAACAGTAGGATATGATGTTGTTACAGGTCGTCCGTACAAGATTTCTGAGTTCTTCCAACAATCTGGATTTGGATGGTTAAGGCATATTAGTGCACGGCAAATAAGTTTTGAACAGGTAGCTAAGTATGCAAAATTATATGCACCAAACAGTAAATATACCACAATCTCTAATTCTAACTGGCGAAATGTGTTAAATTTTAAATCAAGTGGAATTGAAGAATCAACCACATATCGCGATAAATTAAATAGAGACAAATATGATGCATATGTAATTTTTAAAGAAAATAACGGAGAAAGATTTCCATTCGATTTGATTTAAAAATTTATATAAAGTTAAAGTCTTAACTTCTCCGCCAGAAAAAAGCGATTATCCACTTTAGTGGGTAGTCGCTTTTTTGTTGCTGAATTTTGAATCGGATTCGAACACGAGCGCCGGGGACCGGCAAGAAGGTCTGCTTTCAACTTGCTATGTCTTTAATTATTGATAGTCAGTCTTTATAAAACAGTATTACACATTCTATTGAACACATAAAAAGACGATATTATCCTCTTAATAAGGTTAATATCGTCTTGAATTTTAAACACTAAATTTATTATAATTTCTGAGGATGTAATATAGATCAAACCTCGTTAGCTTTTTTAAGTTTAATTGCCTGATTTATCTTTTCGAAACAACTGCTTTCTCATACGCTTTTACATCCTCAAGCCACTCCCCATCAAGCGGAGCACCGCAAACGCGGCAATATTCGTCCCAAATCTCTCCAAAAGGCATTGTTTTCTGCTCCTCCTGACGGATTAAGAGTTCTGTGAAATTACCGCTATCCTGAAAAGCTTTAAATTCTTTATCGGGACTAAGGAGCGCCCAGAGAAGCGCTTTTTGAAGATTTCTGAAACCAACCGTCCATGCGGCTACACGATTGATAGATGCATCGAAATAGTCAAGTGCTATCTTAACCGAGCCATCAAGTCCGCCGCATCTTACTATTTCCTTTGCAATTTCTTTCGTTTCATCATCGAAAAGAACAACGTGGTCGCTATCCCAACGGATAGGTCTTGTAATATGCAAAGCTATCTCAGGGAAGAATGCAAGGAGTGCGGGTATTTTATCTGAAACCACCTCTGTTGGGTGATAATGTCCGTTATCCATAAGAGGAATACATTTATCTTTGTTCATAGCAGCATAGCTCAAACTGAATTCCGCACTGCCAACTGTGTATGCTTCCACTCCTATACCAAATACTTTACTTTCAATGCAAGGCTTAACCATATTAAAATCAAAAGGTTCAGATAAAATCTCGTCAATAGACTGTTTATACCTTTCCCTTGGACCTTTCCTGTCGGCGGGAATGTCCTTAAAGCCGTCGCCCGTCCATATGTTCATAATACAAGGTTCGCCTAATTCTTCTGCAAGATACTGTGATATGCGAATACAGGCTTTCCCGTGCTCTATCCAGAATCTTCTTGTTTCCTCATTGGGGCTTGAAAGCGTTAAGGGATCGCATTTTGGATGCGAGAAAAATGTGGGGTTAAAATCGCAACCTAAGTTTCTTTCTTTGCAGAACTTTACCCATTTTTTAAAGTGCTTTGGTTCTAGCTTATCTCTGTCTTGCCACTCACCCTCTTCAAAAATTGCATAGCTTGCGTGAAGATTCATCTTTTTTGTTCCTGGGCACAATGATAAAACCTTGTCGATATCTGCCATCAACTCTTCAGGAGTTCCTGCTCTGCCGGGATAATTTCCCGTTGTTTGAATACCGCCTGTGAGGGGCTTATTCGGGTCGGTATCAAAGCCTCTCACATCGTCGCCCTGCCAACAGTGAAGGCTTACAGGCACTTTCTGCAGTGTTTTTATTGCTGCATCGGTATCAATACCAATGCGGGCATATTTATTTTTTGCATATGTATACATAAAAAACTTACCTCCTTAAAAATTTAAGTGCGATATAAAGCATCACACTTAAATAGAATAATAACTGTTTTTAATTAACCCTTAACAGCACCAACTGTAAGTCCGCGTGTGAAATACTTCTGGAAGAACGGGAACACAACAAGCATCGGGCCTGCTGCAACTATTACCATCGCAAATCTTACTGATTCTGTGGGAACCTCTGTTTCAAGCTGAATATTGAGTCCCATCTGTGAGTTTGAAAGTCCCTTTACAAACTCTGCCTCTCGAAGCATCTTCTGAAGCATATACTGAAGCGAATAAAGCTTTGAATCTCTGATATAGATAAGTGATGTGTACCAGTCGTTCCACTTTCCAAGAAGCGTCATAAGAAGAACCGTTGCAAGCACAGGCTTTGAAAGAGGAAGAACTATCTGGAAGAATATTCTTAATTCCTTCGCCCCG
>JAFVPB010000010.1 GCA_017505525.1 Clostridia bacterium
TTTTCGGGGTCCCCGAAAGTCGCAAGACTTTAAGGGGGAAAGGAGCAAACGAGCGGCAAGTTTAAGTTTTATTAAAACTTAAACCTTAGCGAGCCTTGCGACGCGCGAGAGGCGAAGTTTGTTCGTAGCAAAAAGGCTTAAAACACGAAAAATTGAGTGAAATGAGATTTTTCAACCAATTTATTATGCTTTTACATTTACAAATTCTTTTAAATCGTATTATTATCGCCTTTTTGCACTCTGGACTTTTTTACATTCCCTTTTTTTGTTACATCACATCGGCTACATCTATATACTGCTTGCCGTATTTTGCTATATGATCTTTTCTGCCCTGAAGATTATCTCCCAAAAGAAGATCGAACACTTCTGCAGTGCGCTTTGCTTCTTCGGGCATAACCTTTATAAGACGGCGCGTTTCGGGATTCATTGTGGTTTGCCACATCATCTCGGGCTGGTTTTCACCAAGACCTTTACTGCGCTGAATTGAAACACCTTTTTCGGGAAGAGTGGCAAGAATTTCTGCTTTTTCCTTTTCCGTGTATGCAAAATAGGAAACATCTTTATGGACGATTTCAAAAAGCGGAGATTCTGCGATAAACACTTTGCCCTCTTCAATAAGAGTGGGAACAAGGGTGTAGAGCATTGTGAGAATAAGCGTTCTTATCTGGAAACCGTCGACATCGGCATCGGTACAGATAATGATTTTATCCCACCTTAAATTAGCTAAATCAAACGAAGTCATATCCTTATTATGCTTTGTTTTAATCTCAACTCCGCAACCCATAACCTTTATAAGATCGGTTATAATATCGCTTTTAAATATCTTTTCAAAATCTGCCTTAAGGCAGTTGAGAATTTTACCTCGCACAGGTATAATTGCCTGGAATTCGGCATCACGTCCAAGCTTGCAGGCGCCAAGAGCACTATCACCCTCAACTATATAAAGCTCGCGTCGGGAAATATCCTTTGTTCTGCAATCAACGAATTTCTGCACTCTGTTTGTAACGTCAATGCTTCCCATAAGCTTTTTCTTAATGCTTGTACGTGTTTTTTCTGCGGTTTCGCGGCTTCGCTTGTTTAAAAGCACCTGATTGCAGATTTTTTCAGCCTCGGGTCGGTTTTCTATAAAGTAGATTTCAAGGTTATGACGAAGAAATTCCGTCATCGCTTCCTGAATAAACTTGTTTGTTATACTCTTTTTCGTCTGGTTTTCATAGCTTACAACTGTAGAGAAGCAGTTGGTTACAAGAATTAAGCTGTCGCTTATATCGTTAAATGTGATTTTAGCTTCATTCTTTGTGTATTTATTATTCTGCTTCAAATACGAATCAACTGCGCTTACAAATGCACTGCGTGCCGCTTTGTCGGGTGCACCGCCATACTCAAGAAAGCTTGAGTTGTGATAGTATTCTATAAGCTGAACATCGTTTGAAAATGCAAAAGCCGCACTTAGTTTCACCTTATAGTCTTTCATGTCCTCGCGGTCGCGTCCTGTGCGCTCTCCCTCGTAAAAGGCAGTGGTGGAGAGGCGCTTTTCATCCTCGGGGCAAAGCTCGTTAATATAGTCTATAATTCCGTTTTCATACTTATACTCGTGCTTTATCACTCCGCCGCCCGTTTCGTGGTAGTTAAGCTTGAATGTGATTCCCGCATTAACAACCGCCTGGCGCTTGAGGGATTCCATAAAGAATTCAATGGGAATGTTGATGTCGGTAAATACCTCTAAATCGGGGCGCCACTTAATGGTGGTACCTGTGTGGCGGTATTTCTTTTCTTCTTTAAACAATCCGCCAACATTTTCGCCCTTTTCAAAATAGAGTTTATGCTCGTATCCGTCGCGGCAAACTGTAACATCCATATACTCGGCACTGTACTGTGTGGCGCAAAGACCAAGTCCGTTAAGACCGAGCGAATAAAGATAGCTTTCGCCCTCGCCCTTATCGTATTTACCGCCTGCATAAAGCTCGCAGAAAACAAGCTCCCAGTTGTATTTTTCTTCTTTTACGTTCCAGTCGAGAGGAATTCCGCGGCCGTAGTCTGTTATTTCGACCGACATATCGCCGTATCTTGTAACCTCGATGATACTGCCGTATCCCTCTTTTGCTTCGTCGATAGAGTTTGAAACAATTTCAAACACACTGTGTTCGCAACCCTCAAGCCCGTCGGACCCAAAGATTACTCCCGGTCTTTTACGAACTCTGTCGGCTCCCTTAAGGGCTGTGATACTATCATTGCCGTAACCTTTTTTCGCCATTTGGTTATCCTCCGTTTATCAGTTCTGGATTTGTGCCGCCTTTATAGTGTTTTTCATAAGCATTGCGATTGTCATAGGTCCAACTCCGCCGGGAACAGGGGTGATGGCAGAGGCAACAAGGCTTACAGAGTCGAAATCAACATCTCCGCAGAGCTTTCCGTTTTCGTCGCGGTCCATACCAACATCGATTACAACTGCGCCCTCTTTAACCATATCGGCAGTGATGAATTTCGGCTTTCCAACTGCCGCGACAAGGATGTCGGCGCGCTTACATACCTCTTTAAGGTTTTTCGTGCGGCTGTGGCATATTGTAACTGTGCCGTTTTCGTGAAGCAGAAGCATAGCTTGTGGCTTACCCACAATATTACTTCTTCCAACAACAACACATTCCTTGCCGCTTACATCTATTCCTGTAAGGTGGATAAGCTCCATAACGCCTGCAGGGGTGCAGGGAAGAAAATCGAAGTTGCCAATCATTATTTTGCCCACGTTTACAGGGTGGAAAGCATCCACATCTTTTTTATGGTCAATTCTTAAAAGAACTTTTTCACTATCAATTCCCTTGGGAAGAGGAAGCTGAACAAGAATCCCGTTGATATCGGCTCTTTCGTTAAGAGTGTCGATAAGCTTTAAAAGTTCTTCCTCCGTTGTTTCTGCGGGAAGTGCATATTCTTCTGAATATATTCCGCATTCGGCACAAGCCTTTTTCTTGTTGTTTACATATATTCTGCTTGCACTGTCGTCTCCGACTATGATAACGGCAAGCCCGGGATTAATTCCTTTTGCCTTTAATGCTTCGGCTTCCTTTAACAGGTCTGCCTTTATTTTTACTGATAGTGCCTTTCCGTCTAAAATCTGTGCTGCCATTTTGATTTCTCCTTTCAGGTTTTATAAGGCAGTCGCTTCCAAATCCAATTAAATCGGTGCGGTTTGCCTTGGTTAGTGCCTCTTTAACAAGGGCATAGTTTTCTTTTCGTGATGATTGTAAAAGGGCGCGCTGCATTGCTTTTTCGTGCATATCGCGGGGGACATACACCTTTTTCATAGTGCG
This sequence comes from Clostridia bacterium, assembly GCA_017505525.1. Classification (GTDB taxonomy): domain Bacteria; phylum Bacillota; class Clostridia; order UMGS1883; family UMGS1883; genus UMGS1883. The sequence goes on from JAFVPB010000010.1 coordinate 3,306, forward strand.
CGGGTCGAGCCCTGTGTAGAACATTGCCGTTGAAAGCGTGCCGGGGGTGGGGTAGAAATCCTGCACCTGCTCGGGGCGGATATTGTTTCGGCGAAGATAGAGCGCAAGCTCGATTGCATCGCGGAGTGTACTTCCCGGGTGGCTCGACATAAGATATGGAACAAGGTATTGCTCCTTTCCAATCTCTTTGTTTATCTGATAAAATTTATTAGAGAATTTTTCGTATTGCTTAACGCCAGGCTTACCCATATATTTAAGAACATTATCACTTATATGCTCGGGGGCTACCTTAAGCTGACCGCTTACGTGAAACTCGCAAAGCTCGCGGAAAAATGAATCATCTTTATCATGAATTAGATAATCGTATCTTATTCCGCTACGTATAAATACTTTTTTAACTTTTGGTATTGCACGAAGCTTACGTAAAAGCGAAAGATAATCGGAGTGGTCAACCTCAACATTGGGGCAAACATAGGGGTAGAGGCACTGTCTGTCGCGACAGGTGCCAGCTTTTAGTTGCTTCTGGCAAGCAGGCTTACGGAAGTTCGCAGTAGGTCCGCCAACATCGTGAATATATCCCTTGAAACCGTCCTCCCACACAAGCTTTTCCGCCTCGGCAAGAATTGAGGCGTGGCTTCTTGCTTGCACCACTCTGCCCTGATGGAATGTGAGAGCACAGAACGAACAGCTTCCAAAACATCCTCTTGAGGATGTGATTGAAAACTTTACTTCTTCGAGTGCGGGAATTCCTCCGTCCTTATCATACATAGGATGCCACGCCCGCATATAGTTGAGTGAATAAACGTGGTCCATTTCTTTTTGAGTGAGTGGGTCGGCTTGCGGAAGCTGAACAACGTATTTATCACCGTGCTTTTGCGCAAGTGTTTTTCCGCGCTTACTGTCTTGTTCGTAATATTCAACTGCTGCTGCCTCAGCATATTTTTCTTTGCTTTCACAAACCTCTTCGTAAGAGGGGAGAACAGTGGCTTTTGAGGGAGCATTATCGGAAAGATAGCAAGTTCCCTTAACGTTTGTTATTCTGTGGATGGGAATGCCGTCGCGCAGTTTTTCGCAAACCTCGATAAGTGATTTTTCCCCCATACCAAAACTTATCATATCGGCACCCGAATCAACAAGGATACTGCGGCGCACCTTGTCCTGCCAGTAATCGTAATGGGCAAATCTTCGGAGACTTGCCTCCGTTCCGCCAATGATGATGGGAATATCACCAAATGCCGCACGTGCCATATTCGAATAAACGATAGTGCACCTGTCGGGTCTGTAGCCGCTTTTTCCGCCGGGGGAGTAAACATCGCCCGAGCGACGTTTTTTAGCAGCAGTGTAGTGATTAACCATCGAATCAATAACTCCGCCCGAAATCAAAACGCCGAGTCTTGGTTTTGTATAGCGCAAAAGGGCGTTTTTATCGTTCCTGTCGGGTTGGGGGCAAATGCACACCCGAAAGCCGTTATATTCAAGAAGTCGGGAAAGTATTGCCACACCAAACGATGGATGGTCGACATAGGCATCTCCCGATATAAATAAAAAGTCGTAATAATCCCATCCAAGCCTTTTCATATCGGAGGCTGAAACGGGCAAAAAAGAATTGTTCATAATTTTACTCCTTAATAAATATAATTATAATATATATTTGGTTTCTTTTCAAGGGTAAAATAAATAACAATGGAAAAGTTTCATTTTTTGTGCGCAAAATTTTTCTTTGAAATTTAAATAATAATAGGCGTTTGTGCAAAATTAAAAATCCAAATATTACGAAAGTATTAAATATTATGCTGAAATATATGTCGAAAGTATATAAAATCAATTGTGAATAAATGGAAATTAATTATGCTATTACCGATGAAAAAAACAGATATGGAAAAAGAATCTGCAAACGGGTAGAATAATAGTTGCTACAATTAAGGCTTTGACAGAAAACCAAAAAATATTTGAGGTGTCAGAAAATGAAAGAACCGTCGTACATACTGAAAAATGAAATAACAGGAATTAACGGAGAAAGGATAGTTTTGTTTTATTTTACAACGGAAACGCCTGATTCTAAAAAGCACTACGGTGTGGGAATAGATATGTATATTCAGAATACAGGAATGAGAACAACAAAGGAAAGAAAAGTTATGGAAAGCGTCTTCGAAGACAAAAGAGACGCCGAAAGCTTTTTAAGAACAATATGTAAATGCACCGTTACACCTACCTCGCTAGAGGATGTTGTCCGAGATAGTATTTTAGAGGAAAAAAGCGCGATTTAAGAAAAAAATAACAAATAAATAAAAAAATACTTGCAATTTGAATAAAGATGTGATATAGTACCAAGGTAAAAAGCGGTCCTCTGCATTTCTTTCGTACGAACGCTTTAAATTACCGCGTTTGCGGGTAAAGAAAGGAGAGATTTGAGTGGACGTTTTAAAGGCGATAACTCAAGAGCAGATCAGAACTGACCTTCCCAAGCTTGAAGTGGGTGACTATGTTAAGCTTTACGTAAAGGTTAAGGAAGGTGCCAAGGAAAGAATTCAGATGTTTGAGGGAACAATAATTTCCAAAAAGCATGGCGGAATTCAGGAAACCTTCACTGTTAGAAGACTTTCATATGGCGTTGGTGTTGAAAGAACATTCCCTGTTAACACACCAAGTATCGACCGTATCGAGGTTGTAAGACACGGTAGGGTTAGACGTGCTAAACTCTACTATCTTCGCGATAGAGTTGGTAAGGCAGCAAAAGTTAAGGAAAGACTTTAAGAGTCGTATGGGCATTGTATTGCCCGGGGAAAACGGGACTGCGATGCAGTCCCGTTTTTGTAGATTCAGGCGGCTGAAAGGAAGTATTAAAATGAACAACGAATTTAAAGAAGAAGTAACCGAAACAGTGGCAGAGGTTGCAACAGGCGGCTTTATGAAAGAATTTATTGAGTGGGCAAAGGCGATAGTCATTGCCGTTGTGCTTGCTCTTATTATACGTAATTTTATTTTTACAGTTGTAAGAGTTGATGGTGAAAGTATGTTTCCAACCCTGGAGCATAACGACAGAATGATTGTGTGGCGCCTTGGATATACTCCCAAGCAGGGCGATATTGTGATATTTAATCCTCCGGGATATCCTAAAAAGATTTACTGGGTAAAGCGCGTTATAGCAACAGAGGGGCAGCACGTTGAAATAGATTACGATACTAACTCCGTTTATGTTGATGGAGAAAAGCTCGAAGAGGTATATCTGGGGGAAGAAATGCTTCCACAGTCCACAATTACAGAGGTTGATGTGCCCGAAGATTTTGTGTTTGTGCTTGGCGACAATAGAAATCACTCAACAGACGGAAGAGTGATAGGTCCTATTCACAAAGATAATGTTATCGGGGAGGCCGTATTAAGATTTTGGCCACTTAACGAATTTAAAATTTTTTAACGAGGTAGAAAATGAACATACAATGGTTTCCGGGGCATATGACAAAAACAAGGAGAATGATTGAAGAAAACATTCGTCTTTGTGATTGTGTTGTGGAGCTTTGCGATGCAAGGTGCCCCAAAAGCAGTAGAAATCCCGACCTTCCAAGGCTTACAAAAGGGAAAAAGCTTTTGCTTGTGATAAACAAGTGCGACATAGCAGACCCTGTTGTTACACAGAAGTGGCTTGAAAGATACAAAAGCGAAAATATAAATGTAATTGCATCGAGCAGCAATGATTCCAAGGGAATAGCAAAAATTTTTGATGCCGTTCGTGAAATGATGAAAGATGAAATTGAAAAGAATAAATTAAAGGGCTTTGTAAATAAACCGATAAGGATTATGGTTTGCGGAATTCCAAATGTGGGAAAATCCTCGTTTATAAATAAGCTCTATGGAAAGGCTGCCGCAAAGGCAGGCGACAGACCGGGCGTTACAAGGGGTAAGCAATGGATAACGCTTAAAAACGGTATGGAGCTTTTAGATACCCCAGGAATATTGTGGCCCAAGTTTGATGATAAGGAAGTTGCTCTGCGCTTAGCATATACAGGCGCAGTGAAGGATGAAATTCTGGACGTGGAAGAGCTTAGCGCACACCTTTTAAAAACACTTTCAGAGAACTATGCAGATAATCTTAAGGAAAGATATAAAATAGAGCTTGAAGATGGTCTTACAGGGTATGAAATACTTGAAAGAGTTTGTAGAAAACGCGGATTTATATTAAAAGGCAATGAGGTTGACTATTTAAGAGGTGCTAATATTGTGCTTGATGAGTTCCGCGGTGCAAAGCTTGGAAGAATAAGCCTTGAAAGTTGAGTGATAGTATGAAAGAAGCAGAAATCGAGCGCCTTGGAGAAATGTTTTCTATAGAAGAAAGCTTAATGCAAAAGGGCTACAGCGTAATAGCGGGAGTGGACGAGGCAGGGCGAGGTCCGCTTGCGGGTGATGTGTATGCCGCAGCAGTGGTGCTTCCCCAAGGAATTTTAATAGAAGGACTTAACGATTCCAAGAAGATATCCGAAAAAAAACGTGAAAAACTATATGATGAAATATGTGAAAATGCAATAGCATATGCGGTGGCTACGGCAAGCGTGGAGGAAATCGATACTTATAATATACGTAACGCCACATATATTGCAATGAACAGAGCAATAGAAGCACTTAAAGTGAAACCCGATTACGTGCTGGTAGACGGCGACTGCATTAAAGAGTGCAATTACAAGCACGAATGCGTTGTAAAGGGCGATGCAAAAAGTGCATCGATTGCAGCGGCATCAATTCTTGCAAAGGTAACGAGAGACCGCTATATGAAAAGACTTTCAGAAAAGTTTCCAGAGTATGGTTTTGAAAAGCATAATGGCTACGGCACAGTGGCACATATTGCTGCACTTAAGGAGTTTGGGGCAAGTGAGGTTCACCGAAAAACCTTTATTAAAAAATTTGTTTAATAAAAATATTACTACAGGCGCACTGGGAGAGGACGAAGCAGTGCGCCTTTTAAAGGTGCAGGGATACAAAATTTTAGAAAGAAACTACCGTATTCGTGGTGGCGAGATAGATATAATTGCGCGCGATGGAGAATATATTTGCTTTGTTGAAGTGAAGCTCAGGAAAAACAACAATTATGGCACTCCCGCAGAATACATTACATATAAAAAAAGAGAAAAGCTTATAAAAACGGCAATGCTTTATGCGCAAAGAAAGCATCTTGAAAATGTTCCTATGCGCTTTGATGCAGTTTTGATAAATGCCGATAATATAAACAATAGATTGAAAGTACATCATTCGGAGGTAATAAAAAATGCGTTCGAACTTTGATATATTTGATTGCCACGCCGATACAGTTACAATAAAAAATTTATTTCACACAAAATCTCACCTGAATGTACGCGATATGAAAAAATATCACAGGTATATTCAGGTGTTTGCTCTTTGCAGTGAAAACGGATATGCTTATTCCCATGCTGTGCATCATATTAAAAGGTTTGAAAGAATGATAAAACTATGGCGCTTAGAGAAAATAACAGATAAGGACTCTCTTTTAAATGCGCAATTTGGTGCAATTTTGGCTCTTGAGGGAAGCGATGCACTTGCGGGAAGAATTTCGGCATTAAGAAGATTTTATGATAAAGGCGTGAGGATCATTACCCTTACGTGGAACAACAATAATGCGGCTGCAAGCTCGTGCGGGGACAGTGAAAACGGCGGACTTACTTCGTTTGGTAAAAGACTTATAAAAGAATGTGAAAAGCTTGGGGTTGTAGTTGATTTATCGCACTCGGGCGATAAAACCTTTTTCGATGCTGCCGAAATTGCAACAAAACCATTTATATGCAGCCATTCGAATTCAAGAAGCATAACAAACGTTAAAAGGAACATAACTGATGAACAGTTCCGCGAGATAACAAGGCTTGATGGTTGTGTTGGGGTAAACTTTTACCACGAGTTTCTTGAAAACGGAAATCTTTCTTCAATTGTTCACAATATTGAACATTTCTGTGCTTTGGGAGGAGAGAATAATATAGGGCTTGGAAGCGATTTCGATGGAATAGATTATATGCCTGAGGATTGCCGCGGTGCTACATATATGGAAGATATAGCAAGTGAACTTTTAAGACTTAATTACAGTGAAGAAACTGTAAGAAAAATTCTTTTCGGGAATTTCATGAGAGTTTTTTCGGCTGTTTTATGAAAAATATCCCAATACGTAAAATTTAGATTGAAAAATACTTTGAATAGTGATATAATTAATCATTATATTTTTATTCTTTTAAACGGAGGCGAATGCAAATGATAGAAAAGGACTGGACCTTTTTGGACGAAGGTATAAGCCAGGCTCAATCAGAGGCTTATGCTCAGCTTTTTGATATTCCCGTTATTGTTGCAAAAGTGCTTTTAAACAGAGGGCTTACCGATGCGGCAGATGCTAAAAAATTCCTTGATAAGGATTACGATAGCTTCTATTCTCCAAAGCTTTTATGTGATATGGATAAAGCGGTAGAGAGAATTGAAAGAGCAATAGAAAATAAGGAAAAGGTAGTTGTATACGGAGATTACGATGTCGACGGTATAACTTCTACTGCGCTTATGGTAAGATATCTGCGCAGCCGCGGACTTGAAACGCTCCCCTACATACCCGACCGTCAGGATGAGGGTTACGGCATTAACAAGGCGGCAGTAAAAAAGATTTGCGAAGATAAAGCAACCCTTATGATAAGCGTTGATACAGGTATTACTGCTTTTGAGGAAACGAAGTATGCAAAAGAACTTGGATGCGATGTTATTATTACCGACCATCACGAATGTAAGGAAGAACTTCCAGAGGCTGTGGCCGTAATTAATCCAAAACGTATGGATTGCGAGTATCCTTTTAAGGACTTAGCAGGCGTTGGTGTAGCATTTAAGCTTATATGTGCTCTTGAAAACGACAACGAGAACGAGCTTCTTGATAAATACAGCGATCTTGTTGCACTCGGTACTATTGCAGATGTTGTTTCACTGAAAGATGAAAACAGAATTATAGCATCGCGTGGAGTAGATAAGCTTTCTAAAAATCCAAATACAGGTCTTGCGGCAGTTATTGCAACGCTTGGAGTAAGGCAGAAATGGAACAACTGTGCAGTTGTAAGCTATTCAATAGCTCCAAGGCTTAATGCAGCAGGCAGAATGTCGAATGCGATGACGGCTGTCAATCTTCTTTTAACAAACGACCCGATAGAGGCAAACGAACTTGCTGTAAAGCTTGATGATGAAAACAAGCGCCGTCAGGATGAAGAAAAAATTATCTTTGAAGAAGCAGTGGAAATGCTTAATAATCAGGATATATCTGATAAAAAAGTGCTTGTGCTTGCAAAACGCAACTGGCATCATGGAATAATCGGGGTTGTTGCATCAAGAATATGCGAAAAATACAATAAATCGTGTATACTTATCTCTATTGAAGACGATTGGTGCAAAAGCTCGGGAAGAAGTATTGATGGTATTAATCTTTACGATGCTCTCGGTGAATGTGCCGATATTTTAGAAAAATTTGGCGGACACGCTTATGCAGCAGGTTTTTCGATTAAAGAGGAATTTATTCCCGAACTCGACAGACGTTTAAATGATTTTGCACGTAAAAACGGAAGCGAAGCTAAAAAACCTCAGCTTTTAATTGATTCCAGAATAACGGTTGCAGATATAAATGTTGCAACTATAAGAAAAACAGAACTTCTGGCTCCTTATGGTGCAGGAAACAAAGTGCCGGTTTTTGCTCTTATGGGTGCAAAAATTATCGATATTAAAACTCTCTCAGATGGTAAGCACTGCCGTATATTAGCTGAAAGTGAGCATAAAATAGTAGAGGCGATTGCTTTTGGTTCAGGCTCGCTTGCCGATGAATACTGTGTGGGAGATATTGTTGATTTAGCCGGAGAACTTAATATTAATCTTTATAATGGGCAGATTAGATTACAGATTATTTTGTGCGGAATAAGATACTCACATAAAGATATTAAAGATGTTTTCCCTGATAAACAGGATTTTGCCGATATATACAGATTCCTCAAGGCTTCGGGAAATATCAGTGCAGAAGTTTCCTTTTTAACGAAAAAGCTTTCAGATGCGCTTAAAAGAAGAATTATGCGTGATAAGCTTATAAATGTGCTTAGGGTGTTTAATGATACAAAGATTCTGGTGTATCATATGATTGGCGATGTTGTTCAGATTAAGCTTCTCGAAACGGAAAAGGGCGTAAAGATTGCACTTGATAAAAGCGAAGAGTATAAGAAAATTAAGGAAGAATTAGGAATTTAAAGGGTTTGATAAAATGGATGCTGCATTTGATATATTAATGCAAAAAATCAGAAAATATAATAAAAATGCCGATAGTGAAGAACCTCGTATTTTAGAGGCTTACAATCAGTGCAGGCTGCAGCATCAAAATCAGCTGCGCCATTCGGGTGAGCCTTATTTTGTTCATCCGTATGAGGTTAGCTGCATCCTTGCGGATATGGAGCTTGATTCTGATACTATTATTGCAGGTCTGCTTCACGATGTTATAGAAGATACTCCTGTAGAGTATGAGCAGATAAAAGAAAAATTCGGAAGCGACGTTGCTGAACTTGTAGAGGGTGTAACAAAGCTTGACAAGATAAAGTGTATCTCGAAAGAGGAGGCACACGTTGAAAATCTTCGTAAAATGTTTTTTGCTATGGCAAAAGACATTCGAGTGGTGCTTATAAAGCTTGCCGACAGGCTTCATAATATGCGTACTTTAAAGCATATGAAAAACGAAAAGCAGCTTGAAAAAGCAAAGGAAACACTTGATGTTTATGCACCGCTTGCACACAGGCTTGGTATATCGAAAATTAAAACAGAGCTTGAAGATTTAGCTCTTATGTATCTCGACAGTGTGGCATATTACGAAATTGTTGATGGACTTAAGCAGATGCAATCAGAGCGCGATGCCTATGTGCAGAATGTGCGCTCGGTTATTGCAGATAAGATGGATAATATGGGTATAAAATGCCATATTTCCGCACGTGCAAAGCATATATACAGTATTTTCAGAAAAATGTATAACCAGAATAAAACGCTTAACGAAATCTATGATTTGTTTGCAGTAAGAATAATTGTGGATACTATTTCGGAGTGTTATGCAGTGCTTGGTATAGTGCACGAGGAGTATAAACCTATTCCAGGCAGATTTAAAGATTATATCGCTATGCCAAAGCCAAATATGTATCAGTCGCTTCACACTACTGTTATCGGGCCCGACGGTCATCCCTTTGAAATACAGATAAGAACTTGGGATATGCACAACGTGGCAGAACGAGGCGTTGCGGCACACTGGAAATATAAAGAGGGTAAGTCGGCTGACGAAAAGAGCTTAGAGTGGGTAAACGAGCTTCTTGAAATTCAAAACGATGCCGTAAGCACTGAAGACTTTATGCGAACCCTTAAAATAGATATGTTTGCCGACGAGGTATTTGTGTTCACTCCTGCAGGCGATGTTATAAGCCTTCCCGCAGGTGCTACCCCCATAGATTTTGCATTCTATATCCACAGTGCGGTTGGCTATAAAATGACGGGGGCAAAGGTAAATTCAAAAATAGTTCCTCTTGACTATAAGCTTAAAAACGGCGACATAGTAGAGGTTATTACAACGGGTGGCGGAAAAGGTCCGAGTATGGATTGGCTTAAAATTGTTAAGACCAGCACTGCCCGTAACAAGATAAACGCGTGGTTTAAAAAGGAAAACAGAGGAATAAATATCGAGCGCGGCAAAAATGCAATAGAAAACGAGCTTAAGCGCGTGGGAATAGCTTATAATGAGCTGTTTAAACCTGAATATCTTGAGCCTATGCTTAAGCGCTATGGCTTTGCGGGAATTGAAGAAATGTATGCAGCTATTGGCTTTGGTGGAATAACTGCGGCAAAGGTTGTAGCAAGGCTGCGCGACAGTTACCAGACGGAAATGAAGGCAAATGTGCCTGTTGATATCAGCATAAAAACTGATGGAGCCAAGAAACCGAGAAGCTCTAACGGTATTGAGGTGCGTGGCGTTGATAACTGCCTTGTAAGACTTTCTCACTGCTGCAATCCCGTTCCGGGAGACGATATTGTTGGATTTATCACCCGTGGCAGAGGTGTGAGTGTGCACCGTTGCGACTGCGTGAACATACAAAAAGAAAATCTTACGGAAGATATGCAAAAGAGAATGATCGACTGTGCGTGGCTCGATGATGTTGAAAGTTCATTCAATGCCGAACTCAGCCTCAGCTGTACCAACAGACCGGGAATTCTTGCCGATGTTATAGGCGTGATTGCAGAAGAAAAGCTTAACCTTGTTGCGGCAAATGCACGCCCGATAAAAGACAGAACGGCACTTATCGATATAACAATTGAGGTTAAGAGTAAAACACAGATTGAAGATACAATTAAAAAACTGCACAGAGTTCCGGGCATTTACGATGTGAAGAGAACAGTGCAGTAAAGAGGAATATTTATGGAGATAAAGTGCTTAAGAGTTGGCTCACTTGAAGTTAACTGCTACATATTAATAAGTGGAAACGAAGCTGCTGTGATAGATGCTGGCGGAGATGCCGAAAGGATTATAAAAGAGGCACAGCGCAGCGGAGCAGAAATAAAAAAGATTATATTAACGCACGGTCATTACGACCATATTGGCGGAGTGAAAGAGCTTTGTGAAAAAACAAACGCAAAAGTTTATATTCATAAGGATGACGAGGAAATGCTTTCAGATGGCGAGAAGAATTTAAACTTTTTATCTGAAGAAAAGGTTGATTTTTGCTCTGCCGATGTGCTTTTGGAGGGCGGAGAAGAAATTAAAGTGGGCGACAGCACACTTAAAATCTACCACACTCCCGGTCATAGCAAGGGCGGAATTTCGATAGCTACGGAAAATGTTCTTTTCTCGGGAGATTTGCTTTTTAAAAACTCGATAGGCAGATTTGATTTCGGAAATGTGAGAGTGGAGCTTAAGTCGCTTGCGTTTTTAGTGAACAATTTTCCTGAAGAAACTATTGTTTATCCGGGGCATGGCGAATTTACCACTATGGGCGATGAAATGAAATATAACCCCTATATTATAAATCACGTTAAAGGAAGATAATATGGAAATTTCAACTGTTAATCACAGCTTTAACGATGCCATAAGGCAGATTGTGCAATTATTTTTTGATATAGCAGAAGATATTAAGGTTAAATCCGTTCTGGAAGAAGACGGATTTAACCTTATTGCATTTGCAGAAATTTTTGTGAACGATAAAAAAGGCACAGGAAAAGCTACAGCAAAAATAACAGCCGAGCGCAGATTTGTAAGCGATTTAATAAAAAAATCGGTTTCATTAGCGTGTCGTGAAATATCGGATATGCCGTCGCCATGGGGAATATCCACAGGTATACGCCCCGCAAAGGAAGCGCGAAGAATGCTCGACGAAGGGAAAACGGATATCGAAATTTTATCGTTCCTTGAACAAGAAATGTGGATAACAGAGGAAAAAGCGCTTTTAAGCCTTGATGTAGCAAAAAGGGAAAAGGAAATACTTAAAAATAAAAGGGAAAACGGTGCAAGTATTTATGTTGGGATTCCTTTCTGCCCAACGAGGTGCGCTTATTGTTCGTTTATTTCGCAGGCTGTGGCGCATAACGAAAAATTTATCGAGCCGTATGTGAAAGCTTTGATAAAAGAAATTGAAGCTACGGCAAAACTTTGCGAAAAAAGAGGCGACTCTATCGAAACAATATATTTCGGCGGAGGCACGCCAACGGCACTCAGTGTGCAAAATCTTCGCACCTTGATAGATGCGGTAAAAAAGAATTTTGATGTGTCGAATCTTCGCGAATTTACTGTGGAGGCAGGGCGCCCTGATACTTTCACAGAGGAAATGGTTTCAATGCTTTACGATAGCGGAGTTAAAAGAATAAGCATTAATCCGCAAACAATGAACGATAAAACACTGAAGCTTATTGGAAGATGCCACTCGGCTAGTCAAACCGTTGATGCCTTTAAAATGGCAAAAAAATATGATTTCAGCATTAATGCCGACCTTATCGCGGGGCTTCCCGAAGAAAACGCAGAGGATTTTAAATATACTATGGACGAGCTTTTAAAGCTTGAGCCCGATGCCGTAACAGTTCACACGATGTATCTTAAACGTGCGGCAAGGCTGATTGATGAATTTTCTAAATACAGGTTTGTAACCGAGGCTAATTCTATGGTGAGTTATGCAAAACTTAAACTCGAGGAAAACGGCTACAATCCGTATTATTTGTATAAGCAGAAAAACACCCTCGGTAACCTTGAAAACACTGCTTTTGCAAAATCGGGGCACGAATGCCTTTATAATATTTATATTATGGAAGAAGTGCAAACTATATTTGCCCTTGGCGGCGGCGCTTCCACAAAAATTGTGAAAGATGGGGAAATCAGCCGCATATATAATCCCAAGGACGCAGCGGATTATATAAGAAGAATAGACGAAATAACAGAAAAGAAGGGATTTTTAAATTCTCCAGACCGCAAAAAGGCGAAGTTGTTTAATGAATAATATTAGTGCAACTAATAGAAATTTGTGATCTCGGAGGAAAAATCTCATTTTATTCGATTTTTCTTTTTAAATAAGCCTTTTTGCTACGAACAAACTTCGCCTCTCGACGTACCTATGTACGCCTTCGGGTAACCCAAGCTGCGCTTGGCTCAGTTTGTCCGTTCTGAAAAATTTCTCCTATCCCTTGAAAAAGAGTGCGTTTAAAACTTTTTAGTTTTAAACGCACTCTTTTGGTTGTTTATGTTTTCTATTCCATCTATTTGTTTGCAAGGATAAATTCGTAGGGCGTGAAGATTCGGTACGCCGCTTTTGTGATTTTATGAAAAATAGCTTTTTTTGTCGAAAATATTGAAATTTAGTTTTTTTAATGTTATAATGAGCTTGCCAAACAAAATCTATATATGTTTACGATAGAAATAGTCTATGTTTTTTACTTTTGGTAAAAATATGTAGGCTCTGTCTTTATAGACTGTTTCTATCACTAGAGATATGATTTTGTTTGGCGACAATTCAGGGGCTTATGTGTTTTTCAGCGCGTAGTCTCCTTGTGAGCTGCGCGCTTTTTTAATTCATATGCTCTGAAACGGAGGATGAAAAAATGAGGATAGGAATAAGAAGAAAAATTGATAATTTAGGGAGAATTACTATCCCGGTTGAACTGAGGGAGGCATATGAGTTTGAGCCTGGAAAAAAGGTTTCAATAATAGACACAGAAGAGGGAGTTTTGATTTTTAATCCAGATAAAAAGAAAGAAAATAAGGAATGAAAAACAATGTGGGACGTTAAATTTCAAGGGTAATCACAATACACAGAACCGTCCCCTGTGCACAGGGGACGGTTCTTGCAAAACAAAATAGGCTCCCTTGTGTAAAGGGAGCTGTCGAACACAGTGAGACTGAGGGATTGTTTTTCTGTTTTTATTCTTGTGTATTTTTCTTAATTACAATCCCTCCGAGTTTGCTAGGCAAACCCACCTCCCTTTACACAAGGGAGGCTTTATCCATTAAAACTTTCTGCAAAATTTCTCATTTGTACTATACAATTAACTATCTTTATGTTTAAACTGCTTTATTTCTGTTCATCGGTTAACCTTTATTGAACCACACGACTATCGCGTGGTTTTCTTTATTGTAATCCTATTAAATATCTTCTCAATTTCTTCTTTGCGTGGTGGGTTTGTGCCTTCCTCCAGGCAGGCGGCGGTGCCGCACGCAAGGGAAAAGCGTATGGAATCCTCAGTGCCAAAGTTATTCGCTTTTGAATAGATAAAGCCTGCGATTGTGCTATCTCCTGCGCCAATAGTTGAAACGGGAATAACGCTTGGCACATCGGCGGTGTATAAGCCGTCGTCCGATGCAAAAACAGCGCCATCAGCTCCAAGAGTTACTAAAACGTTTGAGCTTATTTTACTAAGTGCCGTTGCACTTTCAAAAAAATCCTTACTCTCGGTAAGGTCCATTATTTCCTTTTCGTTTGGCTTTATAAGCCAAGGGTTGATTTTTTCCAAATCGTTTTTATCAAAACTGTTGGAATCGCAAACTATATAAGCACCATTGCTTTTTAATTCCAGAAGAAAATCAATAACCTCGCTTTTTTCTATTCCCTTTGGAATTCTGCCTGCAAAGGCAACTATCGTTTCATCATCTGTGAAAGCGAGAACGCTTTTTTTGAATTCTGAAAACACTACTTTGCTTAGTGAAAAGTTATCGAGGCTTATTCTTGTTTCCTTGCCCGATTCTTCGTGAATAGTGATGTTTTCGCGTATTTTTCCATCGGTGTAGAAGAAAACATTGTTTTTTATGCTTTTTGTAAGTTCCTTTTCAAAATTTTGGCAGTTATCTTTTCCAAGCACTGTGAAAGCGGTGGCTTCTATCCCTAAATTTTCAAGTGCACGTGCGATGTTTATGCCCTTTCCGCCGCAGTCTGTATTGCTTGAAACAACATAGTTTTCGCTGTGAACGGAAAACCGGGGGATAAAGTAGTGCACATCGTATGCGGGGTTTAATGTTAACAATGCAATTTTCATATCAGCACCTCTTTAAATAAAGATAGTATATTCTCTGCAATTCCGCTTTCCAAAGCAGAAAAAAGCGAAGCTTTAATATCCTCTTCCTTTAATTTACAGGAAATAAGTGCTTTTTCAATTTTTTCGCTTATGGACCAGTCCATTGAATCGGAATACACTTTAATATCTTTTATAATTCCTTTTTCCGATTGAAGCTGAACTGAAATATGCCCCCACGAAAAATGCTTTTCGCACGATATGTTAAAGGGAACACTTTTTCCGTAAATATAGTCCCAATCGGAAAATTTCTCGGAAAGAGCATCAATTTCTTCCTGCAAAAGGGGAGGGAGCACCTTGGCAGTCATTCCATATACGTCTTCAAAGGCTTTAATCATATTTTTTTTCATATTTTCGATTGTAGCAGAGGGCGAAAGCTCTGAAAGATTAACAGTTCTTGATTTTACTGATTTAACGCCTTTTGAAACAAGCTTTGCCTTTGGAGGAGTGAGGTAGCTTGCCATTTTTTTCATATCAGCATCAATCAGTATTGTGCCGTGATGAAAGCCTTTTTGCTGCGAATTATAAAAAGCGTTCCCCGAAAACTTTCTTCCGCCTGCCAAAATATCGTTTCTTCCGCTGACCTCAGCTTCTATTCCGCATAATTCACAAGCCGTTTTTATAACGGAAATTCTCTTTGAAATATCGGCATTTTCATCATTATATATAAATGTGAAATTAAGATTTCCCAAATCGTGATAAACTGCTCCGCCGCCCGAAAGCCTGCGGGCAAGCGTTACATTATCGTCCTTTATTGCATTTTGGTTGCACTCTGCCCACGGATTTTGATTTCTTCCTATAACAACGGTATTTTTATTTTGCCAGAGATAAAGAACTACAGAGTTTTTTTCAAGCTTATCAAACAAAAGCTTCTCCGCAGCCAGGTTTTTATATGGGTTTGTGGAGTTGGTTGAGTATATGTAGAGATTTTTTATCATATTTACACCTCACACTCTATTTTAAATAAAAAAGAAGCCATAGTCAATGTTTTTTTGTTGACAATTATGATATAAAAATGTTATATTATGTTATAAAGAGAGATAAATTTACAGGAGGGTATTATGAACCGTATCAGGCAAGAGAAAATACAGGATTATATTGAACGTAACAGTGTGGCTACAATAAAGGAACTTCAGGCTCTTTTTCCTGATGTTTCGCTTATGACGATACACCGCGATCTCGATGCTCTGGAAAGCACAGGAGCAATTGTGAAATACCGCGGAGGGGTTAAATCGCTACATCATCCCGACGATATAGAATTTAACATCAGAATGCGCGAAAATATACAAGGGAAAGAGATTATGGCGCAAAAGGCATTAAGCCTTATTAAAAACAGAAGCTCCATATTTCTCGATGCAGGAACATCGAATCTTGTGCTTGGAAAAAACATTCCCGATTTAAGCCTTAATATCATCACAACGGGACCGGCAATTGCAATAGAATTGTGCCGCCTTCACAACCCTATAGTAACTGTTTGCTGCGGCGATATGAACAGAAAAAATATGGGTATTTCGGGAAAAAATGCACTTGAAATGATAGATAAGATAAACATTGATACAGCCTTTATCGGCGTTTCGGGAGCAAGCAGCAAGGTGGGCTTTACCTGCGGTACTGAAGCGGATATGCTTATAAAAAGCAGCGTTATAAAAAAGGCGAGAGTAAGTGTTATGATGTGTGCCCAGGAAAAGCTTACACGCCTTATGCCATATACCTTTGCAAGCTTTAGCGATGTGGATTATATTATAACTGATTATGAGCTTAGCGCCGATTTCAAAGAAGAGGCAGAAAAAAATGGCGTTATAATATTATAAAAAACGTCAATTATCGCAAAAAGCCATTGACTGAAATGTTATAACGTGTTATAATTATTTAGATTGTTGAAAAATAATTTATTTTACAATATAGGAGGAGTTTATTTTGGCAAATGCTGTAATTATGCCCAAAGCCGGTATAACAGTTGAAAGCTGTATTATCGGTACATGGGAAAAGAAAGTCGGCGATTCAGTTAAAATAGGAGATATCCTGTTTTCATACGAAACTGATAAAGCAAGTTTCGAATGCGAATCAACCGAAGAAGGAACATTACTTGAAATTTTCTTTGGAGAGGGAGAAGAAGTTCCCTGTCTTGTAAACGTTTGTGCTATCGGTAGCGCAGGGGAAGACGTTAGTGCTCTTCGTCCTGATGGCGCAGCTGCTGTGGAGGAAGCTCCAAAAGCAGAGGAAGCTGCTCCCGAAAAAACAGAGGCTCCAAAGGTTGTTATCGAATCAACCGCTACAGGCGACAAATCTGCAGTTTCTCCAAGAGCGAGAAAGCTTGCAGAGCGTGCAGGAGTTGATGCAAGCCTTGCAACACCCACAGGCCCTAACGGAAGAATTATCGAGCGCGATATTCGTGAATTAATGGAAAATCCTGTGGCAGCAGTAAAGAGCGAAGCTGTGGCAGCAGCACCTGCAGTAACTGAGGAAGAATACACTGATGTTAAGTTCAGCGGTATCCGCCGTGCTATCAGCAAATCAATGCACACATCGCTTTCCACAATGGCACAGCTTACTCACAACACATCTTTCGATGCAACACAGATTCTTGCATACCGCAAGCTTCTTAAGAATGCAGAGGGAGATTTAAGCGGAATCACACTCGGCGATATCGTTCTTTATGCAGTATCAAGAACGCTTCTTAACCACCCCGACCTTAATGCACATATGCTTGATGATAACAACATTCGTTTGTTCAAGCACGTAAATCTTGGTGTTGCAGTAGATACACCACGCGGACTTATGGTTCCAACAATATTCCGTGCTGATGAAAAGAGCCTTCTTGAAATTTCACTTGAAGTAAAACAGCTTGCAAAAGAATGCCGCGAGGGTAATATCAGCCCCGACAAGCTTACAGGCGGTACATTCACTGTTTCTAACCTTGGTAATATGGGAGTTGAATCGTTCACACCCGTTATCAATCCTCCGCAGACAGGTATCCTTGGTGTTTGCGGCTCGGTAGACAGAGTGAGAAAGGGTGCTGATGGTTCAATTCAGATTTATCCTGCTATGGGACTCAGCCTTACATACGACCATCGTGCAGTTGACGGAACACCTGCAGCTCGCTTCCAGAAAGAGCTTGGCTATAATCTTGAAAACTTTACAACACTTCTGGCTAAATAAGAAAAACCATTCGAAGCAAATGCTTTATTTCATAAAAGCATTTGCTTCGAGATAAGGGCTTTCGCTCGCGCACCGCTGTGCGGTAGCCCTTTATAGGAGTTAAAACCGAGGTACACGCCCCCGGTTTTAACGGGTTTAGTTGTCAAGGGGTGTACCCCTTAACAATCCCCCTTTTTATAGTTAGTAAAGTCTTTATGACGATAAGGAGAAACAAATATGGAAATTTTTGATTTATTGGTTGTGGGCGGAGGCCCCGGTGGATACCTTTGTGCAGAGCGTGCGGCTCAGGGCGGATTGAATGTTGCTCTTTTCGAGAAGAAGGCTCTTGGCGGAACTTGCCTTAACGAAGGTTGTATTCCCACAAAAACACTTCTTAATTCATCTAAAATGTATCGCCACGCAAAAGAAAGCGAAGCTTTCGGCGTAACAGTTGAGGGCGTTACATATAACCACGCAAAGGTTATCGAAAGAAAAGACAAGGTAGTGAAAACTCTTGTATCGGGAGTTGGCGCTACAATGAAATCAAATAAGGTTAACGTTATCACTGCTGATGCAAAAATAAATGGTCGCGGTGAAAACGGATTTTTGGTTGAAGCAGATGGAAAAACTTTCGAGGGAAAAAGGCTTGTTATAGCTTCGGGTTCTGAAACGGTTGTTCCTCCCGTTCCCGGTTTAAAGGAAGGGCTTGAAAGCGGATTTGTTGTTACAAACCGCGAGGTGCTTGATGAAAAAACTCTCCCCGAAAACATTGTTGTTATCGGCGGCGGCGTTATCGGTCTTGAAATGGCTTACTACTTTGCAAGCGTTGGCGTTAAGGTAACGGTAATTGAAATGATGAATAAAATTGCCGGTGCAACAGACGCTGAAATTTGCAAGGTTTTAACAGATGCTTTCGTTAAGAAAGGAATGGAATTCAAGCTTTCAAGCAAGGTGCTTGAAGTTAAGAATGATAGCGTTATATACGAAGAAAATGGCGAAAAGAAAGAATTGAAGTGCGATAAAGTGCTTCTTTCAGCAGGAAGAAAGCCTGCAACTGCAAACATCGGCATTGAAACACTTGGTGTTGAAATGGACAGAGCTGCAGTTAAAACAGACCGCCATCTTTGCACAAATGTTTCAGGCGTGTATGCTATAGGCGACTGTAACGGAAAGCTTATGCTTGCTCACACTGCATACCGCGAAGCAGAAGTTGCAGTAAACCATATGCTTGGTAAAAATGATGAAATGCGCTACGATGTAATCCCATCTGTTATCTACACAGACCCTGAGGTTGCAAGCGTAGGCTTCAGCAAAGAAGCAGCAGAAGAAAAGGGTATGAAAGTTAAAGAAGTTAAGCTTCCCTTATCTTATGCAGGCAGATACCTCGCTGAAACAGAGGGAGGTAAGGGCTTTATAAAGATTGTGGTAGATACCGAAAGAAACCGCTTGGTAGGTTGCCATATGGTAGGCTCTTATGCTTCTGAAATTATTATGACGGCAACTATGATGGTAGATACAGAGCTTACACCAACTCGTCTTCAGAAGCTTGTATTCCCGCATCCCACAGTTGCAGAAATCATTCGCGAAGCAATTTTTCACATATAATTAATTAAGGAGGAAATATACTATGCCAAAAAGTTTATTTGTAGATCCGGCGGAAACCTTAGCTCCCGGAAAAATTACCTTTAACGATATTCCCGTTAATGCGTACAACAAAACAATCAATGAAGAACGTTCGCGCTATAGTGATGACGACCTTGTTCGTATCTATCGCGATATAGCAGTTCTTCGTGAATTTGAATCAATGCTCAGCTCTATTAAAACACAGGGCGGCTACAACGGAATTGAAACAACATATCCAGGTCCTGCTCACTTATCTGTAGGTCAGGAAGCAGCTGCAGTTGGTCAGGCTTATCTTCTTGACCAGAACGACTTCTCTTTCGGCTCACACAGAAGCCACAGTGAAATTCTTGCAAAGGCTCTTTCTTGCATACAGAAGCTCAGCGAACAGGAATTAATGACAATTATGGAAGGCTTCCTCGGCGGTAGCGCTCTTCGTGCAACAGAAAAGCTTGGAAAAGTTGATGATGTTAAAGAGCTTGCTATAAGATTCATTCTTTACGGCACACTTTCTGAAATCTTTGCCCGTGAAACAGGCTTCCATAAGGGTATGGGCGGAAGCATGCACGCATTCTTCCTTCCTTTCGGTATTTACCCCAACAATGCTATCGTTGGCGGAAGCGCAGCTATTTCAACAGGTGCTGCTCTCTTTAAGAAAATTAACGGCAAGCAGGGTATTGTAGTTTGTAACTCAGGCGACGGCTCTATGGCTCGCGGACCTGTTTGGGAAGCTATGAACTTTGCTGCAATGGATCAGTTCCACACACTTTGGGAAAGCCACAACGGCGGAATGCCCATTCTTTACAACGTATTTAATAACTCCTACGGTATGGGCGACCAGACACGCGGAGAAACAATGGGTTACGATATGCTTGCACGTATCGGCAGCGGCGTAAGCCCAACTCAGTTCCACGCAGAACGTATCAACGGATTTAATCCTCTTGCAGTTATCGATGCTATGGAACGTAAGCTTGAAATTCTTCGTGCAGGTGAAGGTCCTGTTATGCTTGATACTCTTACATATCGTTATTCAGGCCACTCTGTATCTGACCAGAATGCATACCGCACCAAGGAAGAAATGGAAGCTTGGCAGGCAATCGACCCGATTATCACATACCGTCAGGGTCTTGTTGATGCAGGTGTTGCAGGCGATACTAAATTTGAAGAAATTCTTGCAGAAACAAAAGAACGTATGACTCTTATCTGCAAGGCTGCATCAGATGTTGAAATCAGCCCTTATGTTGATTTCAAGAAAGACAGTGCAGTTGTTGAACGTATGATGTTTTCTAACGAGAAAGTTGAAAAATTCGACGATCGCGAACCTGAGGTTAATATGCCTCTTAACGAAGTTCCTGCTTATAAGAAGCTTAAGGAAAAGGAACGCGCTCCGATTGTAGACGGTAAGCCTGTATCTAAGATGAAGCTCTTTAACCTTCGTGATGCAATGAGCGAAGTTATTTACGACAGATTCTATGAAGACCCCACATTAATTGCTTACGGTGAAGACGTTCGCGACTGGGGTGGTGCGTTTGCTGTATACCGCGGAATGATGGATGCATTCCCGCATTGCCGTTTGTTTAATGCTCCTATTGCAGAAGCAGCTATCGTTGGTACTGCAGTTGGTTATGCTCTTTCAGGCGGACGTGCTCTTATCGAGCTTATGTATGCCGACTTTATCGGTTGCGCAGGCGACGAAATCTTTAACCAGATGAGTAAGTGGCAGGCAATGAGCGCAGGTATCCTTAAGATGCCCGTTGTTCTTCGTGTTAGTGTTGGTTCAAAATACGGTGCTCAGCATTCTCAGGACTGGACAGCTCTTTGTGCTCATATCCCCGGTCTTAAGGTTTGCTTCCCCGCAACACCTTGGGAAGCTAAAGGTCTTATGGAATCAGCTCTTAAGGGAACAGATCCCGTTGTATTCTTTGAAAGCCAGAGAATTTACGATGTTGGCGAGCAGTTCCACGAGGGTGGCGTACCAAGTGAACGTTACGAAATTGAATTTGGTGATGTTAACAAGGTTCGCGATGGTAAGGATGTTACAATCTTAACTATTGGTGCGGCTCTTTACAGAGCAGTAGAAGCTGCAAAACAGCTCAGCGAAAAATATGGTATGGAGGCAGATGTAATCAACCTTCATTCACTTGTTCCGCTTGATTATACAAAGATTATTGAATCAGTTAAGAAAACAGGCAGAGTTGTACTTGTTAGTGATGCTTGCACACGTGGTTCATTTATGAACGATGTTGCTAAAAACATCACAGAGCTTTGCTTTGACGACCTTGATGCACCGCCTGTTGTTGTGGGCGCTCGCAACTGGATAACACCTCCGTTTGAATTCGACGAATACTTCTTCCCGCAGCCGGGCTGGATTATCGATGCAATTCACGAAAAGCTTGTTCCGCTTCCCGGCCACGTTGCTGAAAACGGATGCACAGAAGCAGAAGCTCTTCGTCGCGCTAAGAAGGGTGTATAATTGAAGATTAAAAGAACTGCAAATGCGGGAGTGCTTCTTACAATTTCAGGAGAAACATTTCTTCTGGACGGAGTGTGCGGCGAGGTTTATCCTTATATGAAAACGCCACAGCATATCAGGGAAGAAATAGAAAAAAATTATCCCGACAATGTTTTGTTCACTCATTATCATGATGACCATTATGATAAAGCATTTGCCAAAGATTATGAATTAAAAACTCTCAGGTCCGTTATCGGGCCTGAGAGCCAATTTGTAAAAGGCACAAACGGAGCACAAATTATTTCTGTTCCCACAAGGCATATTGGAAAATCTGATTTTCCGCACGTAAGCTTTATTATTAAAAAAGAGGAAAGCGTGTGGTTTATGGGCGATGTATCTGCCCTTGCTTTAAAAGAAATGAAAAATTATGAAAAGCCCGATGTGCTGATTGTTCCTTATGCGTGCGTGAATACACTGTCGTCAGTAAAAAATGTCAAAGCAGTTGGCGCAAAAACGATTGTGGTGCTTCATCTTCCGGAAAGGGAAAAAGATGAATATAAGCTTTGGGACGCAGTGGAAAAATGCACAGAAAATGAAGAAAATATTTTCATCCCCGAAATGGGAGAAATAATAAAATTTTAGATGGAGGAAAAAAATGTTACATACAAGAATTATAGTAGCTAAAAATGCTGAAGAAGCAGGAAAGCTTGCAGCAGACGTGTTTGAAGCTGAAATTCAGAAGAAGCCCGCTTGCGTAATCGGTCTTGCAACAGGTTCAACTCCTCTTCCTCTTTATCGTGAGCTTATTGCACGCGAAAAGGCAGGAAAAATTGATTTCAGCCGTGTCCGTTCAGCAAATCTTGACGAATACAAGGGCTTAGAGCCAACTCACGAGCAGAGCTATCGCAAATTTATGCAGGATAACCTTTTAGACCACATTTCAATCAAGCCCGAAAACACAATAGTTCCTTTGGGTAAAGCAGAAGACCCTGATAAAATGTGTGAAGATTACGAAAAGAAAATTGAAGAGTGGGGCGGAGTTGATTTACAGCTTCTTGGTATCGGCCACGACGGCCATATCGGTTTCAATGAACCAGAAGATTACTTCCCTGCTATGACACACGAAGTTCAGCTTACAGATATGACAATTGATGCAAACAAGCGTTTCTTCGATTCTATTGATGATGTGCCGAGAGCTGCATTCACAATGGGTATAGGAACAATTATGGCTGCAAAGAAGATTGTTATGATTGTAACAGGTGCAGATAAGAAGGAAATTCTTAAGAAGACTTTCTGGGGCAAGGTTGACCCACAGGTTCCTGCATCAATTCTTCAGTTTCATAACGATGTTACACTTATTTGTGATGAGGAAGCATACCCATTCTAATATAATTTGTAGGGGCGCCCTTGTGTGGGCGCCCGTTTTTTTATGTTGAAATACAAAAATACTGGTTGCATTTTGCAATAATATGTTATATAATATCATCAAAGATTTTTTTAGGAGTGAAGATGGTGGAACTGCTTAAAAAGAGAATTATTACCGATGGACAGATTATAGGAAACGACATAGTTAAGGTTGACAGTTTTATAAACCATCAGGTTGACCCTGTGCTTCTTCGCGAAATAGCGCTTGAAATCAAAAAACGTTTCGCTCAGGATAAAATAACAAAAGTTTTAACTATTGAGGCTTCAGGTATTGCGATTGCAGCATTTGTTGCCTATGAATTGGGTGTTCCGTTTGTTTTTGCAAAAAAATACAATGCAAAAAATCTTGATAAAAGCGTTTATGAGAGCGAAGTTTTTTCTTTCACAAAGCAAACAACCTACTCCATACGCGTTGCAACAAACTACATAAACGAAAACGATAATGTTTTGGTGGTTGATGATTTCCTGGCTAAGGGCGGTGCCATTAACGGACTTATCGATATTGTTAATCAGGCAGGCGCAAAGGTTGCAGGATGTGCAATAGTAATAGAAAAAAGCTTCCAGGGCGGCGGAGATGAATTCCGCGCTAAAGGATACAAGATAGAAAGCCTGGCGCGCGTTAAGTCTATAGAAAACGGCACTATTGAATTTCTTTGAGTTAAATTGCGCATAAGAGTTGCGCGTTTAAAAAATATTTATTTATTATGGAGGTAGAAACCAATGAAAAAATTACTGGCACTTTTACTTGCACTTGTTATGGTTCTTGCTTTTACAGCTTGCGGCGAAAAAGAGAATCAGACAGGCGAAACAGAAGGAGAAAACGCAATGGCTGACATTAAGGTTGGCTTTATTTTCCTTCACGATGAAAACTCAACTTACGACAAAAACTTTATGGATGCAGCTATAGCTGCTAAGGAAGCTCTTGGCCTTACAGACGAGCAGGTTCTTCTTAAGACAAACATTCCTGAGGGTAACGAATGCTATGAAGCAGCAGCAGAACTTGCTGATGCAGGCTGCGACCTTATCTTCGCAGACAGCTTTGGTCATGAAGATTTCATGATTCAGGCAGCTAAGGAATTCCCCGAAGTTACATTCTGCCACGCTACAGGTACAAAGGCTCACACAGAAAACCTTCCTAACTTCTACAATGCATTTGCTTCAATCTACGAAGGCAGATTCCTTGTAGGTGTTGCAGCAGGTCTTAAGCTTAACGAAATGATCGAAGCAGGTAAGATTACTCCTGAACAGGCTAAGATAGGTTATGTTGGTGCTCATCCTTATGCAGAAGTTAAATCAGGATACACATCATTCTATCTTGGTGCTCGCAGTGTTTGCCCAACAGCAGTTATGGATGTTAAGTTCACAAACTCTTGGTTTGATATAGCTCTTGAAAAAGAGGCTGCAACAGCTCTTATTTCTGATGGTTGCGTACTTATCAGCCAGCATGCTGACTCTGAGGGTGCTCCTAAGGCTTGTGAAGAAGCAGGCGTTCCTAACGTTGCTTACAACCTCGACACTCGTGAATGGGGTCCAAACACAGCTCTTATTTCTTCTAAGATCAACTGGCAGCCTTACTTCGAGCATATTATAACAGCTACAGTTAACGGCACAGAAATCGAGCAGGATTTCTGTAAGGGTCTTAACGAAGATGTTGTTCAGATTCTTGGTTTCAACGACAAGGTAGCAGCTGAGGGTACAGAAGCTAAGCTTGAAGAAGTTAAGGCTAAGCTTATCTCTGGCGAAATCAAGGTATTCGATACAAAGACATTCACAGTTGAAGGTAAAGAAGTAACAGAATATATGGCAGACGTTGATTCAGATGCTGAATTCAAGGGAGATACAAACGTTGTTTCTGACGGATATTTCCACGAATCAGAAATGCGTTCAGCTCCTTATTTCGACCTCAATATTGATGGTATCACATTAAAGTAATTAATTGACTTAAAGGGGTTGCAGAAATATTAAATGTTTTTGCAACCCCCCAATTAATTTTATTGCTTTAAGAAAATAAGTTTATATTTGTTATTTTAAAGGAGTAAAATTAAAAAAAGGAGGGCATTTTATGGCAGAGGCGGCAATAGAATTAAGAAATATTACGAAAACCTTTGGCAGTGTGGTTGCAAATAAAAACGTTTGCATAACTGCAAATAAAAATGAAATACTTTCTATCCTCGGAGAAAATGGCAGCGGAAAGACTACTCTTATGAATATGATATCGGGAATATATTTTCCTGATGAGGGCCAGATTTTTATAAACGGGGAAGAGGTTGTTATACGCTCGCCCAAGGATGCTTTTAAATATAAAATCGGTATGATACATCAGCACTTTAAATTGGTTGATGTGTTTACTGCTGCGGAAAATATTATCCTCGGCCTTGAAGACGAAGATGGCTATGATTTAAAAAAATCTGTGGAAAAGGTGCGCGAGATTGGCGAGCGCTATGGCTTTACAATCGACCCTGAAAAGAAAATATATGAAATGTCGGTTTCAGAAAAGCAGACGGTTGAAATTATCCGTGTGCTATACCGCGGTGCAGATATATTAATTCTTGACGAGCCCACGGCCGTGCTTACTCCTCAGGAAACACAAAAGCTTTTTGCGGTTTTAAGAAGAATGCGCGACGATGGAAAAACCATAATAATTATAACTCACAAGCTTCACGAGGTGCTCTCTCTTTCCGACCGTGTTAGTGTTCTTCGTAAGGGCGAATATATTGGAACAGTTAAAACGGCAGAAACCGATGAAAACAAGCTTACCGAAATGATGGTTGGTAAAAAGGTTTCTCTTAATATAGAACGCGACGAGCCTAAAGATTGTGTGGACAGGCTTAATGTTCAGAATATAAACTGCATTAACCGTGAGGGTGTAACTGTTTTAAGTAATGTATCTTTCACTGCCCGTTCAGGAGAAATTCTTGGTATTGCAGGTATTGCAGGCAGCGGACAGCGCGAGCTTCTGGAAGCTATTGCAGGATTGCAGAAATTGAGCAACGGAAGCATTATGTATCTTGACCCTAAGACGGGAGAAACAGAAAACCTTCGTGATAAAACGCCTATGGAAATTCGCGATATGGGAGTAAGGCTTTCCTTTGTACCTGAAGACAGACTTGGTATGGGTCTTGTTGGAAATATGGATATTGTTGATAATATGATGCTTCGAAGCTACAGAAAGGGTAAAACAGTATTCCTTGAAAGAAAAGCGCCAAAAGATTTAGCAGAAGAAATAATTTCAAGACTTGAGGTTGTAACTCCAGATGCTAACACTCCTGTAAGAAGACTTTCGGGCGGAAACGTGCAGAAAGTGCTGGTCGGCAGAGAAATTGCCGCAGCTCCCACAGTTCTAATGGCAGCTTACCCTGTTCGCGGACTTGATATAAACTCGTCATACACAATATACAATCTTCTTAACGAGCAGAAGCGTAAGGGCGTAGCAGTAATTTTCGTCGGAGAAGACTTAGACGTTCTTTTAGAACTTTGCGACAAAATTATTGTTCTTAGCGCAGGAAAAATCAGCGGAGTGGTTGATGCAAGAACTACTACAAAGGAAGAAGTAGGCCTTCTTATGACGAAATCACAGGAGGTGGAAGAAAATGAGTAATAAAAAGCATGAAAAACGCTCATCAGAGCCTCGCATCCATATTGCAAAACGTGATGATATGATATGGTATAAATCGTGGGGAGTAAGGCTTATAGCTATTGTGCTTGCACTTATTTTGTGTGCACTCGTTATCGTGCTCTTAACAGGATACGACCCAATTAAGGTTTATGGCTCTATGATTTACGGAAACTTCGGTACAACGCGTAAGATGTGGAATATGCTTCAGAAACTTTCAATTCTTTTGTGTGTATCGCTTGCCGTAACACCTGCTTTTAAAATGAAATTCTGGAATATCGGTGCCGAGGGGCAATCACTTATAGGAGCACTTACTGCGGCAGCTTGTATGATTTATATGGGCAATAAAATTCCAAATGCCCTGCTTATTCCGATAATGACGGTTCTTTGCATTATTGCAGGTATGATTTGGGGTATTATTCCCGCATATTTCAAGGCAAAATTTAACACAAATGAAACTCTTTTTACACTTATGATGAACTATGTTGCAACGCAGCTTGTTGTATTCTGCATAGTTTTCTGGGAAAATCCAAAGGATTCAAACAATGTTGGAATAATCAACTCTTCCACTCACGGAGGATGGCTCCCAACACTGTTTAATCAAAAATATTTGCTTATTGTTTTAATTGTGGCGGTAATCACAATCGCAATGTATATTTATCTTCGCTACAGCAAGCACGGATACGAAATTTCCGTTGTTGGTGAAAGTGAAAACACTGCGCGCTACGTTGGAATAAACGTTAAAAAGGTTATTCTTCGCACAATGGCTCTTTCGGGTGGGCTTTGCGGTATTACAGGTCTTCTGCTCGTTGCGGGAACTGATCACACGATTACAACCACCACCATCGGCGGAATAGGATTTACCGCAATAATGGTTTCGTGGCTTGCTAAATTCAACCCCATTATTATGACTCTTACATCGTTTTTAATTGTATTTTTAGAGCGTGGTGCAGGGGAGATTGCCACAACATTCCAGCTTAATCACAGTATTTCCGATATTTTAACGGGAATTATACTTTTCTTTATTATCGGCAGTGAGTTCTTTGTGAACTATAAAATTACATTAAGAAAAAAGCATAAGGAGGAGGCGTAATTATGTTTGCTACAATAATCAATAAAGCAATAGTACAGGGTATTCCTCTTCTTTACGGCTCGACGGGAGAAATCATAACGGAAAAATCGGGAAATCTTAATTTGGGTATCCCGGGAATAATGTATATGGGTGGTATTGCAGGCGTTATGGGTGCATATTTTTACGAAAAATCAGTTGCAGTTCCATCGCCCGTATGGTGTATAATAATCCCGCTTATTGCATCGCTCATTGGCTCGGCATTGCTTGCTCTTATTTATAGCTTTTTAACAATCTCACTCAGGGCTAATCAGAATGTAACGGGTCTTGCTCTCACTACCTTCGGTGTAGGTTTTGGCGACTTTTTCGGAGGCTCGCTTACAAAGATTTTTGGAGAAGGCGGAAATCTTTCTGTTAAGGTAACGGCAGACTATTATAAAACAACTCTTCCGTTTGCCGATGATTTAGGTGCCTTTGGTAAAATATTCTTTTCGTATGGATTTTTGGTTTACCTTGCAATAATAATTGCATTAATCTCGGCATGGGTGCTTAAGAAAACAAGAGTGGGACTGCATCTTCGTGCAGTGGGCGAAAATCCCGCTACTGCTGATGCGGCAGGCATAAACGTTACAAAATATAAGTACCTTGCAACCGTTATAGGCGGAGCAATTGCAGGCCTTGGAGGTTTCTACTTCATAATGGACTACACAGGCGGCTCGTGGACAAACGGCGGCTTTGGTGATCGTGGATGGCTTGCAATAGCGCTTGTTATATTTGCGCTCTGGAAACCAAACCTTGGAATAATCGGCTCTGTTATCTTTGGCGGACTTTATATTGCATATGCTTATATTTCAGGCTTATCAAGAAGTGCTTCGGCAATTTTCAATATGCTTCCGTATGTTGTAACAATTCTTGTTCTTATAATTACAAGCATCAGAAGCAAAAAAGAAAATCAGCCTCCCGCAAGCCTTGGACTTGCCTATTTCAGAGAAGAAAGATAAAAATTTATAATTGACTTTATAGCTTAAATATGATAATATTAACTAAATGCGATGATCAAAAACAAGTAGTTTTATAAGAGGCCTTTTAGAGAGCTGCCGTCTGGTGCGAGGCAGTGGGATCTATAGTAACGAATACATTTTGGGAGCAGTGCACCGAAAGGGAAACCGAGTAGGCTGCAACGGGAACGCCCGTTATAGCGATAGAGTGCTTTCAAGTACCTAAGAGTGGTCGCAATGCGGCAATTGAGGTGGTACCGCGGAAGAGATTCCGTCCTCTGTATAAATTTTATGCAGAGGACTTTTTGTTTTTTATATACTCTGCGAAATTTAAGGAGTGAAAAAGATGCCTATTACAGACATACTAAAGAAAAATGCTGATTTCTACCCGAATGATGTTGCTTTGGTGGAAATCAATCCTAAGCTTGAAAATCAAACAAAGCTTACATGGAGAGAATATTCTCTTATTGAAACAGGCGCAAGCGATGCCTACAGAACAGAAATCACGTGGAGCGAATTCAATAAAAAGGCAAATCGTTTCGCGAATCTTTTATTGGCACGCGGAATAAAAAAAGGCGACAAGGTTGCAATTCTTTTGATGAACTGCCTTGAATGGCTTCCCATATATTTTGGCGTTTTAAAGACGGGCGCTCTTGCCGTACCGCTTAACTACCGCTATACGGCAGACGAGATTAAATACTGCCTTAATCTTTCAGAAGCCGATGCAATTGTTTTCGGACCTGAGTTTATAGGCAGAGTGGAAGAAATTGTAGACAGAATTCCGCGCGTTAAAGATTGGTTCTATCTTGGAAACGATTGCCCGACTTTTGCGCAGAGCTACGATAAGCTTGTTACATATTGTTCTTCAAAAAACCCCGAAATAACTTTAACGGATGATGATGAAGCGGCTATCTATTTCTCTTCGGGAACAACAGGCTTCCCAAAAGCAATTATTCACGCACACAAAAGCCTTGTGCACGCCGCTATGACAGAGCAGAATCACCACTCTCAAACAAAAGACGATGTATTTTTATGTATACCGCCTCTTTATCATACAGGGGCAAAAATGCATTGGTTCGGAAGCTTCCTTGTGGGCGGAAAAGCAGTGTTGCTTAAGGGGATTAAGCCTGAATGGATTCTTGATGTCGTTTCAAAGGAACAGTGCAGCATAGTGTGGCTTTTGGTTCCGTGGGCACAGGATATTTTAGATGCAATAGAGCGCGGAGATATAAAGCTTGAGGATTATGATTTGTCAAAATGGCGTCTTATGCATATTGGTGCACAGCCCGTACCACCAAGCCTTGTAAAGCGCTGGAAAAAGTATTTCCCGAATCACGATTACGATACAAACTATGGCCTTTCAGAATCTATCGGACCGGGTTGTGTGCATCTTGGCGTTGAAAACATACATAAGGTTGGCGCAATTGGTAAGGCAGGTTTTGGCTGGGAAGTTAAAATCGTTGATGACAATAAAAATGAAGTTGAACGCGGCGAGGTAGGCGAACTTTGCGTGAAAGGCCCGGGCGTTATGCTTGCATACTACCGCGACGAAGAAGCGACAAAGCAGGTTCTTAAAGATGGATGGCTCTTTACCGGCGACGTTGCACAGGAAGATGAAGACGGATTTATTTTCCTTGTCGACAGAAAGAAAGACGTTATCATTTCGGGCGGAGAAAACCTCTATCCCGTGCAGATTGAAGATTTCTTAAGAAAGAACGATAAAATTAAAGACGTGGCAGTTATCGGTCTTCCCGATGCACGCCTTGGCGAGATTGCAGCGGCTATAGTTGAGGTTAAGCCTGAGTGCACACTCACTGAAGAAGAAATCACAGAATTCTGTATTGATTTACCAAGATATAAAAGACCGCACAAGTTCATATTTGCAGATGTTCCCCGTAACCCAACAGGCAAGATAGAAAAACCGAAGCTGAGGGATATTTACTGCGGAGAAAAGCTTGTTGCAAAGCAGATAAATAACTAAAAGAAGAGGAAAGGATAATTACAATGAAACAGTTAATGCTCGGAAATGCAGCCGTAGCAAGAGGTGCTTATGAAGCAGGGGTTAATGTAGTTGCTTCGTATCCAGGCACTCCAAGCACGGAAATAACCGAAAATATGGTTAAATATGAAGATGTGTATGTTGAATGGTCGCCAAATGAAAAGGTAGCGGCAGAAGTTGCAATTGGCGCTTCAATTGCAGGTGCAAGAAGTATGTCGTGTATGAAACACGTTGGATTAAACGTAATGGCAGACCCTGTTTTCACAGTTAGCTACATAGGTGCAAACGGCGGCTTGGTTTTCTGCGTGGCAGACGACCCGGGAATGCACTCATCACAGAATGAGCAGGATTCACGCCACTATGCCGAAGCATCAAAGATTATGATGCTCGAACCATCGGATTCAGAAGAATGTAAGGAATTTACAAAGCAGGCTTTTGCCCTTTCGGAAGAATATGATACACCTGTATTTATCCGCCTTTCAACAAGAGTTTCTCATTCGCAGAGCTTAGTTGAACTTAACGACAGAGAAAATATCGAGCTTAAGCCTTACGAAAAGAATATAGCAAAGAACGTTATGATGCCGGGTAACGCTATAAAAAGGCATGTTGTAGTTGAAGAAAGAATTAAAAATCTTAGAGAGTTAAGCGAAAATTCTCCTCTCAACAAAGTTGAAATGAACGGCTCGAAGATAGGCGTTATCACATCGGGTATTTCATATATGTATGCAAAAGAGGCATTGGGCGACAGTGTAAACTACCTCAAGCTTGGTATTGTTTACCCTCTTTGCGAAGATTTAATAAAGAAATTCTGTGCTGAGTGTGAAATAGTATACGTTGTTGAAGAACTTGATAACTACATTGAAAAGCATACAAAGGCACTCGGCCTTAAAGTTATAGGCAAGGAAGTATTCACTCTTCTTGGAGAATACACACCTGCTATGATTAAAAAGGCAGTGCTTAAAGAAGACGGCGCACCATCTGTTGAAATTGAGGAGCAGATTCCTGTTCGTCCTCCCGTTATGTGTCCGGGATGCCCACACAGAGGTGTGTTCTACGTGCTTAAAAAGCTCGGTCTTACAGTGTCGGGTGATATCGGATGCTACACACTTGGCGCAGTTGCACCGCTTGCAAGCGTTGATACAACAATTTGTATGGGTGCTTCGGTTAGTGCGGCTCTTGGTATGGCAAAGGCACGCGGACCGGAATTTAATAAAAAGCTTGTTTCCGTTATCGGCGACTCAACGTTTATGCATTCAGGCATAACAGGTCTTGTGGATATAGTTTACAACAAGGGAAACAACACAGTTATTATTCTTGATAACTCAATCACTGGTATGACAGGCCATCAGGATAATCCCACAACGGGCTACACCATTCGCGGAGAAAAGACAAATCAGGTGAACCTTATCACTCTCT
This sequence comes from Clostridia bacterium, assembly GCA_017505525.1. Lineage (GTDB taxonomy): Bacteria > Bacillota > Clostridia > UMGS1883 > UMGS1883 > UMGS1883. Next base: position 35,604 of record JAFVPB010000010.1, read on the forward strand.
GCAAGGGAATAGGCGTGGAAAATATCGTGGTTGCAGATCCATTCGACCTTAAGAACTTTGAAAAGATTGTTAAGGAAGAAACAGAGCGTGAAGCTCCATCTGTTATTATTGCTCAGCGCCCGTGTGCACTTTTAAAGAGCGTGAAATACACAGGCCACTGCAAGGTAACCGATAAGTGCAAAAACTGCAAAATGTGTATGAAGATTGGTTGCCCTGCTATTTCTGTTAAGAATAATGCAGTGGTAATAGATACAAACCTTTGTAACGGATGCGGATTGTGCATGAACGTTTGTCCCTTTGAAGCTATAGAAAAGGAGGAGAACTAATATGCAGAATATAATGATTGTTGGTGTTGGCGGTCAGGGAACGCTCCTTGCAAGTCGAATACTTGGTAACGTTGCTATTCAGGCGGGTTACGATGTTAAGGTTTCGGAAGTTCACGGAATGTCGCAGCGCGGAGGAAGCGTTGTAACCTATGTTAAATACGGCGAAAAAGTTCATTCTCCGATAATCGACAAGGGCGAAGCAGATATCATCCTTGCATTTGAAATGCTTGAAGCCTACAGAGCGCTTCCTTTCCTTAAAAAGGGCGGAAAAATGATTGTGAATAATCAGAAAATCGATCCTATGCCCGTTATAACAGGTGCTATGGAGTATCCCGAAAATATTGAAGGTAAACTTAAAGAAAAGGTTGATTTAACTATTGCGGATGCACTCAGCTTAGCACTTGAAGCAGGTAATGCAAAAACAGTGAACGTTGTTTTAATAGGCATTATGGCTAAAAACACAAATATTAAATACGAGCAGTGGATAGAAACTATAAAAACCACAGTTCCCGAAAAACTGCTTGAGGTTAACCTTAAGGCGTTTGACCTAGGTTATAATCACTAAAAGGAAATATAAACAGGTGTGTAAAAAACATAGTTTTTTACACACCTGTTTTGTAGTCTGGACGATTTAAACGTTCCCTATCATATGTTGAATTTTGTGGAAAGCCGTCTCATCCTTATGCTTTGAACAAGCCCTGCTGCGATAAAGCACGTTACAAGATTGCTTCCGCCATAGCTGATAAAGGGGAGAGGAATACCTGTTATGGGCATTAAACCAATACACATACCAATATTCTCTAATATGTGAAACAAAAACATTGCACCTACACCCAAGCATATATGTTCTCCGAAAGCATCGTGAGAATGGCTTTGTGCATTGTCAAAGCAGCGGTAGACAATTATAAAAAGAAGAATTGTAATAAACACAGTTCCCAAAAGGCCAAATTCTTCTCCGATAACAGAAAAAATAAAGTCGGTTTGTTTTTCGGGAAGATAGCCAAACTGAGTTTGGGGACCATTTAAATAGCCTCTTCCAAAAATTTTTCCGCTACCTATAGCAAGCTGGGATTGAAGTACGTGATATCCGCTTCCCGTAGGGTCGCTTTCAGGATTAAAGAAAGAAAGGATTCTGCCTTTCTGAAAGTCTGCAAGAAATAACCAGGCTATTGGAATAAGAACAAGCAATCCGCCTGCTGCCCATAAAATATAGCGCCTGTCAATCCCTGCAAAAAACAATTCAACAATAAATATAAAGGCAAAAACCATAGCTGTTCCAAAGTCGGGTTGAAGCAGAACGGGTATAATATAACACAAAAAGTGAACACCTAAGAAAACCAGAGTTTTCAGCTTGTTTATATTGCTTTTAACTTGTGATATATGTGTGGAAATAGTAATTATAAAGCAGATTTTTGCAATTTCGGATGGCTGGAGCGATATGGGACCAAGCTCTATCCAGCCTTGTGTGCCGTGGGAAATTTTTCCCATCAGAAGCACAAGTATAAGCATTGCAAGTCCGCCGCCAAAAATTAAATACCTGAATTTTTCAAGCAGGGTATACTTAAAAAGAATTACCACATACATTGCAAGAATACCAAGAATAAAAGCTACAGATTGGACTATTACAAAACGCCAGTGCCCGCTAAGAGAGGCAGTGGCACTGTTTATCACAAATATACCAAAAAGCGCTGCGAGAATACACGAGCACAGAAGCCACATATCTGGTTTATCAGAAAAATTATAATTTTTTTTCATAAAATCATCCTTAGAAAATGTTACTCTTTTAATTTTAACAGAAGCCATAAAAATAATCAACTGTTTTTTAATCATAAAAAAGAAAAATTCCCGAAGCACTCTGTGCCACGGGAATTTTTGCGATTATATGATTTTTTAATAAACCTGGAAAGATGTTATAGTCGTTCCATCGGTGTTCTTATATTCCACATATATTGAGCTTATAGCCTCTCCCTGTGATTTGAGTATATCTAATACTTCCTTAAAGTCAGCTTTATCGCTTGGTACAATCTCGCTCCAAAAGTTATTGTTGACTTTGGAATTGAAGTAGTGGCGTGATGTTCCAATAACCACTAAAATATCGCCTTTAGCTCTGAAGAGAATCTTCCAGTCGCTGTTATAAGAGATGTTTGACTGAAGTCTATCTGCAACCGATGCAATACTGTTATAGTTTGCATTATCTATGGCAAGCGAGATTTCGCGTCTGTCGTTATCATACAATACAGTTCCGAATCTTGAAAGCTCGTTAAAGTTAATGATTGTTTTACCGTTGATATTGCTGCTTGCTACATATTCGTTATTAACATATGTTGCAATATCGGTGTAGAGAATGTTCTTCCAGCTTTTACTTGTTCCGATAGTATAAAAATCGGGGTTTGTTCTCTGCGGGTCAATAGTAGTATAGTCATAGCCTCTTGTAAGAGAAAGTGTTTTGGAATACATATCAAAGTAAACGTCAAAACCATAATAGCGTAAGTCTTCAACGCAGATATATGTAAGACCGTTAACATTGTAGGATTCTAACTGATACCCATTAATTGTTGCAACAATATCAGTAGGCTGAGCTTTTCCTACAACGTCGCCTACTCTTGCAGCCTGAGCCGGTAAAGCGAAAAGTGAAATTGCTGCAACGATCAACAAAATAAGTGTAATAAGTTTTTTTGATGTTTTATTCATTAATACCACTCCTTCTTTAATAGATTAACATTAATAAAAGAAAAAGTCAACTATATTTAATATACTTGATTAGAGCGTCGTGAGGTGATATAATAAATTCAGTGTATTTTAGTATGGCATACAATAAAAAAAAGTTGAGACAAGGGTGCTGTATGATAGTTGTAAAGCAGATAAATTCACTTGAAAAGATAAGAGGTACACTTGAATTTGATCCCGCCCTGTGAACAACGAATATAGAAAGCTTTCATAACAAAATGAAAGAAATTATGTGATTCATTAATTTTTATCCGAAATGACCTGAATATACATAAAAGTCTGTCGAATATTGTTGGGAAGGGGAAATAACTATGAAGAAAAAAATTTCGCCAAAGGAATTTTATGAATCAATATACAGAGAACTAGACAGTGTTACTCCGCTTAAGGTTGATTGCGGTAAGCTTTGCGATAATGCCTGTTGTGTTGTAACTGACGAGATAACGGGAATGTATCTTTTTCCTTTTGAGGAAACGATGTATTCACCTATTCCCGAATGGGGCAAAATCTATGATACAGACTTTGTGTGTAAAAGCGGGCGTGAAATTAATCTTTTCACCTGCCAAGGCACGTGCGACAGAGAAAAGCGACCTCTTTCGTGCAGAATATTTCCGCTTATCCCACGAGTGGAAAAAGACGGAAGTTTTACCCTTGTGATGGACCCGAGAGGGCGCGAAATGTGCCCTCTTTGTAAGGTGATGCGCGTAGACGAGCTCGATGCTGATTTTGTGAAAACAGTTGAAAAAGTGATGAAAAAGTGTATGCTTGTAAAGGAATGCCGCGACTTTTTATGTTCGCTTAGCGAAGAGATATTTTTCTGACAGGAGGAATTTTTGTGAAATATAATTTTGCAGTTATCGACCTTGGCTCGAATTCCGTGAGAATGACCATTAACAGTGCAGACGAAAACGGCGAATGGGAAGTGCTTGAAAAAATAAGGGATACTGTGCGCCTCAGCGAAAATATGGGGAGCGATATGATTCTGAAAAAGGCTTCTATTGACAGGGTGATTGATGCGCTTAAAAGGTTTTACACTATAGCAGAAAAATATAATTGCACAAAAATAAAAGCAGTTGCAACTGCCGCAGTGAGATATGCACGGAACAAGGAAGAATTTCTTTCAAGAGCAAAAAATGAAGCAAATATAGAATTTCAGGTTATAAGCGGGGAAGATGAAGCGTATTACAGCTATCTTGCAATTAAATCTACGGTAGGAATAGATGACGGTGTTCTTATGGATACGGGCGGAGGAAGCACTGAAATAACGCTTGTGAAAAATGGTGCTTTGGTAAATAGCATCAGTTTGCCATTGGGTGCCGTTGTGATGACAGAGAATGTAGAGGAAGAAAACCTTAAAGAATATGTGAAAGAAAAGCTTAGTGAAATCCCCTGGCTTTCCGAGTGCGAAAATCTTCCGCTGTACGCAATAGGGGGGAGTGCCCGCACAGCGGGAATGCTTGCTATGAAAAGGCATTTAAGCTCGGCTGAAATAGAGGGGCTTCGTATAAAGAATAGTGCTTTTGAAGAAATGTATGAAAATGTTTATCTCACTCCCAAGGATAAAAGAAAAGATATTGCGGGGATGGACGTTTCAAGGGCGGATATAATCCTTGCGGGAATTACCCCGGCAAAAATATTTATGGGACTTAATAATACCCCCGAAATTATAATTTGCCTTTCAGGAGTTAAAGAGGGAGTGTTTTTTGAAATAAAGGATGAAATAACAAAGAGCAGGAGAAATATAAAATGAGTATGAACATAGTTTTGGTTGAGCCTGAAATTCCGCAGAACACAGGAAATATTGTAAGAACGTGTGCCGCTACGGGAACAAGGCTCCACATAGTTAAGCCGATGGGCTTTGAAATTGATGATAAAAAGCTGAAAAGGGCAGGACTTGATTACTGGCATTTTTTAAATATTCAGTATTACGATGGGCTCGACGATTTTTTTGAGAAAAATAAAGATGGCAGGTTTTTCTATCTTACAAGCAAGGGGGCAATGGCTCACAGCGAGGTGGAATACAAAGACGGCGATTTTCTTCTTTTAGGAAAGGAAACAAAAGGCCTTCCTGAAAGCCTTTTAATAAAAAATCCCGAAAGGTGCATAAGAATTCCTATGATAAGCTCGGCGAGGTGCCTTAATCTTTCAAATGCCGCCGCAGTTGTTGTTTATGAGGCGCTAAGGCAAACTGAATATGCCACGCTTACAAAGGAATCGGATTATCTGTATGGAGTGATTGACTGAGATGAAATTTATAAAAAAGCTTATTCGTCTTGTGATTATAGTTCTTCTTTTATGTGCCGCTTTGATTGTGTATCTTGGAAAGGAAAAGTACGAAAGAGTTACAGAAGAATTATCGATTGCTGATGCAGTGGAAGAAATAAGAGGGAAAGAGAAATTTACTTCAATTGAAAATATTTCGCCAATGTTTATTGATGCAATTGTATCGGTGGAGGACAAGAGGTTTTACCTTCACAACGGAATAGATGTGCTTGGAATCACAAGAGCAATATACAATAACATAAAGTTTAAGGCTCTTTCCGAGGGTGGAAGCAGTATAACACAGCAGCTTGCAAAAAACATATATTTTATAAACGACAAAGACAACACTATAACAAGAAAGGTTGCAGAGCTCTTTATAGCCAAAGAATTAGAAAAAGACTACGATAAAGACGAAATTCTGGAATTATATTTCAATAATATTTATTACGGCAGCGGATACTACTGTATTTACGATGCGACAAGGGGATATTTTAATAAGGCTCCAATTGAACTTAACAGTTACGAGGCAACCCTGCTTGCGGGAGTGCCGAATGCTCCATCTGTTTATTCGCCCAAGGTAAACCCCGAATTAAGCCGTAAAAGGCAGGAAAAGGTTGTGGAGGCAATGGTGGAGAATGGGAAGTTAACAGAAGAAGAGGCAGAGGAAATTTTAAACTAAAAAGGACTATGGCATATGCCATAGTCCTTTTTATAAGTAAGGTTTATATTATTCTCTATTCTTAGCAAAGCATTCGCTGCAGTAAATAGGTCTGTCGTTCTTGGGAACGAAAGGAACCTTAGCTTCACCGCCGCACTCTGCACATGTTGCTGTGTACATTTCTCTGTTTTCTCTGAGAGCTGCCTTCTTTGCAGTTCTGCAATCCTTACATCTCTGGGGTTCGTTCTGGAATCCTTTTTCAGCGTAGAACTCCTGTTCTCCTGCTGTGAAAACGAATTCCTGTCCGCAATCTTTGCAGACGAGTGTCTTGTCTTCGTACATTTTCGATCTCCTTATCTTTGCTTATAAAATATATTTTTTACCCTTTGCGGCGCAAGTGCCGCTGTGGGCATATAACAAATTTATCACTCACTATAAGATATTTTCTCAAACTTTCGTTTGATGCGCTGAAGCGCATTATCAATTGATTTTGTATCTTTTCTCAAGGCCTTGGCTATTTGTGTGTAGCTATAACCTTCGAGGTAGAGTGAAACCACTAAAAGCTCAAACTTTGACAAAGATTGATTCATCTTTACTTCAAGGATATTTGCTTTTTCTTTATTAATAATAATTTCTTCGGGATTAAGGTTTTCGCCCGGCCCGATAATATCAAGAAGCGTTGAATCGTCGTTTTCTTCGTTTGATACGCTTTTGTTTAGTGAAACATAAGAGTTAAGTGGTGCATGCTTTTGCCTTGATGCGTTTTTTACTGCCGTGATAATCTGGCGAGTTATACATAAGTCGGCAAAGGTTTTGAATGATACTCCGCGGGAAGGGGAAAAATCTCTCACTGCCTTAAAAAGGCCTATCATACCTTCCTGAACAATATCATCTCGATCTGCACCTGCTATATAGTAGGATAAGGATTTGCCACGAACAAAGACACGATATTTGTCAAGTAAATAATCAAACGCCCTGTCGCTCCCTTGCTGTGCAAGATAGACAAGTCTTTCATCGCTAACAGAGGAAAAGCTTTCAAATTCAAGTGAATTGCCCATTAAAAAGCCCCCCTTTTCTTTTAATAATAACACTCAAAAGTTAATGTGTCAAGAAAAAAGCACAGTTTTTTACCAAAGTTTTCGCGGAAATATGTGCTTTTTTCACAAAATATTACTCTTCTTCAACGTTTGAGAGCATCATTTCCTGATATTCTGCTCTGCTCATAAGAACTCTGCGCGGCTTACTGCCCTCGTGCGGTCCGATAACTCCGCGTTCCTCAAGCTGGTCGATAAGTCTTCCTGCACGAGAATAGCCTACCTTTAATTTTCTTTGCAGAAGAGAGGCACTTGCTTGTCCCAGTTCCACAACTATTTCCATAGCCTCGGGAAGAAGTTCATCGCAATCGGAATTATCCGATTCCTTTTCGCCCTCGGTACCGTTTTCGATATGTTCAATTATATCTTCATTGTAGCGTGCGGTTGAATCAGCCTTAACAAATTCAACGATTTTCTCAACTTCTTTATCAGAAACAAATGCTCCCTGTATACGCTTGGGTTTGCTTGCCCCCATAGGAAGAAACAACATATCGCCTTTGCCTAAAAGCTTTTCAGCTCCACCCATATCAAGAATTGTACGGCTATCGATCTGGCTTGAAACAGAAAATGCAATACGGCTTGGTACGTTTGCCTTGATTAAGCCTGTGATAACATCAACTGATGGCCTTTGCGTTGCGATTACAAGATGCATACCTGCGGCTCTTGCCATCTGTGCAAGGCGGCAAATTGAATCTTCAACATCGTGAGGACTTACCATCATTAAGTCGGCAAGCTCATCGATAATAATAACAATCTGTTCCATTTCGCGTTCGCCATTGAGGGAAGCATATTCATTATATCCCTTGATATCACGCACGTTAGTATCGGCAAATAATCTGTAGCGCTTTACCATTTCCTGCACCGCCCAGTTAAGAGCACCTGCCGCACGGCGGGGATCGGTTACAACAGGAATTAAAAGGTGGGGGATGCCATTGTAGACTCCAAGCTCAACAACCTTGGGGTCGATAAGAATAAGCTTAACCTGATTGGGGTCTGCCTTATAAAGAATGCTTGTGATAAGTGAATTGATACAAACACTCTTACCACTGCCCGTAGCACCTGCTATAAGCATATGCGGCATTTTTGAAATATCAGAAACAATGGGGTTGCCTGAAATATCTTTACCCATAGCGAATGCTGTTTTTGAACCATAGTTGCGGAATTCATTTGAATCGATAACATCGCGAAGGCATACCATAGAAGTTGTCTGATTGGGAATTTCTATGCCAACGGCAGCTTTCCCTGGGATAGGAGCTTCAATTCTGACTCCGAATGCGGCAAGATTTAATGCTATATCATCAGCAAGATTTACTATCTTACTTACTTTAACGCCTGCAGAGGGCTGAAGCTCGAATCTTGTAACACTTGGACCGCGGCTTACCTCTAAAACCTTTGCTTCAACACCAAAGCTTTGAAGAGTATCAACAAGCTTTTTAGCCTGAAGTCGTAAATCTTCGGGCTTTCCGTTTGCACCTTCAGGTGATTTGTTTTTAGAAAGCAGGTCGATAGGGGGAAAGGTGTAGTTTATATAGTCAGATTCGATTTCTTCCTCTGTAACCTCTATGGGGGTGTTATCAACTTTTTCTTCTTTCACTCCGCCTGATTCTTCCATAGCCATTTTTTCAACATCTTCAGGAATTTCAGCAGAGGCAGTTTTATCTTTAGTATAAACATTTATTTTTATATCATCTTCGTTGTCTGGTGCTTTCTGATCTTCATTTTCTAAAGGCTCTTCTTTTTCTTTTTCCTTTACAATACGTATTTTTTTCTTTTCTTTCTTTTCGGTTTTTTCATCGTCTATGCCATTGATTTTTAACTGTTCTCCCTCTTGCTCTTTTGGCTTACGCTCTTCTTTAAGGCTGCGCACAAAACCTGAAATTTTACGTGATATCCAGGAGGCAAAGCGTGTAATAGGCTCTGTTCCCGTTGCAGCAACAAAAGCAATAAGTGCAAGAAAAACAAGGATTACCGCTGTGCCTGTTGAAGATACAAGTGCTTTAAGGGGAAGAGATAAAAGTGCACCTATTATTCCGCCACCATCACAGTATTTTCCACTGTCAGCAATAGTTCCGATTAAAGCTGAAAATCCTTTGTCCGGCGCATGCAATTCGGGAAACTTAATCGCATAGTAAAGTGAATGAAGTCCTGATATGCAAATAAGCCCGATTGCTGAGAAAACATAGCGATGCTTATGAGGAGAAAGAGTCCCTTTTACAAACAAATGAATTGTTGCGATAATCACGAAAAGAGGTATAGCATATCCAACTGTTCCAAGCATAACGCATCCTGTATTTTTTATGATTTTTCCCAAGGGACCGAAAGCATTCTCTCCCGAACGTGTGATCACATCTATATAGAAAGACAAAACAAGAATTATAGATGCGGCAACAAGCCCTATTAACCGAAGTTCTTTTTTAGGATATTTAGCTTTTGTTTGCTTGGTTTCACGGGGTTGGGTTGAACGACCTGAAAGCTGCTTTCCCGAAGGTGAAGCTTTTTTCTTTGAAACTGGTTTTTTCTTTGAAGGTGTACTCATTTTATTTCCTCCACTAGATGGTAAAGTTAAGGATTATTGAAACGATACCTGCAAAAATGCAGTAGTATGAAAAATAGCTGAGCTTGCTTTTTTCCACAAGCTTAAGTAAAAACTTTATAGAAAAATATCCGCTTAAAGCTGCCGTTATCATTCCAACAATCACACAAGCGATTGATATATCCTGACTGCCTGCTGAAGATACAGATGTTATATCAAGAAGCAGCGCACCTAAAATTGCAGGAATTGAAAGAAGAAAGGAAAAGCGCACAGCCATTGTCTTTTTCAGCTTTCCGAAAAGACCACCGACTATTGTGCTTCCGCTTCTGCTGATGCCAGGAAGAGTGCCCGCAGCCTGAAAGCATCCTACAATTAATGCCTGCTTATAAGAGATGTTTTCAAGCTCTGTTTCTCCGCCCGAAAGCTTTTCACTTAAATAAAGGAGAACAGCAGTTATTATAAGGAATATACCAATCTGCCATAAGGCGGGGCTTTCTATTATATCACCAAAGAAAAGAGCCGCAATCGTTGCAGGAATTGTGCCGATAATCAAAAGCACAATAAGGCGACGGTAAGTAAACTCTTTAAGCCTTAAGCCTTTGCCTGTGAAAATATCCTTAATCATTCCGAAAAATGCAACTATCATTTCCCATATATCTTTATAGAAAACGGCAAAAACTGCCGCAAGCGTTGCAACGTGTAGAAGTATATTAAAAGAAAGCAGGTTTGATGCTTCAGCATCCATTCCCATAATAGCACCCGCAATGGCAAGATGCCCGGAACTTGATATGGGTAAAAACTCGCTAAGTCCCTGAATAAGCCCTAAAATTAATGCCTTTAAAATAGTCATTTCAAGCCCTCCGTTAATAAAAAATAGCTACCATAAAATTATATCATATTTTTAATTGATTTTCAATACGAAAATGGTGAAATCTGCTACTATTTTTATGCAAATATAAAAGCTGAAACCCTGAGGTTTCAGCTTCAGACTGTCGAAAAAGTCGGTCAACCATAAGCAACCCAATACAATTTAATTTTTTGTAGGGTTTGGTGATTTTAGACAAACCGTTAAATTCTAAATTTATTTCATCTTTTAAACAAAAGGGAAGTCCCGGGAAAACGCAATTTCCCGGGACTTATTGCTTGTTTCACTTGAACACAATCTCTACCGTATTAAAAGCTGAAACCTTGAGGTTTCAGCTTTTAATTAATTAATCTTCAGTGTATGGTTTTGTTGTGTCGATAATAACGCAGTTGTTTGTACTGTCCCAGTCAACTTCAAATTCGAATAATTCTGCGATATCTCTTAACTTGAAGTAGTTGTTTCCGTTTATGTTATAGGCTGCCCAACCAATTACTTCTCCGTTTTCGTACCAACGGCATACTCCGCCATCCATCGGTGCTTCTACGTTTTGGGTTGACACATAGGCAGTTTTATCTGTGCCGTCGCCTTTCTGAAGCTCGCCACCAACAGGTACATATGCCTCACAAACATCGCCGGTATAATCGCCGCGTTCTATTAATATTGAGTTAGAATCTTCAAACCAATCAACGCTGAAGCTTGCTTCTGTGCCGTTGAGCGCCATAGCAAGGTCGCGCAGTTTAAAATAGTTATTTCCTCCGATGTTGTATGCTTCAAATGAAACATTAGTACCGTTTACCATAACGGCAGAGCTAGTGTATTTTGCTATGGTAGTTTCTGCTGCTGAAACTGAAATTGCTACCATAAAAATCATAACAAATGTCAATACCAATGCCAACATCTTTTTGCTTTGTCTTTTGTTTGAAATTCTTTTCATTTTCAATACTCCTTTAATAAATGAAATTTTCTTTAGCTTTTTAACGTGTAAAACATGGAAAAGTTAAATTACGTATATATTACCACAAAGAAATGCTAAAATCAATAAATAACGCATTGCTTTTGAGAAAAAACTACTTCGTAAGGTTGACAATAACAGGAAAAAAATATATAATAATATACTGATATAAAAGGAGTGATTACTTTGGAAAAATTAGGAGTTAATGAAATCAGAGAAAGATTTTTAAGCTTCTTTGAAAGCAAGGGGCATTTAAGATTGCCTTCGTTCCCGCTTGTTCCCCAGAACGACAACAGCTTGCTTTTAATAAATGCGGGTATGGCACCCCTTAAGCCATATTTTACAGGTAAGGAGATTCCACCCAGAAGCCGTGTTACAACATGCCAAAAGTGCATAAGAACACCCGACATTGAGCGCGTTGGTAAAACTGCACGCCACGGCACATTCTTTGAAATGCTTGGTAATTTCTCTTTCGGCGATTACTTTAAGCACGAAGCAACGGCGTGGGCATGGGAATTTATCACAAAGGATTTGAAATTCCCCGAGGACAAGCTCTATGTTACCATTTATGAAGACGACGACGAAGCTTTTGATATATGGACAAAGGAAGTAGGAGTTGACCCAAGCCACATTTCAAGACTTGGTAAGGAAGATAACTTCTGGGAAATTGGTCTTGGTCCGTGCGGTCCATGCAGTGAACTTCATTTCGACCGCGGCGAAAAATATGGTTGCGGTAAGCCCGATTGTAAGGTTGGCTGCGACTGCGACCGTTTCGTTGAATTCTGGAACCTTGTATTCACACAGTTTGATAAGGACGAAGACGGAAACTACAACCGCCTTGCAAAGCCTAACATAGATACAGGTATGGGCCTTGAAAGAATGGGCGTTATTATGCAGGACGTTAATAACCTTTTCGAGGTTGATACTGTAAGAAACATTATGGTAGAAATATCTAAGGTTGCAAAGGTTAACTACGGTGCAAGTGAAAAGAGCGATGTATCGCTCCGTGTTATAACCGACCATATCAGAAGCACAACATTTATGGTTTGCGATGGCGTTTGCCCATCAAACGAGGGAAGAGGCTATGTTCTTCGCCGTCTTCTCCGTCGTGCAGCACGCCACGGAAAGCTTCTGGGAATTAAAGGCACATTCCTTTACGAGATTGCAGATACAGTTATCCGCGAATCAAAGGGTGCTTATCCTCAGCTTGAAGAAAAGCAGGACTATATTAAGCGTGTAATCAAAACAGAAGAAGAAAGATTTGCTGAAACAATCGACAGCGGTCTTGCTATATTGGAAAGCCATATTGCAAAAATGGAAGAAAGCGGCGTGAAAACCCTTAGCGGAGAAGACGCATTCAAGCTTTACGATACTTATGGATTCCCAATTGATTTAACAATAGAAATTCTTGAAGAAAAGGGATTAAATGTTGATGCTGAAGCATTTGATAAAGAAATGCTTGCGCAGAAAAATCGTTCAAGAGAAGGCAGAAAAGTTGGCGAAGAGGCAGCATGGAGTGAAGATGTATACCAGACTCTTGGAAAAGATATTGTAACAGAGTTTGTAGGTTACGATAATTTAAGCTGCGAAGGAAAGATTATTGCTCTTGTTAAAGACGGAAATGTTGCTGAAAATATTCTCGACGGAGAAGATGCAGTTGTAATTCTCGACCGCACAGTTATCTACGGTGAAAGCGGCGGACAGATGGGCGACTGCGGAACTATAAAGGGCGAGGGCTTTGAGCTTGTGGTTAAAGATGCTAAAAAGCTTGGCGACGGAAAAATCCTTCATCACGTTACTGTGAAAGAAGGTTCAGCATCTCTTGGCGACAGTGCTGTAGTAACATACGATACTGAAAAGAGAATAAGAACTGCAAGAAACCACTCGGCAACACATCTTCTTCAGAAAGCTCTTCGTGAGGTTCTTGGCTCGCATATTGAACAGGCAGGAAGCAGTGTTGACGAAAACAGATTAAGATTCGACTTTACTCATTTTGAAGCAATCAAGCCCGAGCAGTTGAAGGAAATCGAAAAGATTGTAAACAAATCAATACTTGCATCTTACGATGTTGATATTAAATCTATGCCTATTGCCGAAGCTAAAAAGCTTGGTGCTATGGCGCTCTTTGGCGAAAAGTATGGCGATGTTGTACGCGTGGTAAATATGGGCGGATATTCCGTTGAGCTTTGCGGCGGATGCCACCTTTCAAACACAAGCCAGGCAGGTCTTTTCAAGATTCTTTCTGAGGGTGGAGTTGCCGCAGGTGTAAGGCGTATAGAAGCTGTTACAGGCGACGGTGTTCTTAAATATATTGAAGAAAAGAATTCTGTTATAGAAAAAACAGCAGCAGCACTCAAAACAACAGAGGGCGAGCTTGTACGCCGTGCAGAAGCTGCCGTAAACGAAGCAAAAGAGCTTAAAAATAAGCTTGATGCAGTGGCAACACAGATTGCAAATGCCAAAGCAGGAAGCATTATGGAAAGTGCTGAAAAGATTGGCGAAGTAAGTGCATTCATAAGTGCTATGAATGGCTCGTCTGTTGATGATATGCGTAAGATGGGCGATGCTATTAAGGATAAGAATGATTCTTGTGTATGCGTTTTTGCAGCCGTAACAGATGGTAAGATTTCGTTTGTTGCAATGGCAGATAAGAGTGCCGTGGAAAAAGGTGTTCACGCAGGCAAAATCATTAAGGAAATCACAGCCGTATGCGGCGGAAGCGGCGGCGGTAAGCCTGATAGTGCCCAGGGTGGCGGTAAGGAAGCAGATAAGGTTGAAGCTGCTCTTCTTAAAGCCAAGGAAATTATTGGCTCACAGTTAAATTAAAGAACAGGAGGGTGTAAAAAACTAAGTTTTTTACACCCCCGTTTTAAATATTTCGGTTAAGGAGGATAATTATATTATGGATTGCTTATTTTGTAAAATAATTGCAGGAGAAATTCCATCCACAAAAGTTTATGAAGATGAATTCGTATATGCTTTTAACGATATTGCTCCGCAAGCACCCATTCACGTGGTTATTGTTCCGAAAGAGCATCTTCAGTCGGCAAACGATATTAACGAAGAAAACTGCGCTCTTATAGGAAAGATTTTTAATGCCGCTTCAAAAATTGCAAAAGAGCTTGGAATCAGCGAAAACGGCTATAGAATAGTTAATAACTGCGGTGCCGACGGCGGACAGACCGTTGGGCACATACACTTCCATATGTTGGGAGGGAGAAGCCTTGCGTGGCCGCCAGGCTGATAAATGAAAATAATTGATTTTCACACACACGTATTTCATCCAAAGGTTGCTCATCTCGCTATAGACAAGCTTGAAAATCATTATGGCTACAAATGGCAGTGCACAGGAACTATTGAAGATTTAGAGCAAAATTTAGATAGTGTTTACAGGGCAGTGGTGTTTGCAACACCAACAAAGCCCGAGCAAACGCAAATTAATAACAACTACCTGATGGGAATAAAAAACGAGAAACTGATTGTTTTCGGCTCGCTTCATCCCGACTATGAGGATGTGGAGGGAGAAATCAAAAGAGTGAAAGAGCATGGTCTTTCAGGCTTTAAATTTCATCCAGATTTTCAGGGATTTGATGTAGACAGCGAAAAAGCTCTTGAAATGTATGAAAAAATCGGGCCTGATTACCCGATTATGCTTCATATAGGGGATAAGAAGTTTAACCATTCTGCTCCCAAAAGGCTGGAAAAGGTGCTTGATATTTTCCCAAAGCATAAATTTATTGCCGCGCATCTTGGTGGCTACAGCACGTGGGATGACGAGGGAAAGTGCCTTATAGGTAAGAAATTGTGGATAGATACTTCAAGCGCATTAATGTTTCTTACTCCCGAAAGGGCAACGGAGATTATAAAAAATCATGGGGTAGACAAGGTCCTTTTCGGATCTGACTATCCAAGCGTTACAGTAGAGAAAGAATTAGAGTTTTTTAATAAACTTAAATTAACAAAAAGAGAAAAAGAAAAAATACTGTATAAAAATGCAGAAAAACTATTAAAGCTGAACGGTTAAAACGTTCAGCTTTAATAGTTTTGTGGTGTAGGGGACGTTCGCGAACGTTCGGAAAACGGCGTGCCGAGTCGTCGCGCCCTACAGATGAAACGAGAATTAAAAATGTAGGGGAGGGCCTCTGTGCCCTCCAGAAAAAACGGGAGGGGATGGAACCCCGCCTACAAGCTAATATCATTCGAACTATTCTTAACGAAAGAAATGGGCGGGATTTATTCCCGCCCGTTAAATTTATATGGATTAAATATAATTCTTTACGTATTCTAACTGTTTCTTTATTGATTCAACGCATGTTCCACCCTCGGATATACGTTTTTCAGCGCAGTTTCGAAGGTCAATTTCAGCATATAAATCTTCTTCAAAATCGTTGTCAAATTCTTTGTATTCGCCAAGGGTAAGAGTTTCAAGCGTTTTACCCTCTGCAACGCATTTTCCTACAATTTGACCAACTGTTTTATAAGCTGCCCTGAAAGGCTGACCTTTTTTTACAAGATAGTCGGCAAGGTCGGTTGCATTTATAAAGCCTTCACCTGCTGCGGCATACATTTTGTCCTTGCGCACAGCCATTGTTTCAATCATCGGCGAGAACACCCTGAGGCATTTTTTCACTGTTTCGCAGCTATCGAATATTGCTTCCTTATCTTCCTGCATATCTTTGTTGTATGCAAGGGGAATGCCCTTAAGAACTGTAAGCATAGCCATTAAATTGCCGTAAACTCTGCCTGTTTTACCGCGGACAAGCTCTGCCATATCGGGGTTTTTCTTTTGCGGCATTATGCTTGAGCCTGTTGTGTAGGAATCGTCTAGTTCAACAAATTTAAATTCCCAGGAAGACCATAAAATGATTTCCTCTGAAAAACGTGAAAGGTGCATCATAACAGTTGCAAACGCACTCATTAATTCCACACAGAAATCTCTGTCGGAAACGCCGTCGATACTGTTGAGCGTAATTCCGTCGAAACCAAGAAGCTTAGCCGTCATATTCCTGTTGGTAGGGTAGGTGGTGCCTGCAAGGGCGCAAGAGCCAAGCGGAGAATAATTCATTCGCTTTACTGAATCTTCGATTCTTCCTATGTCGCGGATAAACATCATTGCATATGCAAGCAAGTGGTGTGCAAACATAATCGGTTGTGCGCGCTGAAGATGGGTGTATCCGGGAACAACTGTATCGGTATTTTCTGATGCCTGCTTGTAGATTGCGGCAATAAGAGTTTTGATAAGTGAAATAATTTCAGCACTTTCGTCGCGAAGATAAAGGCGTATGTCGAGAGCTACCTGGTCGTTACGGCTGCGTGCTGTGTGAAGACGCTTTCCGCAGTCGCCAATTCTTTTTGTAAGCTCTGATTCAACAAACATATGAATATCTTCTGCGTTCATATCAAATTCAAGCTTACCTTCTTCAAGGTCTTCAAGAATTCCTGAAAGAGCATCGATAATAGTTTCTGAATCTTCCTGCGATATTATTGAACAAGCAGAAAGCATTGTTGCATGGGCGATAGAGCCCTGTATATCCTGCCTGTACATTTTTTTGTCGAAATGAATTGAAGAGTTAAAATCATCAGCCTCTTTATCAAGTGCTTTTGAAAAGCGGCCTGCCCACATTTTATCCATAAGTTCCTCCAATATAAATAATGCGGGGGAGGGCGTGCGCCCTCCCTCTTAGTTTATCAATTATTTATTCTGTGCATCAACCATAGCCTGTACTGAAATCGGAAGACCGAAGAGATTGATAAATCCTTCTGCATCCTTCTGGTTGTAGTCGCTTTCGCCGAATGTTGCAATTTCTTCAGAATAGAGGCTGTATTTACTCCATACACCTGCATTGATCATATTGCCCTTGTAAAGCTTAAGTCTTACCTTACCTGTAACCTTTTCCTGAGTCTTGTCAACGAATGCGCTGAGAGCCTCGCGAAGAGGGGTGAACCACTGACCATTGTAAACAAGTTCAGCAAATGTGATGGAAAGCTTCTGCTTTTCGTGAAGAGTCAACTTGTCAAGACAGATTGATTCAAGTACACTGTGTGCCTTGTAAAGGATTGCACCACCGGGAGTTTCATATACGCCACGGCACTTCATACCTACAAGACGGTTTTCAACAATGTCGAGAAGACCTATACCGTTCTTGCCGCCAACTTCGTTAAGAGCAAGGATGATTTCCTTTGCACTCATCTTCTTGTCGTTGAAAGCTACGGGTACACCCTGCTCGAAATCAATAGTGATATATGTAGGTTCATCGGGAGCCATAATAGGGGAAACGCCCATTTCAAGGAAGCCTGGCTTTTCGTACTGTGGCTCGTTGCCTGTATCTTCAAGGTCAAGACCTTCGTGGCTGAGGTGCCAGAGGTTTTTATCCTTTGAATAGTTTGTTTCACGATTTATCTTAAGAGGTACATTATGAGCTTCAGCATATTCGATTTCCTCTTCACGGGACTTGATATCCCAGATTCTCCAGGGTGCAATTATAGGCATTCCGGGGAGGAAGTGCTTAAGAGCAAGCTCGAAACGAACCTGGTCGTTACCTTTACCTGTGCAACCATGGCATACTGCATCGGCATTTTCCTTGATTGCAATTTCAGCAAGCCCCTTTGCAATACAGGGACGAGCATGGCTTGTTCCAAGAAGGTATTCTTCGTAAACTGCGCCTGCCTTCATTGTAGGAATGATGAAATCATCAACATACTCTTCTGTAAGGTCAAGTACATAAAGCTTAGAAGCACCTGTTTTAATAGCTTTTTCTTCAAGTCCCTCAAGCTCGTCGTTCTGACCAACGTTGCCGGCAACGGCAATTACTTCGCAGTTGTTATAATTTTCTTTTAACCACGGAATAATAATAGAAGTATCAAGACCTCCCGAATAAGCTAATACTACTTTTTTAATATCCTTTTTGTCCATTGTGATATCTCCTTTATGTATGATGTAGACTATTATAACACCTTCTGCATAAATATGCAAGTGTTTTTTAATAAAATGTATAAAATTTTCGATTTTATACATTTATGCGCTTAAAAATGTAAAAATATTCAACAATATGCATAAATAGTATAGTATGAATCAGTTGACATCGCGCAGAAATTATGGCATAATTAATTAATGTGAGAACAGGAGGAATGTATATGAAAATAACAAACGACATTAAACACGTTGGAGTTAACGACCATGAAATAGATTTATTCGAGGGGCAGTATATTGTTCCTAACGGAATGTCGTATAATTCCTATGCGATTATAGACGATAAAATTGCCGTAATGGATACGGTTGATGCGCGTTTTACGCATCAGTGGCTTGACAATGTTGAGAATGCTCTTGGAAGCAGAAAGGCAGATTACCTTATAGTTCAGCATATGGAGCCCGACCACAGTGCAAATATTGTTAACTTTATGAATATGTATAAAGATGCAAAAATTGTTTCTTCGCAAAAGGCATTTAATATGATGAAACAGTTTTTCGGCACAGAGTTTGAAGACAGGCGTGTTATAGTTTCGGAGGGAGATACGCTTAACCTTGGCAAGCATATATTAAGCTTTGTTGCTGCACCTATGGTGCACTGGCCCGAGGTTATCGTAACTTATGATTCATACGATAAAGTGCTTTTTTCGGCAGATGGTTTCGGTAAATTTGGAGCTCTTGATGTTGAGGAAGACTGGGCTTGCGAGGCAAGAAGGTATTATATAGGTATTGTTGGTAAGTACGGCGCACAGGTACAGGCGTTATTGAAGAAGGCAGCTAACCTTGAAATAGCTACAATCTGTCCGCTTCACGGACCTGTGCTGAATGAAAACCTGGGATATTATCTTAACCTATATAATATATGGTCTTCGTATGGTGTTGAAAGTGAAGGTATCCTTATTGCATACACATCTGTTTACGGAAACACAAAGCAGGCGGTAAATCTTTTGGCTCAGAAACTTAAAGATAAGGGTTGCCCAAAAGTTGTTATTTGCGATTTAGCCCGTGAAGATATGGCAGAGGCTGTTGAAGATGCTTTCAGATATGGAAAGCTTGTGCTTGCAACAACCACATACAATGCCGATATTTTCCCGTTTATGAAAGAGTTTATCAACCATCTCACAGAAAGAAACTTCCAGAGCAGAACTGTGGCATTCATCGAAAACGGTTCGTGGGCACCGCTTGCAGTAAAAACAATGAAAAATATGCTTGAGGGAAGTAAAAATCTTACCTATACCGATACAACAGTTACAATTAAATCTGCACTCAGCGATGAAAGTAAGGAACAGATTGAAAAGCTTTCTGATGAATTATGCCGCGATTATATAGCTCAAAGCAGCGATAAAGCTAATAAAAATGACTTGAAGGCACTGTTTAATATCGGTTACGGACTTTACGTTGTAACTTCAAACGATGGAAAGAAGGATAACGGCCTTATCGTTAATACCGTAACGCAGGTAACAGATACGCCAAACCGTATAGCAGTAACAATTAATAAGCAGAATTATTCACACCACGTTATTAAGCAGACAGGTATAATGAATGTTAACTGTTTGTCTACAGATGCACCGTTTTCGATTTTTGAAACCTATGGATTCCAGAGCGGCAGAAATGTTGATAAGTTTGCAAATACAGAGGTGCTTCGCTCGGATAACGGACTTGTATTTTTACCAAGACATATAAATTCATTTATGTCGCTTCAGGTTGAGCAGTATATCGACCTTGATACTCATGGAATGTTTATATGCAGTGTGAAAGAATCGCGCGTTATTTCAGATGCCGATACAATGACCTACACTTATTATCAGGAAAACGTTAAACCAAAGCCACAAACAGAAGGCAAAAAGGGATATGTTTGTAAGATTTGCGGATATGTTTACGAGGGAGATCCGCTTCCGGAGGATTTTATTTGCCCGCTTTGCAAACACGGAGCACAGGATTTTGAACCAATACAGTAAGTAGAGGAGAGGAAGAATTATGGCAAAAGTAGCCATTATTGGCGGAGGTATAGGCGGCCTTATGGCAGCCTACCGCCTTAAACAGAATAACAAGGATATAAATATAACAATATTTGACAGTGGGCATATGATAGAAAAACGCCACTGTCCTGCAAACAAGAATATGGGCTGCGTGCATTGTAAGGTGTGCAGCATAACCTGTGGCTTTGCAGGAGCAGGTGCTTTTTCCGATGGTAAGTTTAATCTTGGAACAGCATATGGCGGAACACTGGGAGAAGCACTTGGAGAAGACGTGGCAAACGAATATATAAATGAGGTTGACAAGGTTTTAGAAAGTTTTGCCGGGGAGAACTATCCCAAACTTTTCCTTTCAAATGAAGAACTGAAGCTTAAATGTTTGCAAAACAATCTACGTCTTTTGGATATGAATGTGCGACACCTGGGCACAGATAAAAATCTTCAGACTATGGAAAGTCTTATAAAATGGCTTAAGGAAAATGGTGTGGAGCTTGTAAGCGATACCACTATTAAAGAAATAAAAATAAGTGGAAAAGAGCATATATTAATCGGGGAAACAGGCGAGCTTACAAAGGCGGACAAGGTTGTTATCGCAACGGGACGCGGAGGAGCAAAATTTGTTACAGAATTTTGCGAGAAGAACGGAATTAATATGGATTCCAACTCTGTGGATATTGGTGTTCGCGTGGAAATGAAAGATATAATATGGCGTGAATTTTCTTCCGCTATTTACGAGCCGAAAATTCTCTACAGAACAAAGACCTTTGAAGACAGAACCCGAATGTTCTGCTTTAATCAGGGAGGTCTTGTTTCAGCAGAGAATAACCACGGAATTATCACTGCAAATGGCCATTCTTATGCCGAACCCGAAAAGAAAACGGAAAACTGCAATTTTGCAATTCTTTCTTCAATTCATTTTACAAAGCCATTTAATAAGCCAACAGAATATGCTGAATACATAGCGCGTATGGCTAATATGATAGGTAACGGAAATGTGCTTGTTCAAAGATTTGGCGACCTTATCCGAGGCAGACGTACAAATGACCATCGCCTTGGGCAGAATACCGTTATACCAACACTTCGTGCAACTGCAGGCGATTTATCGCTTGTGCTTCCGCATAGAATGCTCACTAATATTATTGAAACAATTTATGCTCTCGACAAGGTTGCACCTGGAACGGCAAACGACGATACTCTGCTTTACGGTTGCGAGAATAAGTATTATTCCATACGTCCGCAAACAGACAGTGATTTCAGATTGACTGAGGGAGTGTATCTTATAGGTGATGGCAGCGGTATTACGCGCGGCTTGAGTCAGGCAGGTGCTATGGGATTATACATAGCAGATAAAATGTTTTAAAGTTTGGAATAGGAAAAAATATTCAGAACGGACAAACTGAACCGAGAAATCCTATATTAGGATTTCTCGGCTTTCATTAAAAAGCAGGGGCAACGACTCGGCGACCCGACTTATAAAATAAAAGGATGTGAAACTAATCACATCCTTTTTATTTTTTATAGCATGATTTTTTTCGATTGCCAGACATCATATGTTTTCAACGAGATTTCTTACCGTATCCCAAACGATTTTTTCAACAACCTTTGAGTAGGTTTTAAAACGTGAGGATTCAGAACGGTCTAAAACTGCGGTGATATAAGCTGCATCTTCTTTGCAACCCTCTGAAGAAAATTCTTCATCGGGGAAGTAGAGAAGGCAATATCTTACATTTATGTATTTTTGGCTTATGGGTTCAACCTTAACCAAAAATCCGATTTTCGGGAAATCAGTATATTTGTTTTTGCCACTTGTAACTATAAGTATTGAATTGCTTGCAACATCTTTAGATTCTGTGTCAAAATATGTGTTTACATATTTTTCAAGCACATAATCACCGAACTCTCTGTCGAGATTGCTTTCGATTGAAAACAAAATCTTATCAGTATTATGATAGCTTGATACAAGTTCAAACGACTCAATTTTTTGCTGTAACACAATAGTCCAGCGATTTTTTTCTCTTGAATTATGCGTTTTTTCAACTAAGTCGTAAAAATTATTTTTTTCACTGTCGTAAGAAATACATTCTATCGGAACCTTAGGACTATGACGGAAAATAAAGTCTTTAGAATTTTCTTCTATAAGGTCAAGATATGTAAAACGTTTGTGATATTTTTCAATTATAGTTTCGCCATCATACATTAAAGCTTCAAGCACAATCTTTTCATAGTCAACTTCACCTATTGAATATAAATAATCGGCGAGAAGACAAACGGGAGTAAACAATCTTTCGAGGCAGTATGTTTTTACCGTGAGTTCTAATTCGTATTTTAAAGCCTCCTCGTCAATTTTTCCACCCTTGTGTAAAAAAGTTATACATGCAATTAAGATATCAATATCTACTATCTGAATAAGTTCGCCTTCAAGAGAACGGCGCATAAATGAAAAGTATTTTTTTATAACATTTATATAGTCAATCGTTTCTTTTTCATTTTGCTCAGTTAAAGGACGTCCGCAAACATAGTAAAGATATTTTTTCATATCAGAAGAATAATCTTCATCTTCTTCTGCAAGAAGAGCTAACTTAGAAGCAGATTTATACCTTCTTTCTTCCACAAGCTTTTCATACTTTTGGAATTTTAAAAGAGCGTTTTTAACAAAAGCTTCTCCCTCCTGAGAGTAATTTGTTATAACATCATCTATAAACCAATTAACGCTATGACGAACAACAACAGATTCTTTACGCTTGTCTGAAAGAAAAATGTTCATTTTTCCTGTAAAATCAGTCAGGTAAAGGTCGAATAAAGGTGTGGTGTTAAATTCGCGAAGAGAAAGAAAGGCGCGTGCAATATCGTTGCTGTTTATAGCCTCGCATACTTCTTTAAAACGCGGAGAATCTTCTGATTTAAAATTAAAGTAATTCGATAAAGCCCAGCTTTGAATAGCGCTGTGCTTGGTGATAAACTTATAGGCCTTTGAAAAATCACGTGAGCCAACCTCAGCTGAAAGGGCTTCTGACCAGATATTCTTAAATTTTTGCTGAAGAGTATGTTCTAAACGGGCATTGACTCTTTTTTTCAAAAAACACATCTGTTTTCCCTCCGGATAGATAATTACATCTTATTATATAATAAGAACGGAGAAAATTCAATAGGTTTTGAAAAAATATTTAAATGTGTTTTGATATATCCTTTTTAAGGCGTTTTATTATACGCTTTTCGAGGCGTGAAATATAGCTTTGGCTTATTCCTAACATATCAGCAACCTCTTTCTGCGTTTTTTCGCTTTTCCCTTTTAAACCATAGCGCATTTCCATTATCTGTTTTTCCCTGTCGCAGAGCTTTTCCATGGCCTCAAATAAAAGCTTTTTTTCTGCTTCTTCTTCTAAATGGCGGTCTACACTGTCTTCTTCACTGCCTAGTATATCGCTTAATAAAAGCTCGTTGCCATCCCAGTCCACATTAAGAGGCTCATCAAATGAAATTTCAGATTTCAGTGTGTGGTTTTTTCTAAGAAACATCAGAATTTCATTTTCAATACACCTGCTTGCGTATGTTGCGAGTTTTATATTTTTATCGGATTTAAATGTGTTGATTGCTTTTATAAGGCCTATTGTGCCAATTGAAACAAGGTCGTCAACGCAAATATTGGTGTTATCAAATTTTTTTGCAATGTATACCACAAGTCTTAAATTTCTCTCGATAAGAATGTTCCGGCTTGATTCTTTATCTATCGACATAATGTATTCTTTTTCTTCTTTTTGAGTGAGAGGTGGAGGCAGAAATTCGCTTCCTCCAACGTAAAATATATTTTCATCAAAATTAAGCTTTTGAATCAGCCTTATATATTTTTCCTGAACGTCGGTTTTAATTTCCCTTAAAAAATTCATGTCAATTAATCTCCTATTGCCCTTTTTTATTACTATAAATACGGATTAAATAGAGCCGTATAGCTTTTATCCTTTGAAAGCTGTCGTTCATATATTCCGATAACGCATTTATCTAAAACTCTTACGCCGCAATCATCTCTTATTTCGGCATGATCGGGAACAAACCCAAGAAGCATTCCGTTTTCTTTCCCTAAAGATGAAAAGGGGATAAGCCGTACTTTCAATCCGTATTCTGAAACCTCCGACATAACCCATGTGATATTGTCTGAACCAAGTCTGTTTAAACCAAACTGCATATCGGGGCTGAAAAGTGGCTTTAAAGATTTGTATTCAGCGATTATAACCGGTGAAAGGGTAACGGGATCTATAAGTGCATTCCCTGTGTCGAGAAGCGCGGTAAGTTCGGCAGTTTTTTCACCAAGAGAAATTCGGAGCTTTTTTCTGAGGTTCTCTCCACGGTAAAATTTAGCAGATATAATTCCGCAGATTTTAATTGCAAGATAAAAAAGTATTCCTGAAAGTGCAAGAACAGTCCAAGGAAGATTAAAATAAAATATTCCGTTTGAGTAAACAGCACCAAGTCTTGCACCTATATCGCTGAAATAAAACACTCCCAAAACACATCCTCCAAATCCGAATGAAACCATATAGAATATAATGAGCGTTTTTATGTAACTTCTTAACGTGTAAAAAGGAAACGATGCTGCAACGATAAGCATTGATATAAGAAGCTTGCAGATTGTTGTGAAAAGCATTGAAAAATCAGGAAAAAATATCAAAAGAGAATAAGATGCTCCAATAAAAGCCCCAAAACCTATTCTCAGCTTGCTTCTGCTAATTTTTGCAAGTATTCCCGATGCATTGATAAGTATGTAGTTGATTAACAGATTAACTGCGAACAGCACATCAACATAAACAGTCGGCATTTTCATCACCCTATATAATTATAAAGTATTTATAATAAAAAAAATGTCGCAACAGGGAGATTAAAAATAAAAGTTTGCGACAAAAAACCACTCAAAATAACATTTTGAGTGGTTTTTATAATTAATAGTTCTGACAGTGAAGTTCAAAGTATGCCTTTGGATGATAGCATACAGGACAAACCTCAGGTGCCTTTTTACCAATTACAATATGACCGCAGTTTTTGCAAATCCACATTTCCTCATCGGATTTTTCAAAAACTTCTTTCATTTCAACATTCTTTAAGAGTGCGCGGAATCTTTCTTCGTGTGTTTTCTCAATAGCTGCAACTGCACGGAATTGTGCGGCAAGTGCCAAAAATCCCTCTTCCTCAGCATCTTCGGCAAACTGCCGGTACATATCTGTCCATTCATATTTTTCACCTTCTGCTGCAGCAAGAAGATTTTCTTCTGAAACGCCAAGAAGCTTTAATTCTTTAAACCAAAGCTTGGCGTGAGCTCTTTCGTTGTTTGCGGTTTCTTCGAATATATCTGCAATTTGCCGATATCCTTCTTCACGTGCCACACTGGCAAAGTAAGTATATTTATTTCTTGCCTGTGATTCGCCTGCAAATGCCGCCATAAGATTTTTTTCTGTTTTTGTTCCTTTATAATCCATAAAAAATAGCCCCTTTCAGAGACTATTTTTTACCTTTTATGAAATTTTATTCAATATTGCATAATTCTTTTATTGCTTCCCAGCATTCTTCAACGCCAAAGCCTGTTTCAGCACTGAAGGGGATAAGGATATCGTCATCTGTGAGGTTAAGTGTGTAGTATATCTCATCAAGATGACTGTTTAATTTCGTTTTTGCAATTTTATCACATTTTGTAGCAATAACAAATGCAAACGAATGCTGACTTCTTATAAAATCAAGCATTGTAATGTCATCTTGTGTGGGCTTGTGGCGCGCATCTACAAGCAAAACAGTAAAGGAAAGGGTGGGACGGGTGGAAAGATATGTTTCAATCATAGTTGCCCATTTTTTCTTTTCCTCCTTGCTTACCTGTGCATATCCGTAACCTGGTAAATCCACAAAATTAAGCGTGTTGTCAATGTTATAAAAGTTGATTGTTGCAGTTTTGCCAGGCTTTGAACTAGTGCGGGCAAGTGATTTCCGGTTGAGCATCTTATTTATAAATGAGCTTTTTCCAACATTGCTTCTTCCGGCAAAGGCAATATCAGGGAAAGAGTTTTCCGGATATTGCTTTGGTGAAACGGCAGATATAGTTAGATTTACATTATGAATATTCATGCGAATGGGTCCTTTCCGGTACAATAACTGAATGTGGCTTATCCTTCTTGCCGGGTTTAAAACCGGCAAGGCAAAGCGTTAAAACCTGGTCGCAGGTTTTAACGGGATGGAAAGTTATAACATCCCTTACTTCCTGCGGGATTTCCACTAAATCCTTTTTGTTTTTTTCAGGGATAATTATTTCGCGTATGCCAAGGCGATATGCACCAAGCGCCTTTTCCTTTAATCCGCCAATTGGAAGCACTCTTCCGCGAAGTGTGATTTCACCTGTCATAGCAATATCACTTCTTGCCGGGACTTCAAATATTGCACTTGCAATAGCGGTGGCAATTGTTATTCCGGCACTGGGCCCGTCTTTAGGAACGGCACCTTCAGGGAAGTGGATGTGAATATCCTTGCTTTTATAGAACTCTTTATCTGAGTTACATGGAAGACTACGTATGTAACTAAGAGCAGTCTGTGCTGATTCTTTCATAACATCGCCAAGCTTTCCTGTAAGAACAATTTTCCCGCTTCCTTCAAGGACACTGACCTCGCACACTAAAACCTCTCCGCCAACAGATGTCCAGGCAAGACCGTTTGTTATGCCGATTTGTGCCGAAGGATAAAGGTCGTCATCGCTGTAGCGCACAGGTCCGAGAAATTCCGAAAGATTTTTAGGATTTACATTAACCTTTCCTTTTTCATTTTCTACTATCAAAGATGCGGCTTTTCTACAAACATTAGCAATTTCTCGCTCAAGTTTTCTTACTCCTGCTTCGCGCGTGTAGTTTTGAATCATAACGTTTATCGCATCGGGAGAAAATCTTATTTGTTTACTTGTTAAACCATGGCGTGATATTTGCTTTGGAATAAGATGCTTTGAGGCAATCTCTCTCTTTTCAAGAGATGTATATGAATCAAGTTCAATTATTTCAAGGCGGTCAAGAAGCGGCGAGGGAATAGTTTCAGTTGTGTTTGCAGTTGCTATAAAAAGAACCTTTGAAAGATCTATCCCGGCTTCAAGGAAATTGTCTCTAAACGAAAAATTCTGTTCGGAATCAAGTATTTCCAGAAGCGCGGAAGATGGGTCGCCCTTATAATCCGAGCCAAGCTTATCAACTTCGTCAAGAAGAATAAGGGGATTAAGCGATTTTGCACTGCGAATAGCATCAACTATTCTTCCCGGCATCGCCCCAACATATGTTTTTCTGTGTCCGCGAAGTTCTGATTCATCTTTCATTCCGCCAAGGCTTATTCTAACATATTCGCGCCCCGTAGCTTCGGCAACTGATTTTGCAATCGATGTTTTACCAACGCCGGGAGCACCAAGCAGGCAAAGTACCGAACCTTGTGGGGAATTGGTTAAGGAAATAACACTTAGTTCTTCAAGAATACGTTTTTTAACTTTGTCCATGCCAAAGTGGTCGCGTTCGAGAATAGTTCTTGCTTTTTTTATATCGTGGTTTTCCTTTGTGTATTTATTCCATGGAAGATCACATACAAGTTCAAGATAGTGGCGCGATACTGCTCCCTCGGGGGAGGTGGGTGGAAGCTTCTCAAGAGTGGAGAGTTCACGCAAGGCTTTTGTGTATATTTCCTCGGGAGGATTTAATTCTTCAAGTTTCGAACGGAAATCCTCTATTTCTGAAAAAGAGTCATCTCCAAGCTCAGAACGGATTGCTTTAATCTGCTCTCTTAAAAGATAGTCGCGGTTGTTTTCATCCATCTGCTCCTTAACTCGCGCGGCAATAATGCTTTCAATATCCATAGTTTTAACTTCGCTCGTAAGAATATCGAGAAGCTTTAATATTCTTTTCTTTACATTAGTTATTTCAAGAATAGCCTGTTTGTCTTTTATTTTTCGGATAAAGTGTTCTGCCAAAACATCAGTAAGCTCCGAAGGATTGTCCTCGGGCATCGACTTTAAAAAATCTTCTGATGCAAGCTTTGGATTGATTTCAATAAAATCATTTATTAACAGATGCAACTGGTTTAGCATTGCGGAATACTCTTCAGCAGAAAGATTATTGTCGCTCGAATTTCTGAGAGAAACAACACCTTCATAAATATCGTCGCAAATAAGTTCTGTTTCAAGCTTGGCTCTGGATATACCCTCAACAAGTAATCTCATACCTCCGCTTGGAAGTCTGAGAACCTGGCGTATTTTTGAAACTGTTCCGAATGTATATACATCTTTATTTGTAGGCTCTTCTATCTTCTCGTCTTTTTGTGAAACAAGAAATAATAGTCCTTCGGATTTTAATGCCCGTTCCACTGCGGCAATGCTTTTTTCCCTTGCGACATCAAAGTGAAAAACTGTTTTAGGAAAGATAACAAATCCGCGCACAGGGATTACAGGTAGTGCTTTTCTGGTTAGTGCCATAATGTTTTCCTCGTTATTTTATGTTTGAAATATAATTTGTATAGTCCGATGTATAGTTAATTGTATGAAGCTTTTCAACTTCTGCTACGTGGTTATAGTAGTTTGTATATACATATGACTGTTTGAGTGATTCTTTATTTTTTGTAAATGTATCTTGTGTTAAAGGATATTTATAAAGGATATGATAACCAAACTGGGATTTAACTGCTTCAGCAGAATATGTTCCGTCTTTCATAGAAAAAGCGGCATCTTCAAATTCTTTTACCATTTCTCCCTTTGTAAACACATATCCATCGTCTCCCTGTCCGGGATCAATGTTATGTTCTTTAGTAAGCTTGGAAAAATCTGCTCCACCTTTAAGCTCTACAATGATTTTGTCTGCAAGTTCTTTATCCTCTACAAGAATGTGTTTGACGTGAACAAAGTTCTCGGTGAAATTTTTGTAAAGAACATCGTCGCTTACACTAAGAAGCTCATTTTGATAATTTTGAAAATAAGTGTTCGCGAGAGCGCTTATTCTAACAATTTCTTTCATCGCCTCATCCGTTGTTGAATAGTGGGTTAAAAATTCGTTGTATGTTTCATCTGTCGGGAATTGAGCGAAAAATGAGTTTGTAGTTTCTTCAATTATCGTTTTGCCGTCGTCGGTTTGATCAAGTTCTTTTTTTACTGCAAGATCTGCTGCATTATAAGTTGCAGCAATATTATTCATCGCACTGTCGCTGAAATATTTAGCGGCTGTTTCTTCACCTATTTTAATTGTCTGGAGAGTGTCGCCGGGTTTGTATTGCCATACACTGTTTATAGCTGAATAAACTGAAGGCTGATTAAGGAAAAAGTTAACCATAGCACCGTTTACTTCATTGCTATTTACTGTTGCCAGTACAGTTTCTTTATAAGAATTAAGCGAATTTGCATCTATTGTAAATGAAGGTGCCTCCTCAGCAGGTTGCTTTCCTATATACACTGTGCTTGTTTCACCATCCCAGCTTACTTCCTGTCCTAAAGCTTCTGCAACGGCTCTTACGGGGAGGTATGTTGTTCCGTCTACTATAAACGGCTCAACAACATTTCCGTTTGCATCCTTGGGCGTAGTAGCATTTCCGTCTACAACTAATTTAATATCTCTGTAAACGGCATTAAGCGTTTTCTGAATGTTTTGTGCAAATGCAGTGGCAGAGATTGCAACTGAAGCTGCTACAACACCAATCACAAAACCTTTGAGTTTATCTTTGTTTAACATATAAATCCCTCTTTCGCGAAAAATTTTTTCTATTATAGCATATTTGATGAATAAAATCAATAAAAGTGGTTAAAAAATAAATTAAACATTTTATTAAGGAAGAAAATGGCTTAAAAAAGGCTGTTTTAGAAAAAAATAAAATTTTTTAAAAAAAGGTGTTGACAAACGGCGAAAAGCAATGTATAATTAAAAAGCTCGCTAAACGAGCGGGCAAGTACCTTGAAAATTAAATAGCGTAAGGGCTCAAAATGAATTTTTCTTTTTGAGATAAAAACTTTAGGCGAATACAAGCCAGACAGTACAGTAATGAGCGTACAAAAAATTAGTTTAGTTTAGAGCCA
>JAFVPB010000003.1 GCA_017505525.1 Clostridia bacterium
ATTTGTCTTATTATTTTGTGCTATTTTAAAATCAAGTATTTTATTTTTATGGAAAGTAATAAATTCAATCTATAGGCTATTGAAAAACATAATAAAGAGAAATAATTAAAAAATCTCTTGCAAATTTGCAAGAGATTTTTTTAATTATCTATAAAGAATGTTTTAGCGTTAGACTTGTAATCAGTTCGTTTAATATGAATTGTAAGCTCGTCTGCTGAGGCAAGTGCACACACTAAGCAGGCAAGCACACAAACAAAGGTTTTATTCATAAAAAGAATAAGATAGGGAATGCAGAAAACCACGAAACCGCTTATCTTGTTTCCATAGGTGTGGAGCGAGGAAAAACGGTGGTATTTAACTGCTGCCCATATGTAGGATATAATTCTTGTGAGAAGAACCGCTACGGCAAACATCCAGGCGTATATACTTACCCCATTAAAGATATCGGGAAGAATATTTAAAATCATTGCTCCATAGTATATAAGGTCTGCCACGCTATCGAGCTTTGCACCAAGCTCACTTGTGAGATTAAGGCGCCTTGCAAGAAAACCATCGAGAATATCGGTGAAGCCACACAGAGTATAGATAGTGAAGAACGAAACTGATAATGGCTCGATAAAGAATAAAACGAAGGCACCGATAATTCGCAATGCAGTTATTGAATTGGGAAGGTGTTTCATTTTCCAAATCACAGCTTTCTTTTATATCGTATTAAAAAATTATACTACAAAATTAAGAAAATTTCAATCTTTTTTTGACAAATAATAGTAAAACGCAGAATGCAAACCAAAATTGACTTAAAAAAACAAATTTATGTTGACTAATTGAAAAAAAAGCTGTATACTATTTGTAAGTATAAATTATAATGAGGGAGTTTACTTATATGGTTTCTAAAGAAATTGTTGTGCAAAATCAAGTGGGGTTACATGCCCGTCCTGCTACATTCTTTATACAGAAAGCAAATGAATTTACTTCAAGTATTTGGATTTCAAAGGAAGAACGCAAAGTAAATGCGAAAAGCTTGTTAGGCGTTTTGTCTTTGGGAGTAACACGCGGAACAGCAATCACAATTATTGCCGACGGAACTGATGAAGAAGAGGCTGTTAAAGAGCTTGAGAAACTTGTACAATCAAATTTTGAGGAGTAATCTTCAAAAGAAGGTCTGCGAAGATGCAAACCAGTTAAATAGTAAATACAAATGTAGGGAATTTGCAAAGACGCAAATTCCCTATAACTAATTAACGGAGAAACAAAATGAGGAAAAGACTATTATCAATTTTAATTGCACTTTTATTTCTTCTTACTGCATGCACAGGCACGACTGTTTCGGAAAACACAGTTAATTATAAAACAGATTCTTCTCTTGAACTCCATTTTATTGATGTGGGGCAGGGAGATTGCATTTTGGTGCTTAGTGAAAACACATCTATGCTTATTGATGCAGGCACAAAGGAAAGTGGACATAAGATTACAGAATATATTAAATCCCTGGGAATTGAAAGCCTTGATTATTTTATAGGTACACACCCGCACGATGATCATCTTGGCGGTGCGGCGAAGGTTATTCGGGAGTTTTCTCCGAAAGAGGTTTTGATGTCGGACGAATTATCGGATGCTTATTTTTATGAAGAACTTCTCGAGACACTATATAAAGAAAATATATCCGTAACAGTGCCTGAAATAGGCTGCAGATACAGAGAAGAAGATTTCGACTTTAAATTTATTTCCCCTTACGAAAGTTTTGGAGATACAAATGATAATTCCCTTGTAATGATGATATACTTTAAAAACACAAATATGTTATTTATGGGCGATGCTGAAAAAAGTGTTGAAGAGAAGCTTTTAGAAGAAGAGGAGCTTAAAGCAGATGTTTTAAAGGTTGGACATCACGGAAGCCGTTATGCATCAAACTACGATTTTCTGCGCGCAGTAGAGCCGACTGTTGCAGTAATACAATCGGAAAAGGGAAATATGTATGGCCATCCGCATGAAGAGGCAATAGAAAGGCTTGGTGAGGTTGGCGCAAATATTTTAAGGTGTGATGAACTGGGAACAATAGTGTTAAAATGCGACGGAGAGAAAATATACTATAATGAAGAAGAACTGATTAAAAAAGAAGTAATAACGCAAATCAGCTATATAGGAAATAAAAAATCACACGTTTTTCACCGTGATACGTGCGGAAATCTACCAAAGGAAAGTAATAGTGTGAAGTTAAACTCCCGCGAAGAAGCAATTATCCTTGGATATTCTGCTTGCAAAGGGTGTAATCCATAAAAAGTAAAGGAGAATAATAATGAAAGTAATTTTATTTAACGGAAGTCCGAATGAAAAAGGCTGTACATATACGGCACTTAGCGTAGTAGCTAAAGAAATTGAAAAGTATGGCATAGAAACTGAAATTTTTCAGGCAGGTAAAACAACGAAAGGTTGTTTGGGTTGCAAATATTGTGCGAAAACAGGAAAATGTATAACAAATGATTGTGTGAATGATGCTATAGAAAAGATTGAGGGTGCAGACGGATTTGTTTTCGGCTCACCCGTACACTATGCGGCAGCATCAGGCGAGATGACCTCTTTCCTCGACAGACTTTTTTACGCAGGTGGAGCAAAAAAACTTGCGCATAAGCCTTGCGCGGCAGTAGCATCTGCCCGCAGAGCAGGAACAACTGCCACTCTTGACCAACTTTTAAAATATCCCGAAATTATGCAGATGCCTGTTGTTACATCGCAGTACTGGAATATGGTACACGGCACAAATCCCGACGAGGTTATGCACGATGAAGAGGGCATTCAGACAATGAGAACACTTGGAAAGAATATGGCGTGGCTAGTTAAATGTATTGAAGCGGGAAAAAATGCAGGAATAGATATTCCCGAAACAGAAGCAAAAATTAAGACAAATTATATAAGATAAGAGGTTTTAATCTTGAGTAAATTTAATGCTTTTAAAAATTATGTGAAGGGCAAAAAAATAGGCGTTGTAGGCATAGGAATAAGTAATATGCCTCTTATAGAGCTTTTGTGTGAAAACGGAGCTATAGTTACGGCTTACGATAAAAAAACAGAAGATAAACTTGGAGAAAACGGCGAAAAGCTTAAAAAAATGGGCGCAAAGCTTGTTTGCGGTGAAAACTATCTGGATAATCTTTCGGGAGATATTATCTTTAAAACTCCGGGAATGAGGTTTGACCACAGTGCGCTTATAAATGCGCGTGAAAACGGAAGTATAATCACAAGCGAAATGGAAGTGTTTTTCGAGGTTTGCCCCTCAAAAATTATTGCGGTAACGGGAAGCGACGGAAAAACAACCACTACAACGCTTATATATAAAATTCTTACTGAAAGCGGATATAACTGCCATTTAGGTGGAAACATAGGCACACCGCTTTTATGTAGGACTGATGAGATAAAAGAAACTGATATAGCAGTGCTTGAGCTTTCAAGCTTTCAGCTCCACACAATGAAAAAAAGTGCCGATGTTGCAGTTGTAACAAATATTTCACCAAACCATCTTGATATGCACAAATCTTATGAAGAGTATATTGAAGCAAAATGCAATATTTTCCTTAATCAGAATGAGGATGGAGTGCTTGTTGTTAATAAAGCAAACGATGTTTCATATTCTCTTGGAAAAAGTGCAAAGGGAAATGTTACGGTGTTTGGTTATGAAAATTCGTGCGATGTTTACACAGAAAACGGTGAAATATTTGCTTTCGGCGAAAAAATAATGGATGAGGCAGATATTAAAATTCCCGGAAAGCACAACGTGGAAAACTATATGGCAGCAATTTCGGCTACAAAAGGTTTGGCTAAAAAAGAAGCTATTATTAATGTGGCAAGAACATTTGGCGGAGTGGAGCACAGAATTGAATTTGTGCGCGAGCTTGATGGCGTAAGATACTACAACAGTTCAATTGATTCAAGCCCCAACAGAACTATCAACACCCTTAAGGTTTTTGATAAGGTAGTGCTTATCACAGGCGGAAAAGATAAGGGCATCAGCTACGACGAGCTTGGCGAATGGCTTGCAAAAAAAACAAAGCATATTGTACTTATTGGTAAAACAGGCCCTGTTATTAAAGAATCGCTTGATAAATATGTGAAAGAAACAGGGATTGGTGCGGATATTAAAACGGAGTTTTGCCAAAACTATGAAGAGGCAGTTTCTGCGGCACGTAATGCGAGTGAAAAAGGAGATGTTGTTCTTCTTTCAAATGCGAGCACAAGTTTCGATATGTTCAATAATTTTGAGGAACGCGGAAACTTATTTAAAAATATAGTTAACAATCTTTAAAGGAATGAAAATTATGACGGCAGCACAATATCTTAAAATGCTTGACGAGAAGCTTGGCGTAAGCGGAAATGAAAAAGATATTCAAGAATTAATAAAGAAACTGTTTTCTCAATTTTGCGACACTGTTGAAATCGACGGAATAGGTAACGTTATCGGAAGAAGAAAGGGAACGAATAACACTGCCCCATCCATTATGATTGAAGCGCATATGGATGAACTTGGATTAATGGTTTCAAGAATTACCGACAAGGGTAGCCTTAATTTTATAACTATCGGGGGGTTTGATCCCAAGGTGCTTCCGGGAACAGAGGTTACAGTGCACGGAAAGGAAAAGCTTTTCGGCGTTATCGGGGCAAAGCCTCCGCACCTTGTAAACGACAGGAGTAAGGCATCGAAAATAGGGGAGCTGTGCGTAGATATTGGCTACAGCAAGGAAGAAACCGAGAAGCTTGTGAGCGTGGGAGATATGATAACCATAAACACAAACTATACCGAGCTTTCAAATAAAATTGTAGCGGCAAGATGTATCGACGACCGTGGAGGATTAGCCGCTATTTTGCGTACTCTTGAAATATTAAAAGACGAGAAAATAGAAAACGAGATAATCTGTGTTGCAACAGTTCAGGAAGAGCTTGGTTTGCGCGGGGCAAGGGTTGCCGCATCGCATATTATGCCCGGGTGCGCAATTGCAATAGATGTGTGCCACGGCGAGAGTGATGATGTGCGTGATGATGCTTTCCCTTGCGGAAATGGCCCCGTTGTAACGGTTGGCCCCAATCTTCATACCAAGTTTACAAAAATGATGCTTAATCAGGCGAAAAAGAATTCTATAGATATTCAGCTTGAGGCATGCTCGGGCGATACAGGTACAGATGCGTGGGAAATTCAGACGGCTGCTTGTGGCGTTCCAACGGCTTTAATTTCAATCCCTGTGCGCTATATGCACTCTAATTACGAGGTTGCATCAACAGACGATATTGAAGCTACGGCAAAAATCATAGCATTTACTATAAAAGAATTAAAGGATGGTGAATGTTTATGTTTTTAAAAGAACTTGCAAATCTTGGCGCTCCATCAGGCTTTGAGGATTCGGTGCGTAATTTCTTAAAAGAGCATGCAGTTGCCGATGAAATCTACACCGATTCTATAGGTAATCTTATCTGCCATAAAAAGGGTGCAGGTAAGAAGGTGATGGTGGCGGCACATATGGACGAGGTAGGGCTATTAATAACGGGAATTACTGATAGCGGTTATTTAAAATTCAATGCTCTCGGCGGAATAGAAACTGCTGTTTTGTGCAGTAAAAAAGTTTATATAGGCGAGAAAAAAATCCCAGGCATTATAAGTGCAAAGGCAGTTCATCTTCAAACGAGCGACGAAATGTCGACCCCGCTAAAATTTAAAAATATGTATATTGATATCGGTGCATCAAACAGAAGCGAGGCAGAGAAAAAAGTTTCGCTTGGAGATGCAGCGGTGTTTGACGGAGAATACACTCCTTTTGGAAATAACCTTGTTAAAAGCAAGGCACTCGACGACAGAGTGGGTTGTGCGATTCTTTTAGAATTAATGAAAGAAACCTACGACAGTGATATGTATTTTGTGTTCACTGTTCAGGAAGAAATAGGAACAAGAGGAGCAAAGGTAGCTTCCTACAATATTAAGCCTGATATAGCTCTTGTAATTGAGGGTACAACGTGCTCTGATGTGTATGGCAGTATGGAGCACAATCAGGTAACAAGGCTTGGTGATGGCGCAGTTTTAACTGCTATGGACAGAGCCGCAATATCAAACAGAGAATATTTTAATTTTATTGTAGAGATTGCAAAAGAAAACAATATTAAATTGCAGATTAAAAAAACCATAATGGGTGGAACAGATGCAGGAGCGATTGTAACATCTGGGACAGGTGTTAAAACGGCTGTGCTTGCGGCGCCCTGCAGATATATTCATTCGCCGGTAAGCGTTATGAATTTATCCGATTACGAATCACTTAAGGAACTTTCAAAACTTGTTTGTAAGAATATCGAAAGGAGTGGACTTTAATGGAACTTCTTAAAAAACTTGCTCTTTGTACTTCTCCCTCGGGAAGAGAAGACGGTATCAGGGAAATTATAAAAGAAGAAGTTAAAGAGTGCTTTGATGAAATATATACCGATGCCTTGGGAAATTTAATATGCCATAAAAAAGGTAACGGCAAAAAGCTGATGCTTTGTGCCCATATGGACGAAATAGGATTTGTTGTAACCTATATAGATAATTCGGGATTTTTACGTTTTGGAAACGTTGGAGGTATTTTAGCATATAATAGTATTAACTCGCGTGTTGTTTTCGAAAACGGCACTGTTGGTACAATTTCATACGAAAACAAGGAAAATCCGTCGAATATCAATCTTAGCAAAATGTATATTGATATTGGAGCAACTTCGCGCGAAGATGCCGAGAAAAAAGTTAAAATAGGCGATATGGCAGTATATCATTCGCAGTTTTACGAAAACGGAAACAGAGCTATATCAAAGGCTCTTGACGACAGAGCGGGTTGTGCTATTCTTATTGAGGCGGTTAAAAAAGCTGAAAAAAGCGCAAACGATTTGTTCGTTGTGTTTACTTCTCAGGAAGAGGTGGGGCTTCGCGGTGCCAAGGTAGCTTCAAACAGTGTAGAGCCCGATATGGCGGTTTCTGTGGATGTTTCAAACGTGGGGGATACTCCTGCATCTTTGGAGCTTAATTTGAAGCTCGGAGAAGGTCCTGCCGTTAAAATGAAGGATTCATCATATATAATTCATCCTTCGGCAAGAAGATATATGCTCGATTGCGCGAAAAACGCAAACATAAAGTTTCAGCTTGAGGCATCTTCCTATGGCGGAACTGATACAGGTGCAATCCATCTTTCGGGAAACGGTGTGCCTGCAGGAACAATTTCCATCCCAACAAGGTATATTCATTCCGCAAATGAAGTGATTGATATTGCCGATTATAAAGCTTCGGTGGAGCTTGTAAAAACGGTTATAGAAACCTCGGCAGAAGAGTATTTACAGGCATAAAAAAATAATTGAAAAAAATTAAAAATTTTTCAAAAAAAAGTGTTGACATTTTGCCAATGATTTGTTATAATTATCAACGTTGTCGGTAGTGATAACAAATGGGAGCATAGCTCAGCTGGGAGAGCATCTGCCTTACAAGCAGAGGGTCATAGGTTCGAGCCCTATTGTTCCCACCATTTTGGCCCGGTAGTTCAGTTGGTTAGAACGCCAGCCTGTCACGCTGGAGGTCGTGGGTTCGAGCCCCATCCGGGTCGCCAAAATGCCTTTGTAGCTCAGTCGGTAGAGCAAGGGACTGAAAATCCCTGTGTCGGCGGTTCGATTCCACCCGAAGGCACCATCTGCGGGAGTGGCTCAGTGGTAGAGCGTCACCTTGCCAAGGTGAACGTCGCGAGTTCGAATCTCGTCTTCCGCTCCAAAGATAAAAGACGCTTAGCGTCTTTTATTATATGGCGCCATAGCCAAGTGGTAAGGCAGAGGCCTGCAAAGCCTTTATCCCCAGTTCAAGTCTGGGTGGCGCCTCCAGAAAAAAAGACAGATTTCGACAAGAAATCTGTCTTTTTTTCAGCTAAATTCGCTTGCGCGAGCTAAATTGAGCAAGCTCAGCTAAATTGCCTGCGGCAGCTAAATGTGCTACGCACGCTGAAAGCGAATTTAATTTTGCTACTCCAAAGGAGTTATTTAGCTATTGCGGAGCAATAATTTCGCTTTGCAACTTGTTGCAAAATTTAGCTAAAATCTGTTGCATCTATTATGAACGTGAAAGCCAGAAAAAAAGACATTTTTCAACAAAGAAAAATGTCTTTTTTTCAGCTAAATTCGCCTGACGGCGAGCTAAATGTGCTGTTGCACGCTAAATTACTTCGTAGCTAAATTGACCTTCGGTCAGCTTTGGCGAATTTAATTTTGCTACTCCAAAGGAGTTATTTAGCTATTGCGGAGCAATAATTTAGCTTTGCACTTGTTGCAAAATTTAGCTAAAATAAATGGCATCTAAACCGTTCGGCTCTTCCAACTTAAAACGGCTTAACCAATAGGGTTAAGCCGTTTTTCTTTTTTTCGCGCTTTTTGCGTTTTGACTGACTATTATATTTAGTATTGATGTAAACGACCATCTAATTTTATAACTCACAGAACTTCTGAAATGGATGAAATCCCATACAAAGCTATTACGATGGAAGAAACTGGTGGGAGTTTGATTCGTTTTGCGGCTTTGGAAGTGAAAACACAAAAAGCAACTACTGAAATTGAAGAATACATATACTGGATGGGTAGTGGGGGGTAGATGATAAGGTTATGAAGCACGTAAGAATAATGCTTGTCGTAATGCTCGAAATAGCAATAGAGATGCTGAATAAAAAGAAAAAGAATGGTTAGAAAATGCGTAATACCGTTACAACCCCTTGGGTAAGTAACGGCATTACTTTGATAATAAATTTTTTGCGTGCTTGCGTATGTGTGTTCATAATCTTTTTCTTTCTGCTATTATTTAGATGAAAATTTTTAGGGTTTTCTCCGGCTTTATTTATCAGACCTTTGCTTAGAGGTAAAAAGTAGAAGTAAGATTAACTAAAGATTACAGATGGAATGCTTTTTGTATGGAAAGTTTCTCCGTTTTAAGCGGTTTTTAATAGTATTACTGCATTATACGCAAAAATCGTATTTGTCCATATCCAAGCCGATAAATCCCGTGTTTCTGAATGCATCTGGATTATGGCGAATAATATAGTCAATGTAGGAATCAATAAGCCTTGCGGTAAATAAATATCCTGCCGGACTCATATGTCCATTAAGATAAAAATGTTTTTTAAACCTGTCGTCATAGACAGGTGCATATTTATAAAGGTCAATGACATAACAATTGTCAAAATAATCGGCCAATGCATAAATAGCGTTTATTATACCGAAAGTTTTTTCGTCACGTTCCGGGGTGTTTGTATTGGGAACGGTTACAAAGAAAAAATGCGCGTCGGGGCTGATTTCCTTATATTTTGCCACGATGGCGGCATAGTAGCCTATGTATGTGGGCCTGTTTTTTGTGCAATCGT
This sequence comes from Clostridia bacterium, assembly GCA_017505525.1. Classification (GTDB taxonomy): domain Bacteria; phylum Bacillota; class Clostridia; order UMGS1883; family UMGS1883; genus UMGS1883. Next base: position 9,387 of record JAFVPB010000003.1, read on the forward strand.
CCTTATTAATATCCTCTATGGAGCCGATTGGCATATTGTTGCCATAAACATCATTAACTCCCAGAGCGATAACGTATGCTTGACACGCCTTATCCTTATCCCAAACGCCCTTTTTGTCAAGAAATCCGTTGATATAATCTTGGGTAGACAGTCCGCCCATTGAAAAGTTGTATGCCGTAAGACCATTTTTTCTTGCGATATACTGCCCCCAGGAATATTCAAAACAGTCATAACAGTATTTTTTTGAATCGGCTACATATTCAAGCTCTCCTGAGGAAAGACTGTCGCCGATAAACGCCATTTTACGGAAAATGGAAGTGTGGCTATATCCGTCAACCAGCTTATCGAGCGGTTTTTCATTATTGTCGTACAATTCTTTTTCCCAATCCATTTTAATTACCTCCAATAGTGATAGTTTTGCCGCTTTCCACGCAGTATGTTTTTCCGTCAGAATCAAAGAAAACATCATAAAGCGTGGGATTATAAATAATTGTTCCGTCGGCACTGTATATAAGAGAGTTATATGCTTCCACATAATTATAAATTTCAATGTTAGTTGCATACCAAATGTCTGATTTGCCCGAAAGCTTTTTGCATATATCTTCCAAAACTCCCCAATTATCTGCAAACTCAACCCCATGTCCCCACATATAAAAAAGCCTGGGATAGCGGAATAGCAATTGCTTATTTCCATTGGGGTCAAGTCTTAAAAACTCGTCAATATAGCTTTGTGCATCAGGATTATCGTGGTGAAGAGAGGGTGCCCATCTATGCCAATCATTAGGAAGCATAAAGGCGTTGTTGTCGTGCCCCCACACTCTGGCATAAACAATGTCAAGGCTTGTGAGGTATGATTTGACATCTTCATATGTAAATGGAGTGGTAAACAGGTCTACTCCCATATCGGGGTATGCCATACCACGGATAATTCTGCCATATTCCTTTTCCATTTCCAAACGGCAGTCGAGCATTTCACGGATGCCCTCAATGGGGCGAAGCATTCCATTCCCTCGGTGAAAATATCCATGAATTGCCACCTCGTGCCCATTAGACAGGATGTATTTTTCCACGTCCTCTTTTTTTAGATAACCTTCTTGGCGAAAAGCGCTGCCGTTAAGGTTGAATGTGGCTTTCATACTGTATGCCGAAAGGGTCTCGCTAAGAGTTATATCGTTTACAGTACCATCATCATAGCTAAGGGTAACGGCTTTTGCTTTCCCATCTGGAAATCTTAAAAATCTGTATCTCATTTATTGCCACTTCCTTTTTTTTAGTATATAAATCTAAAAAGGGTTTGTCAAGGAGGTGCAAAAATTTACAAGTGCAGTAAAAGATTTTACAATTTTCACAGCGTTGTGTGCGTGATAAAATAAAAGAACAATATAGTCAGGAGGTTTGCAAAATGAAGAAAAAAGAATTTTTCCCCGACTCAACACCAATAGAAACTTGGTTTTATGAAACCGATGTGCCTGAGCTTGATGCACTGGGACAACAGTATATTATTACGGAGCACGGAGTTAAGGATGACGGCAAGATTTACACGCAGGAAATACAGGCGCTTATCGATAAGGCATACACAAGCGGCGGCGGAGTAATTGTTGTGCCTGAGGGTACATATATGACAGGGGCGCTATTCTTTAAACAGGGCGTAAATCTCTACGTTTGTGCAGGGGCCACTCTTAAAGGAAGCGATGATATAAGCGATTATCCCGTGTGCGATACAAGAATAGAGGGTGAGAGCTGTATGTATTATCCTGCTCTTATAAATGCTGATGGAGTAGATGGTTTCACAATGTGTGGAGAAGGTACAATTGACGGAAACGGACTTAAAGCATGGAAAGCATTCTGGCTCAGACGTAAATGGAATCCCAACTGTACCAATAAGGATGAGCAACGTCCCAGGCTTGTATATATTTCTAACAGCAGTAATGTACTTATAGCAAATCTCCATCTGCAAAATTCTCATTTCTGGACAAATCATATCTATAAGTGCCATCACGTGAAATTTATCGGGTGCTATATTTTCTCTCCTGCATCACCCGTTCCTTCCCCCAGTACTGATGCTATTGATATTGACGTGTGCAGTGATGTGTTAGTTAAAGAATGTTATATGGAGGTTAATGACGATTCTGTAGTATTAAAGGGTGGTAAAGGTCCCTGGGCGGACACTGCCCCCGAAAACGGCTCTAATGAAAGAGTTATTGTGGAAGATTGCACCTATGGATTCTGTCATAGCTGTCTTACTTGCGGATCGGAATCTGTACATAACAGAAATGTCATCGTAAGGCGCATAACCGTGGATAATGCATCGATTATGCTGTGTCTTAAAATGCGACCCGATACACCCCAGCATTACGAGTATATTTTGATGGAGGATATTAAGGGCTCGATTTCTGACTTTATAAATATCAATCCGTGGATGCAGTTTTACGATTTAAAGGACAGGAAAGACATTCCCCTTTCATACGCTAATAACATTACTCTCCGCAACTGTGATTGTGAATGTAGGACGTATTTTAAGGTGAAGAGGGAGGATGCCCAGTATATTCTTTCGGATTTTTCATTTGAGAACATTCACATCAAGGCAGAAAATGATAATTTCGACCCTGAAACTATACGAAATGTCAGTGTGAAAGACGTTTTTATAGCCCTGAAATAAAATTTTATAAGTTTTAACGAAAAATTTACAAATGACACAAGCTTTTTTGTGCAATATAATTATAATGAGAAGATTGCCTGAATACTTCAAGTTGGATTTTATTTCCGTTTGTGCTTACTTTTACTATATGGTAGAATGAAAATACGTACAGGTCGGAAATGTAAAATGAATTGAGGGTGAAAAAATGATTGACGTTATAATTGTTGACGATGACGTTAATGTAAGGCGCGGATTACAGAAGCTTGTTGATTGGGAAAGCCTAGATGCAAGACTTGCTATGGCATGCAAAAGCGGACAGGAGGTTGTGGACTATTTAAAGGAACATCGGGTTGATTTTATTATATCTGATGTGAAAATGCCCGATATAGATGGGCTGGAGCTGAGCAAATTTGTTCACAAGCATTTCCCAGGAACAGCATTGGTTCTCCTTTCTGCATACAACGAGTTTGATTTGGTGCAGGAGGCTTTGCAATACGGCGTGCAAAAGTACATTTTAAAACCGATTAACAAAGAAAAGCTGCGAACACTATCTGATATGGTTCGGGAGGTCAGCGAGGAAAAGAAGCAGAAGAAAAAGCTGGATGCTCTTATGTACAACAGCAATTTCAGAAACGTTGTGAAAAAAGCATTTCGGGAAAATGATAAGACTGTCCTCAGCAATGCCCTTTCCGTTAGCAAGCAGGTTGGAAAAACCAATATAAAGTTGCTGAAAGAATACTACACTTTCTTGTTCCATATCATAGCAGAATTTGTTAGAGAAATTGATGAAGAGCACTTTTTTGAAGAGTCTCTTCTGCGTGAACTTGACGGATGTACCTCGGAGGAAGAATTTGCTACATTTCTTTTGCGTGTATATGACAGGATTATAAATGTTAAAAACTCCGAAGAACCCCGAAAGGAAAAGGTGAGCGTAGAGGAAATAAAGAGCTACATTGACAGACATTACTGCGAGTGCGGCTTTTCCACTTCCGATATTGTAAATCGCTTTAATTTCTCGGTATCTTATCTTAGTGGCCTTTTTAAAAGGAAAGAGGGTACCACAATTGTAGATTACATAACTGATAAAAGAATACAAAGAGCGTCGCAACTTATACGGGAAACGAATTTTTCTGTAACATACATATCAGCTCTTGTAGGATATGACAATATACAGTATTTTTCAAAAGTATTTAAAAGTGCGACTAATATGTCCCCCACAGAATACATCAATAAATACCGGAACGGGGGGAGCGAGTGATGAGTGTTCGTTCCAAGGTATTGATTTCGATGTTAGCGTCGTTTCTTGTGGTAGCAGGTTTCTTGGGTGTGTTTATGTACAGCAACTTTAAGGATGTTACTGAAAATCAGGTAAAAAGCGATATTAATGGAATAATGCAGGAAAATGTAGCAGGACTTGACAGCATTGCGGCAGGTATAAGCCGTAGTTTTGCAGCCGTAGGCGATAATGATTTTATTGTAGAAGCACTAAAGGAAAAGGAAAACTCGCCTGAAGAAAAAGCCAGAGAAAAGATTTTGCTAATGGATGAGTATAAAAACATCTTTGAACTTTCCGTGGGTCCCTACGCAGAGGATTATATGCTTCATTTTTACATAAACGAGGAGCTTCCGCTTGCAGCATCCTTTAAAAATATGGTATACAACCCCTTGCAAAATGAAGATTTCGGCATATACAGCACAGAGAAGCTACATGATATGAAATGGTATAAGGAAACTCTTGAAAGCAGCGCGCCAAGGCAGACCTTTACCGTGGAGGAGCAGCCTAAGTATATTTTCTTTTCAAAGGCTATCAGTGAACATGGTTTTCCCTTTCCTGATGGGCGCGGATATATGGGTATCGGCGTAGTGGGAATAAATTGTGAAAGACTTCTGAGTAATATGCAACGGCGTATGGTTACAGGGGATAGTGAGATAATTATTCTTGATCAAGATAACAAGATTATAGATGCCACAGAAAAGGAACACTCCGCTGACCTTATAGCAGAGATTCTAAGGGATAACCCCATAGGGCTGAGTATGACCGAGCAGATAGATAATGATGATTACTATATCAGCATTGCAAGAAGCGATACGGGAGTAACCTTCGTTTCAGTAACAACAAAGGACAGTATATATCTTAAAGGTAATGATGTGAGAAATATTGCTATTGTTGCTATTATTATAGCAGTAATTCTTGCTGCAGTACTGATATACATATTGTCATACTATCTGACAAGACCTATCAAGAGATTATCCCATTCAATCAGCCAGATTAGCTATGAAAATCTTGTTCTTGCAGACGTACAACCGAAGGCAAAGGATGAGATTGGGGAGCTATATCGGGCATTTAATGCCCTTTTGGGAAAAATAGAAGCTTCAATAGAGCGAGAAAATGAACAGAACGAAAAATCAAGACAACTGGAAATTCAGATGCTTCAAGCGCAAATAAATCCCCATTTTCTTTATAATGTTCTCGATTCCATATCGTGGCTTGCGATGGAAAATAATCAGGATGACATAGGCGAAATGACGGACCTTCTCAGTCAGATATTTTCTTATAGTATAAAGGATGGAAAAATACTGGCCAATCTCAGAGAGGAGCTTGAAAATGTAGAGAAGTACGTTATATTGCAGAAAAAGAGATATGCAGACGATATTGAACTGACAATTGATGCTGAAGAATCGTGTCTTGAATGTTTGCTTCCCAAATGCATTCTTCAACCACTTGTGGAAAATTCAATAGTACACGGGCTTGGGGCAGAAAGCAATGGAATAAACATAAATATATCAGTTAAACATCAAGAGGATTATATAAAAATTCTTGTAAGTGATGATGGAAAAGGCTGCGACCTTGAAAAGCTTTCGGAAATACTTAACGGCAATAACGAAGAGTCTTTCAAGTATCATCTGGGAGTAAGGAATGTGGCGATGAGAATAAACCAGCTTTACGGCAATGGATATAAACTTAGCTATTCACAAAACAGTGATGGCGGTATGACAGCACAAATCATCCTGCCTGTAAATAAAGAATCTTAATATAAATATAGAAATGATAGGTGAGACGAATGAAATTTTTAAAGGAAGTTTACAAAAATAAGGTATTGCTTTTAATGACCTTACCCGTGACAGTATTATTGATTTTGCTCAATTACTGCCCTATGTTTGGCGCGTTGATGGCATTTCAGGACTTCAAGGCATACAAAGGCTTTTTCGGCAGCGAATGGGTCGGTTTTAAAAATTTTGAATTTCTGTTTAAGACATCAGATGCCTGGATTATTACCAGAAACACGCTGTGTTACAATCTTGTATTTATTATTTTGGGTGCAATTCTAGCGGTAATCCTTGCAATCATTTTTGATTTGCTTGGAAAAACCCGTCTTAATACAGTAAACCAGATTTTGGTGCTTTTCCCCCATTTCATTTCATGGGTTGTAGGAAGCTACTTCGTATATACTGTTTTAAGTTTCGACAAGGGTATACTTAACGGCATTATCGAGTTTTTTGGCGGAACACCGATAAACTGGTATAACGAACCGAAGGCTTGGCCGTTTATTTTACCGATAGCACATTTCTGGAAGGGTATAGGTTATAGCTCAATTATCTATTATAGCAGCATTAAGGGTATCAGCCTTGACTATTATGAGGCTGCAAAGATTGACGGCGCAGGTTGGTTTCAGCAAGTGCGTTACATAACAGTTCCAATGCTCAAATCCATCGTAATAGTTATGCTTATTCTTCATATGGGATCAGTGTTCCGTTCAGATTTCGGTCTGTTCTATCTTGTTACAAGAAATTCAGGTGCTCTTTATAACGTAACAAGCACAATTGATACCTACGTATATAATGGTCTTACACAGGGAAGCAATCTTGGAATGACGGCGGCAACAGGTCTTTACCAAAGCATTGTAGCGTGCATATTGGTAATAACCACTAATGCCATAGTTAGAAAGGTATCCCCTGATGACGCAATGTTTTAATCTGTAAGACAAAATATGGAGGTGAATAAAAATGAAGTTATTTAAGAAAAACGAATTTGTGGAAAAAGATATAAAGAGAGAGGATTTACCAAAGAGCATTAAGGCAATAATGACGACTATAACAACTCTTCTGTCATTTTCGATGCTGATACCCCTGCTTCTGACGATTTCTGTTTCCTTTACGGATAATGAAACGCTGATGCTCGAAGGTTATAAGCTTATTCCGTCAAAATGGTCCACAAGTGCATACGAATATCTTTTTAAAGCCGGCTCACAAATCTGGCAGGCATACGGAATATCAATCTTTGTTACTATAGTAGGAACTGTTGCAGGACTCTTTGTAATGACGACTTTTGCCTATGCTATAACACGTAACAGCTTTCCGTGGAAAAAGCAGTATGTAATGTTTGTTTATATAACAATGCTTTTCAGTGGTGGTATGATTCCCATTTATATGATGGTGTCAAACGTACTGGGATTAAGAGATAATATCCTTGCTTTGATTTTGCCTCTTTGCGTGAATGGTACATACATACTTATTTTAAGAACATATATGCGTACCTCAGTTCCACCCACTGTTGTTGAAGCGGCAAAAATTGACGGTGCGGGCGACTGGCGTTGCTTCTGGCAGATAGTGCTTCCTATGTGTAAACCTGTTGTGGCAACAATTGCCCTTTTCCTTGCAGTTGCATATTGGAACGACTGGTATCAGGCCTTCCTTTATATAGTGAAAAATGACGATATCGTACCGATACAGCTTCTTTTAAAACGCATTGAGAATGAAATTCAGTATCTTTCCAATGCGGCGAACACCGGCCTTACCGGCGTTGAACTTCAACGTCTTAACGAAAACCTTCCCGAGGAGAGTGTAAAGATGGCGTTAGTTGTTATGGTGGTAACACCTATTCTGGTAACGTATCCCTTCTTTCAGAAATTCTTCATCAGCGGTATTACAATAGGATCGGTTAAAGAGTAATTAATTTTAATTAATTTATATATCCAAAATTATTTTAAAGGAGAGAAAAAACTATGAAGAAAAAAATGGTAAAACTCATAAGCCTCGCGCTTGCACTGGTGCTTTGTCTTGCAGTTTTCAGCGGCTGCGAAAAGAAAACCAGTGATGGCGAATATTACGAAATCGTTTGGTATAACCTTGGCGATACAACTAAGGACCACGAACTTGTAAACGAAAAAATAAACGAATACCTTAAAGAAAAGATTGGCGCAACAGTTAAGATGATTAACTTTGGCTACGCCGATTATGAAGAAAAGATGAAGCTTATTATGAACTCAGGTGAAGAATTTGACCTTTGCCGTGTTGTGAATTTTGCACATAACGTTGACGGCGGTGCATATCTTCCTCTTAATGACCTTCTTGAATCACACGGTCAGGGCATTCTTGAAGTTCTTCCTGAATATGCTTGGGATGTTGCAAAATACGATGGCGAGATTTATGCTGCACCCTCAAATAAAGACTGGGGAACACAGTACGTAATAGGATGCAAAAAATCACTTGTAGAAAAGTATAACTTTGATTTCAGTAATGTTAAATCTCTTGCTGATATGGAGCCATTCCTTGAAATCATCAAGAAAAACGAACCTACATATTATCCTACAGATTTAAGAGGTAATGACTACATAAAGAAGCTTCTTCCTTTTGAGCATATCAATAACAGTGTTCTTGGTGCATTTGACCTTCACGGTGATTACTCTAAGGTTGTAAACTGGATAGAAACAGATGTTGCAAAGGATTTCTTTGATATGATGCACCGTTGGTATCAGAAGGGTTATTTAAGACCAGATGCTGATACAGCAACAACAAGTAACGACATTAAATTCTTTATGAACTGCATGGAACTTATTCCTTATCAGGAAGAGCAACTTAATGCCGAAAAGCCCGAAGATGAGCTGAGAGTATTCATTAACATTGAGGAGCCTATCATTACAACAGCCTATATTCAGGCTTCTATGCAGGCTATTTCAAGAACCTCCAAGAATCCTGAGAAGACAATGGAATTCCTTAACCTCCTCTACACAGACGAATATCTTCACAACCTCTATGTTTATGGTATTGAAGGACAACACTACTTCCTTGAAGATGACGGTATAACCATCAGATACCCCGATGGTGTAAAATCAGTTACCGAAAACGACTACCGTGGAGAAGCTTATACACAGGGTAACCGTTACCTTCTCAAGCTTTCACCCGGATCGCCCGCAGACCTTTGGGACGCGTATGCAAAGTTTAACGAAGAATCCTTCAAGTCACCTATGCTTGGTTTTACATTTGATATTTCCAATCTTTCCAGTGAAATTGCAGCTATGAACAATGTATACAAGCAGTATATGCCCGGTCTTACAACAGGTGTTCTTGACCCTGCAACAGCGCTTCCCGAGGCAATCGAAAAATTCAAAATTGCAGGCAGCGAAAAGGTGTTTGAGGAACTTCAAAGACAGTATGACGAGTGGAAGAAAAAATAATTCTTTCACTGAATTAAGAAAGCAGGTAACTTTATGAAGAAAATAATCAGCTTACTTTTATCTGCAATAATGCTTTTTGCATCATTTTCAGTACTCGCCGAAGAGGTTAAATATAACCCCTTCGACGATGTGCCGATTTCTCATTATGCATATGAGGAGATATCCTTCCTCTACCTTTGGGATATAATCAACGGTAAAAGCGAAAAAATCTTTGCTCCTGAGGAACCCATAAAGAGAGAGGAATTTGCAAAAGTAATTGCAGCAAGCCTCGAATGTGAGCTTAGCACAAACACCGGCAGCTTTATTGATGTTGTACCCGGCAGCTGGTATGAACCCTATGTAGAAACCACAAAAGAGATGGATATTTACAAGGGCATCAGGGAAAATGAATTCGGTGTAGGTCAGTATGTAACAAAGCAGGACTGCGCAGTGTTGATGGCACGCCTTAGCGAAATTCTTGTTCCCGTATTTATCGAGGAAACCTCTGAGGTTATTCCCGCAGATATGGAATCCGTTGCAGATTATGCAAAGGATGCAGTAAAAGAGCTTTGCCACCGCAATGTAATTAAGCTCAGCGAGGGCGAAAGCTTTAACCCCACTGCACCTGCTACCCGTGCACAGGTTTGCCAGATGCTTTTTGGCGTTGTGTCGCAGGCAGACCCCCTTTGGGATACAGAGCATCAGTGGTGGAACTTCTCTAAGCCTATCCCGGATGATAAGCTTACAGAGCAGATGCCTAAGCCCTATGATGTAAATAACTACCGTCAGCAGGTGCTTGGCACATACGATTTTGAAAGCGATGACCTTGGTGTATTTGAGCTGGGTTATTGTCCCGGAAAATGGGAAATTGTTGATGGTGAGGGTGTTGACGGCTCCAAGTGTGTTCGTGTAGAAATGCCCGATTCAGGCTATACACAGTATCAGCTTGCATTCGTTGACCATAATGCAAAACCCGGTGACTGGTATTCCTATAAGGCAAAATTCAAGACTGTGGGTTGTACCACAACAGGTTCAATCAGCCCCCTCGTTCAGATATACGGCGACGACGGAAAGTGGCTTACAGAAGACAATAAGCAAAAAGCTAACGACAAGAATATGCAGGACGGAGAATGGGTTGAGCGTTCAGGTATCGTTACAATCCCTCGTGAGGCGAATACCCTTGACGATGGTGACGATTTCTATACAGTGCGTATCCACGCATTTATGAGTGGTATGGCTCCCGGCAGCGTAGCTTATATGGACGATATGGAGCTTACAAAGGTGCTTTTTGACCCCATGGAAACAGCTCTCGTTACACCCAACTATAAGGGTATGATTTACGGTAACGACGGCGTAAGCGATATCAATCTGCGTGTATGGCTTTATGATTATAGCGGTGGCTTTGATATAAGCGACTGGAAGCTTGAAAACCGCATCATCGACGCAGAAGATAACGTATATGCAACAAGCGAGATGGAAAACCTCACTAAGGAAATGGAGGTTACCTTCTCCTCCAATGTTTTAGAGCTTAACAAGGATTATTATTTGGAAACAAAGCTTATTTCCAAATCCACAGGCGAGCTTATGAACGAAACGGAATGGACACTTCGTGTGAGAGAGAAGGACTACCGTCCACTTTATTCCTTTGATAAATACAATCGTCTGGTAAAGGACGGAGAAATTATCTTCCCCCAGATGCAATATACCTGGACCAATGAATTGCTTGCGTATGAAGACCATCTGGCACTTAATAAAGGAAGAAATACAGATACTATATCTATGGGTGAAATATTCCACCGTGCAGGCTATAATACATTGCGTGCACAGAATCTCCGTAAGCTGATGGAAGAGGAAGGGCTTACAGGAAAGCTTGGCTTTGCAGGCTTTGTATTCAGCCATATGTACTCCCACCTTCCAGGTGACGGTGCAGTTAAGACCCAGCCTGAAATGCGTGACCTTATTGAGCAGTTCTGTGAACGTTTCAAGGATGACCCGCTTCTCTTCTGTTATTATAACTGGGACGAAGAAAACCCTGTGCGTTACGGTCCTGAGCTTAAATGGCAGGCGGATATTCAGTCAAATGCTGACCCCGACCATCCCAACTACGGCATATTGGACGAACTTCACGAAGGCCGTCCCGGCGTATATTCAAAGACAGCCGACATTATCGGTCACGACCCCTATATATGTACGGGTAAGGAAAATCAGGATCTTGGAGCAGTATATAGAAGAATCAAACTTCTCCACGAGCTTGCCCCCAATAAGCCGCAGTCAGTCTGCTTACAGGGCTTCTGGTTTAAGAAGAGAGGAGACCTTCGCGGACCTACGCAGCAGGAATACCGCAATATGGTGTGGCAGTCAATCTATGCAGGCGTTTCATTGATTGATAACTACGCTATTACCGACTGTGTAAGGGATCCCTGGGGTGGTAAGGATTATACGCAAATCTGGGAAGAGCAGATGCTTGTGTATGACGAGGTTGCTTATATGAAGCCCGTTATCCTTTCCCGTGAGCCTGCGCCATACTACGAAACAAAGGGTGGCGGACAGTGGCTCAATACAATGGCTCGCCGTTATGACGGAGAAAGCTACGTTTTTACACTTAATAGCGAAGATGCATCAAAACAATTCCGTCTTTACCTCGACGGCGTTACAAAGATTAAGGGTATGTACACCGATAAGGAATATACTGCCGACGAGAATGGTTGGTTCAAGATTGACCTTGACGCATACGAGGTAGAAATATTTAAGTTCGACCAGGCAGATTACAAGTCGCCACATGCTGAACTTATTCGTTTTGGTGTATCAAATGGTAATCATTCATACACTGTAACAGACCGTGAAAAGGAAATTCCCGTTATCAACGTTGATGATGATGCGCAACAGCTTGATTTCCTTGCAACAATCAGCGATTATGCAACTGTTTATCTCAACGGACAGGAAATGGGAACACTCAGCGACATTGAAAAGGTCGGCATAAGCGGCAAGGTAAGTATTGCAGGTCTTGATACCATTACTGTTAAGGTAGTATCAGAAGACGGCAGATTTACAAGTGAAAAGACTTATGCGATTTCTCGTATAAACAAGTAAAGGAGGGGACAAAATGTCTGCATTTAAGAAATTGGCAGTTTTAGTGCTGGCTATGGTAATGGCAACAGTATGCGTATGCCCTGTATTTGCGGAAGACAGCATATTTGATACCAGTGCCACCGGTAGCGGAATAAAAGATACAGACGGATATATTACCGTAAAGGGTTCCCTCTCGCTTGACGGAGGAATCCCCGTAACAATTATTGTAGCAACCAGAATTCTCGACGGAGAAGAGGATGTTACAGCAACGCAAATCAAGAATAACTTTTTAAACGTGGTTGAATATACGCGTACCATTACTCTTCCCGATAGTGGAAATATTGACCTTGCTTTTTATGTGAACGATTCTATGGACACAGGCTGGGCAAACGTGTATGTCAGCTACAATGGTGGCGAGGAGCTTGAGCTTATCGGCGAATTTGAGCACGTAGGCAGAGAAGATATCAATAACCTGCTTGCTAAATTCAATAACTATGAAGCAAGCACATATCCCGGCACTATCCTTACTGATATGGAGGGTGAAAACACCGAGGACGATATAAAGGGTGATGAAATCCTCAAAAAAATCGGTGCCGATATTGATGCTTATACGGCAATAACCGCGAAGACTGATTTTGCAACAATTCTTCATGGATATAAACCTGCAGAAGGTGGCTTTACAGCACCGGTGCTCATCGAAAAATTCAACGAGGCTGTTGCCTGGATGGAACTGAGAGAAAGCAGCGATACTTTATCTGTTTTGAGCAAATACAACGAGGTTTACTGGAATGTAGACATTGAAGAGGACTCAGACTTTGATTCTCTATCCGAGGAAGCAAAGGCCGAAATCCTCAGCTATGTAAAGACAGGCGGCTTTGTAGCGGCGCAAGCTCTTGAAGATGGCTTTGAAGAAAAAGTAGTGCTTGCTATTTTTAAAGCGGCTACAGACAGAAATGTTTTGGAAGAGCTTTTTGCTAATGCAGCATATGCCGAGTACTTTGAAACAGTAAACGAGCTGATTGCAGATGCAAATCTTAAGGGCAAAAAACAGATTAATATGATGAACTACATCGTTGATAACAGGGAAACAGCGACAACCATTGAAAAACTTGAAGAATTGGTTGAAAAGGCTATCAAGAAATATTCCGGAGATGATGGCGGTGGTGGAAGCCCATCCCGTCCCAGCCCCAGCCCCGACAACGATAAGACAACCAGCAATATCGTGGTAAAGGTTCCCTCGGCAGAGGTTAGCCAGCCGGATGAGCCGAGTTTACCTGAAGCACCCAAGCATCCTTTTAAGGATGTACCGGCAGGTCATTGGGCAGAAAGTTACATCGTTCAGATGTATAACGAAGGAATTATCAACGGTAAATCAAGTGAAAGCTTCGCACCCAGTGATAAAATCAACCGTCAGGATTTCGTAAAAATGATTGTTGAAGCTCTTGATATAGCAAAAGTTTCCGAGGAAAGCACCTTTGACGATGTAGAAAAGGGAAGCTTTTATGAAACATACATTATGTCGGCAGTTAACGCAGGCATAATTAACGGCGTAAGTGATACCACTTTTGGTATGGCATCCGTTATCAAGAGACAGGACGTAGCCGTAATCCTCAGCAGAGCTATCGCTGAAAAGCTTGGCGAAAATGCAGGCGCAGGAAAGAGCTTTGCTGACGATGGGGAAATTCCCGAATATGCAAAAGAAGCAGTTGAGATGGTATCCTCCTGCGGATTATTCGTAGGTGATGACGCAGGCAAGTTTAATCCTGCAAACGGTCTTTCAAGAGCGGAAGCGGCAGCGCTCATCTCACGCTTGTTGGCGTTTATAAATGAGTAAGGAAAGGAAACAGGAGGTGTAATTATGAAGAAAAAAATAATAGCACTCAGTTTAGTGCTGATACTTTTGATTTCTTTTTCGAGCTTTGTGACAGTATCTGCTAAAACACAGCATGATGAACAGCTTTACATTGATTTGGGAATACTTCCCGAAAAACAGACCTATGGTCTTATAAAGCCTTCTCTTACAAGAGAGCAGTTTGCAGGTATCCTTGTAAGGATGCAGTCCATTGACGGGCTTGCTGCTCCTGAAACAGACAAGGCAAAAGACGTGGGAAAAAGCATTTACAGAGCGGAAATCGACTACTGCCTGACAGGGGGATATTTCCTCCTTGATGGCAAGGGAAATTTCAACCCAACAGCCCCCATCAGTTACAATGACGCAATCCGTGCCCTTGTAACAGCACTGGGTTACGACGTGGTCGTTACTGATAAAACATCTGACAGCGAGTATGTGGCAGTTGCCAATAAAATTGGAATTCTTAAAGGAGTAAGAGTTGCTGACTCTGAAAAGCTTACATATAACGAGCTTTACCAAATGGTAACTCTTAGTATGAAGGTAGGTCTGCCTGTTCACGAGCTTATCTCTGATTATAGCGTTGAAACTCTTTACGACAGACTTAAAGTTACAGAATACCAAGGCACACTTCTTGCCAACAGCAGACGCAGCATTGGCACAGAGCGTACTGCGGCAAACATTGTAAACATCGACGAAACAGAATACAAGGTAGCCGTTGATGTTCCTGATGAACTTGTGGGTGTTGAGGTTGTATACTATCTTCAGGATGAAGTTATTGTGAGCATCTCTTCCAAAGCGAGTGTTACAACTCTTGAACTTACACCCGCTGAAATTGAAGATGTAAGCGATAACGGCAGTTATATCACGATAAAAACAAACATCGACCCTGAAACCATAAAGGTTCAGAAATCAGCCATAGCCATTGTCAATAATGAAACAAAGGCTCCCTCCAAGGCTCTTTTTGACAACCTTAAGGACGGACATGTAACCTTTGTTGATGAGGGCAATAACGGCACATACGATGTTATTCATATGGAAATTGCAAAGACTATTGCCGTTGATGCGATTTCAACATCATCTGTTTCAATGCGTGCGAAATACACGGATGAGCTTATCAAACTTAAAGAAGCCGAGGATTGTATCGAGGTTTATAAAAACGGAAAGGCGATAGCATTTTCAGACATTCAAAAAGACAGCATTGCAAGCATTGTATGCGATAGCTTCTCCTTTGACGAAAATGGTGATATTGTATATGACTACAACAAAATCACCTGGGCAAAGATTTATGTTTCGGATATTAAAATAAGCGGAAACGTGGATTCGAAGAAAGATGATTACATCTATATTGATGATATGGATTATCTTACCACATATTCCTTTAACAAGCTTGTTTCGAACGGAGATAAGGATGATGCAGAGCTTGGCGATTATGTTGAAGCGTATATCGACTCATGGGGATATATTGCAGATATCGTTGTTGATAAAACATACGGCGGATATGATTACGGATACCTTATCTATGCCGCTGCAGAAAACACCGGAATGAGAGAAAGTTTGAAAGTAAAGATTATGAATTCCGAGGGCGTAATCACAATTTACGAAACCAGCAACAAATTTATTGTTGACGGCGTACCCTTTAAGGAAAAGAGTACTGTATTTGACGTTGGCGGAGAGAGTGATGTTGACCTTCAGAAGAGGCAGCCTGTTTCATTCCGCGTTGCAAAGGACGGAAAGCTTAAGGCTATTGATACAGTGATTCTTTCTCCCAAGGAAAGCAACTCCACACTTACAGTATCACGTGAATTTAATCCCTACGAGTTAGGTAATGATAAGGTAAGGTTGAGAAATTCTGTTGTTAACAAGCAGTATGCAATTGGTTCCGATTGCATAGTATTTGTTGATAACGCAGGTCTTGGTCTGGATAATCCATCGGATTATAATTTCTCCGTTCGTGCAGCCAATAGATTTGCAGGTTCATCATATCAGTATATCGGTCTTTACGATGCAGATGATATGGGATCGGCAAAATGCGCTGTTGTTTACAATGCTTACGACCCAGACGAGCTTATTTCAGGCGAGAGCGAGGTTCGTGAATCCCTTAGTTATCAGACAAAATCTTATATGGTAGCGAATATCGCTGTAAGTCGCGACAGCAAGGGTAACAGGTCTTACAAAATTTCTCTTGCAAACCAGGCGGGTGTGAAAACTTATAACACAGATAGCACCGAGTCTCTTGCTGCGTATTCTATCCGTGATGTAAACGACTGGATACTTACAGTCAATAGTGGTAACAGACCAAATACTGAAGTGCTTGACCTGTATAAAATAGATGTAGAAAATCTAGCATCTCTTCTTAAAAAAGGAGATATTGTCCGCTTTACTACAGGCGACAGCGGTAACATTAACTACATCGAACGTATCCTCAAATTCAGCGAGGTAAAGGATACCTATGTTCCTATGACAGGTACTTCGGGAACTCATATGATGTTTGCTAAGCTTCTGAAAACCTCCAAGGATTTGTTCAAGTATGAAAATCCCAGTGGCGGAGCAGAAGAAATTTTCAGCACTATCGGCTATGAAAGCGTAGTGGTATATGATATGGAAAATGAAACTGTTTCCGTTGTAAAAGGTCTTTCCACTCTTCCCAACTCCTCAACAGGCGATACGGTTAAGGTTTGGATGCGTGACTATGACGGCGGCGGCGTACAAGAATTCTTTGTATATAAATACTAAGACAGGAAGAAAGGAGAAAAATTATGAAAATAAAACATTTAATTAAAATACTGCTTCCTGTGACGATAATTGTTCTTGCACTGGGCAGCACGGCTTTTGCCGCAGCACCTACCGTTTATACGGAGGACTTCGACGGAACGTTTAGCACAGACGTGTTTACATCATCAACTGTTTTTGACGGTGGTCAGGATAATGATACATACTTTGTATCAACCGACGGCTATAACGGAGGAACAACAGCTATTAAGGTAGCTACCGGTAACGACGGTGCCAGCCACGTGAAAACGAAAGTCCTCAGCACATTAGGCTTTGGTGACGGAACTGACCTCTATATAAATATGAAGATTAAGTTCACAAGCACCGCTGTGGATGGAACATATTATATGCGTTCCGATGCAAACAATAACTCATATGAAATCTGGCGTATTTACGGCAAAAGTGATGGTAACTACCACCTTAATAACTGGGGTGGATCCACCGTTGGTATAATGGAACCCGGAAAGTGGTACGACCTTACAATGAAGTTTTCCGGCAGCTACTGTTACACCGATATCTATGATGTTGCAACGGGAACACAGGTGGTTGACCATTTGGCAATGATGCAGTCAGGAGCAAACTCGAAGAACTTTATATACAGATTCTATAATATGAACTCAGGTGACTTTGGTCTTATTATGGACGACTGTATAGTATATACTATGGCGACCACTGAAACAGAGGTAAGCTCGCTGGGTGCGAACATTACAAATGGTGCGGATGGAATTTCCCGTAACGTAACTCCTGAGCTTAACTTCACGCACAGTGTTGATGCAGAAGATATCGCAGTAAAGGACAGCGAGGGAAATCTTCTCCCCACTACAAGCTATGCTGTGAAGAACACAGGCCTTTGCGGCAGAAGAATCGTTTTTACCAAGCCTCTTGATAAAAACGCAACCTACACAATTGACCTCAGTGCCCTTGGTCTTAGTGATATAACCTTTGAAACCAAGGCGCAGTATATCCTTGATGTGGCTGTAACGGGAACAGAGCTTTCAAATGAAAACAAAACAGCTACCGTTTCCTACACACTTAACGATGCTTCACTTTCAAAAGTTGACTGCCGCCTTATGGGTATCCTCTATAAGGATGGAAAAATGGTAGATGCAACAGTTGTTACATTAACAAATACTGCTTTTAACTCAACTGTTACAACTCCCCTTACTTTTACTGAGGCGATTGACGGTGACACAACACTTTCCATCGTTTTCTTTGAAAATGATAATTACATTCCTCTCAGCACAAGCGTAACTTGTGAATAAATAGATTAGGGCGGGGTACGCCCCGCCAAAAAAGAAAGGAAGAATGAAAAATGAAAAAATTAGGTTCAATTCTTGTCACCTTAGTTTTTCTCATAACTCTCATTGGGGCAGTGCCCTCCTTTGCGGCAGCACCCACAGCAAGCAGCTTTACTTTTACTGATTTGGAATCAAACGGAACGTACAGCTCAGGTCAGGCAGGCTATAACGGTAGCAGTACAGCAATTAAGCTTGCAGCTTCAGGTGCGAATGTCAGAGCAACAATTGGAACATCAAATTTCACCAATTATGGTTTTACAGCAGATAACAGCTTAGTTATGACAATGCGTATAAAGTTTAATGGTGCGGCTACAAGCGACTACTCCTTGAATGCAAATATGAATACCTCAAATTATGGGCAAACATGGAGCATTAAAGGTGATGGAACAACAGGAAAATATAATTTTAGGGATCAGAGTGGTTCAAATATACCTCTCAATGGAGACAAATGGTATAACATAACTACACATTTTAAGGGAATATATGCATGGACATATGTGGTTGATGAAACAGGTGTGCAGGTAGGATACAAATATAGCCAGACATACTCGTCTGCTCCTACAGAAAGGCCTCTCTATTTATGGTCTGCTAATACTACCGAAAATGGTTTGCTGATTGATGATTTAAAAATATATTCTGTGAACACAACCGACACCTTCTCTTATGTAGCGGAAGGTTCCACAGCGACAAATTCTGAAATTGGAGATGATGGCTTAATCACTGTTAAGTTTGATCAGCCCATTATTCCGGCAAAGTCAAACTTTAGCGTTGCAGGTGCAACTGTTGAAAGTGTGGTCGCAAAGGACTTTAACACAGCAATTGTTAAGGTTTCAGGTCTTAGCGCAGGACAGACCTACGCGCTTGATTTCTCGGCGGTTAAATCAGTAGCAGGTACAGCTCTCACAGGAACAACCTCATTGTCTTTCAAGACCCCTGCGGCAGAAATTGAGCCGAAGGTTGTTTTCACAGATGATTTCAATGGAACATTTAATACTAACTACTTTACATCATCCACAATTTTTTATGATGGACAGTGGAAACAGAACTATATAGCAGATGCTAACGGATACAATGGTGGCACAACAGGGTTGAAACTTACTTATGGTGCATCAAGTGCTGACAATAGCTATAACCATGTAAAAACAAAAACCCTCGGAGAACTTGGCTTGTCAGCAGATACCACCATGGTTTTCAATACACGTTTTAAATTAAACGGCACACCCACAAGTGGATATTCCTGGACAATTAATCTTGGTTCAGGATACGTAATTGGTACAATTGCAGGTACTGCAGAGGGTAAATATTCTGTTACAAGGTACGGTGGCGGTGACCCGGCAACACTTAATCCCGACACATGGTATGATTTAATTGTTCCCTTAGGAACAACAGGAGCAGCCTGGGGTTATATTTATGACTCTGCTACCGGTGAATTTATTGTACAGACGCAGGGTACAGGCGTAACGGCTAATATGCCTGCATCAAGACTCTTCATACAGACATCTACACTTACAGAGAATCTCTCTATGACCCTTGATGATGCTAAGCTTTACTGTATAGCAAAGACAGCAACATTCAGCAAGATAGCAGGCGGTACAGAGGAAAATGCTGTAATTGGTGAGGACGGCTTACTCACAGTTAAGTTCGACCAGCCCATAATCCCTGCAAAGTCAAACTTTACAGTTGCAGGCGGAACTGTTGAAAGCGTAAAGGTAAAGAATTTCGACACAGCTATTGTTAAGGTTTCCGGTATCACTGCCGGACAGAGCTATACGCTTAATTTCTCAGCTATTAAATCAGCAGCAGGCTCTTCGCTTGCAGGAACAAGTACGCTTGCATTCAATACCCCCGCGAAGACACATTTTACACAGGGCTATGTATTTGGAACAGATTTCAACAATGACGTTTTCAAAGACTCGTCTGAGATTTTCTTCGAGGGTAAGTGGAGCGACAACACATATTCTCAGGCAGACGGCTATCCGACAGGAGAGAAGGGTATTAAAATTGAAAACCCCGATGATGATCCTGTTGCAGATCAGCTTACAACAAAGAGACTTAGCAGCTTCGGATTATCAAGAGATAATGTTCTTATCTTTACAACAAGATTTAAATTCAGCGGCGAAAGTTCTGCGAATACATACTGGAACATATACCCCGTAACTTCAAGTGCTTCATTAGCATTTATTGGTGGAGGCGTTGATGGTAAGTATTATGCAGATAGCGAGCCTATTGAAGCAGATAAGTGGTACAATATCTCAGTTGCAATCCGTCCTGACCAGAGGAGCGTACTCATGATAAACGACTCTGTGACAGGCGAGACAATTATCTATAAATCCGCAAAAACTCCCGCTACAAGTGTGGTTGATTATGCATATAACTTCCTTTGGTTCCAGACAACAAACCTTGTTAAGGGTACATCATTGACTCTTGCAGATACTGATATTTATATTGTTTCTAAGGATGACACACTTACAGTTGATGCGGCAGCATCTACTGCTCAGAATGCAACAATTGCTCCCGATGGCACAATTGCTGTTCAGTTTGATATGCCTGTTTTCTCGAACAAGGTTGTAGGAGTTGAAGATGGTGTTGCAACTGTATCAAAGAACAACTTTACTGTTGATGGTGCAGACATTGGAAAAATCGGCGTTATTGATTTCAACAAGGTTGTAGTAGGTTTTTATAATCTTGACGCTTTTGAAGACTATGTTCTTGATTTTGCAGACATCGTTTACGAGGGCGGAGCAGGTCTTGACAGTTCTTCTGTAAGCTCTATTGCATTTACAGTAGGCGCAGATATAAATAATCCTATAACAGCAGGTAAGGCAACTTATGCAAACGGCGAAATTAATTTAAAGCTTTACAGCGAGACTGAGCAGAGCGTAAAACTTTATGCAGCATTCTACAATGGAACTAAGCTTCTTGGCGTAGAAACTGCAACAGGAACCGCAACATCTTCTAAGAATGATGCTACAATCACTATTGATGGCACATACGAAAGTGCTGACAGCATCAGAATATTTGGCTGGAACAATAATCTTGCTCCAATTATGGCGATAAAGAATATTACATTAGCAACAGAAGAATAATTTTTGTAGTGCGGGCTGCTGCAATATGCAGCAGCCCGTATATATTTTTAAAGAAGAAAGGAAACACGTTATGAAAGCATTAAAATCAATCATATTAATATGTGTGTTTCTGTTAAACATTTGTTGTTCATTTGCATCAGCACAGAATAGTGCGACAATTTATACTGATTTTTCAGGAACGGAATTTAATGAAAACGGTGCTATCAATAAGGGCACCCCTATAAAAATAGAAATTACAAACGATAAAAAAGAAAGCTTTTCAGGTATTCTTATATATTCTTTTTATGATGAAGACAAACTTGAGGGCACCGAGATCGGGGAAAAAATAAGCCTCGGTGCAGAGGATGAAGCCCTCAGTATTACATATACTACTCTTAAAGCATATCCTAATGCCGACACAATTAAAATCTTACTTTGGAAGAATATGAAAACTCTTGTGCCACTTGCCGAGGTTACCACTGCCCAGAAAGCAACAGGTGCAAACGGCCCTACATCACAGTACAAGGTTTTCGTGGAAGTACCTCAGGATAAAATTACAGAGCAGATGCCAGTCCCTTTTAATATAGATAACTATGATATGACAGAGATTGCGTCCTATAATTTTGATTCCTTTGATTTTAGCACTTATGACGAAAACGGTAAAAATATCTGTGGCGATTTTACCCAGAGCTACAGTAAAGGATTGTGGTCTATTGTCAAGGCAGGCGGTATAAATGATACACCATGTGTAAAGCTGGACCTCGGAGAAGATGCAACAACCGCCCGTTTCCAGTTGGTGTATAGGGCGGAGAATGCCGCTGTGGGCGATTGGTACTGCCTTAACTTTAAGCTGAAGGGCGAGAATCTTACTGCCAAAGACAGTGCACGACCCTACATTGAGTTTGCAGACAGTAATAAGGTTACGGTGGGTAGCGTTTACGGCACAGGTGCTCTCTACACACAGGCAAATAACGGTTGGGTGGAATGCAGCGTCATATCCTCCATAAATGTCGGAGCTAACGATATAGACAATCCGTCGCCATATTACGATATTTACCTTAACGCCTTTCTTGAAGGAGAAAGCGATGCGGCGGTATATATTGATGATATATCTCTTTCAAAGGTTGTTATGGATCCTATGGATACAGTTCTTGTTACGCCTAATTACAAGGGCTTTGTTTATGGCGATAACGGGGACAAAGATATCAACCTCCGTGTAAATATTACAGATTACAACGGCGGCTATGCTATGGATGATTTTTCTCTTACATGCTCTCTTGTAGATGCACAGGGAAATGTATATTCATCTATAACAACAGACACTGTTACAAAGACAAATGATGTAACATTTTCTTCTTCATCTCTTCCCAAGGGAGAGGGAGACTATTATTTAGTTTCTGTTCTTAAAGAAGCGGGAATACAGGTGCAAAAGCAGGAATGGACTATAAGAAAACGTGCAGAAAGCTACCGCCCCAAGGTTTATGTGGATGAGGATAATAGATTTATAAAAGACGGCGTGCCGATGATTCCTATGTTCCAGTATGCCCACGGCGGCATTTACGAGGAATACCTTGAACTGGCGAAAAGCTCGGCTCTTGACGCATTTACCGTGGCAGGGGAGTATCATCAGGGATACAGAACGCCACGTATGCAACGCTTCCGTGCCGAAATGGAGAAGCACGGCGTCGGTGCAATGCTGGAAGCTTGCGGCTATGTTTATAGCCACCTTTATACGGGAATTCCCGCAACAAACGTGAAAAAACAATCTGACATACGTTCCTTGCTTACAGTTTATCTCAATAACTTCAAGGATGACCCCAACCTTTGGGTATATCGTACTTTTGACGAGGAGAATGCCGCAAACTACGGCGAGGAGCTTCGTTGGCAGAATGATATTATGTCGTCGCTTGACCCCGACCATCCTACTATGGGCGTAACGGACAGAACCTTTGCCACAAGGCCCGGAGTATATGCAAAAACAGCCGATATAATCGGTGTTGACCCCTATTACTGTACAGGTGCAGAAGATCAGAATCTGGCAGGAGTGGGCGATATGATAGCTCAATTTCGCGAGCTTAATCCCAACCGACCCGTTTTTGCAACGCTTCAAGGCTTCTGGTATAAGAACAGAGGCGACCTCAGAGGTCCTACCGAGCAAGAATACCGCAATATGGTCTGGCAGGCACTTTGCGAGGGCATTGTAGCCATTGATACATATTCCTATACAGATATGAAAGCTAATCCCTGGAGCGGAAAAACATATGAAGAGCTTTGGAATGAGCAGGCAACAGTTCTTGGTGAGGTTGAAAAATTTGAGCAGATTATCCTCTCAACTCTTCCCGCACCCTATTATGAAACCGATGCCGAGGGCGTAAGGCTGATGAGCAAGCGGCATAACGGAAAATCATATTTGTTTGTGGTAAATACCGATAATTCCGCAAAAACAGTGAAGGTAAAGATGGAGGCAAATCTTAATGCAACGGAGTATTACACCGATGCACAACTAATAGCAGACAGCGAGGGATATTTTACCCTTAATATGGGTGAGTATGGTGTAGCAATACTGGAGATAGCGCAAAGCGACTATCTTTCTCCCAATGCGGAGCTTATTCGTTTCGGTGTGGAAGGTGCCCCGATAACTAATGCAGATAGCGAAATCCCCGACATAATCATTGACAGCAGCGTAACCGAGCTGAGCTACAAAGCGGAAACCTCTGATTATGCACAGGTATATATTAACGGAGTTCCTGTCCAGAATGTCGGCAAAATAAATGTGGAGGGAGCAAGCTCCTTAATAGTAGAGGTTGTTTCTCAGGACGGCAAGCGCGAAACAGAAAAAACTTTTAATATAAAACGATTATAAAAATATTCATATCAGAGGAGAAAACAAAATGATGCTTCGCACGGAGAAAAAATACGAATTCAGAAAACGACTGCTTAATATTCACAGGGAGGATATAAGGGATTATACTGCTGTCCCAACAAAACAGGATGCAGAAATAAAAAACGGCTTTGCTGTGGTTGTCCCGAAAAACTGTCCCAAGGTTATATTAACGGCTGCAAGAGATTTGGTGGATTATCTATTTACCTCGATGAAGGTTTTTGCCACAGTTTCCGAGGAGAAACCGTTGGATAACTACGTGGTGTGCACCATCAGTGAAAACCAGACCGAGGACTACATAATAACCTTTGACGAAGGAATAAAAATATCGGGAAAAACCGACAGAGCAGTTGCTCAGGCAATTTACGCTCTGGAAGATAAAATGAATGTACGGAAGGCTCCTTTTATAGAGAAGGAGTCAATCCGCCATACCTTTATGTTTTCTCCACGTATGGTACATTCGGGCTACGGGCTTGATATGTATCCTGACGAGCATCTTGCATCCATTGCCCATGCGGGAATGGATGCAATAGTTGTCTTTGTAAAAGATGTAAATTTAACTCCAAGTGGCTTTATGGATTTTAACGAGCTTATTTATAGGGCTTCCAGATATGGTATTGACGTATACGCATATAGTTATCTTAAAAGTCGCAAGCATCCTGACGACAAGGATGCACAGGAATTCTACGATAATCTGTACGGAAGAATTTTTGAGGAATGTCCCGGCTTTAAGGGTATTGTGCTTGTGGGCGAATCGGTGGAATTTCCCAGTAAGGACGAGCACGTTTCTCCAAAATTCCATAGTGAAAACTTTGATGAGGGCATTCCAGAAAGCAAGCCATCTCCGGGATGGTGGCCGTGTAGTGATTATCCCAAGTGGCTGGAATGTGTAAAGAAAGCTGTTCGTAAGCACAGAAAAGATGCCGATATTGTATTCTGGACATATAACTGGGGATATGCCCCCGAAGAGGACAGACTCCGCCTTATAAGAAGCCTTCCCACGGACATCAGCTTGCAGGTTACATATGAAATGTTTGAAAATGTTCCTATGGGAAGCATTACAAAGACCTGTGCAGATTACACACTTTCCTTTGAAGGCCCGGGACAGTATTTTGTTTCCGAGGCGAAGGAGGCAAAAAAAAGGGGTATTCGTCTCTATACTATGTCTAACACCGGCGGACTTACATGGGATTTCGGCGTAATTCCCTACGAGCCTATGCCTTACCAATGGATAAAAAGATATGAGGGGCTTCGCAAGGCATATAAAGATTGGGGACTTTGCGGATTGATGGATTCTCATCATTTTGGCTTTTATCCCTCTTTTATCGGAGACCTTGCCAAACAATGTTTTATTCTTGAAAATGATGATAGTGAAAAATGCGTAATGGATGTGTTAACATCAAGATTTGGTAAAGAGAATGCAACAACTGTAGATGACGCTCTCAGGAAATGGAGCGAAGCTATAACGTACTATACTCCCAGTGATGCCGACCAGTATGGTGCATTTAGAATTGGACCGGCGTTTCCTTTCTGTCTTATAAAGGAGTCTAAGGCGGCAGCAGAAAAGCACGCTCATTTTGGCAACGGTATTTACGAGGTTACGTATCCTGCTGATTATTCTCCCACAAATAAGCTTCCTATGGGTCGTGGAATTTTGCCGGCAATACGTCTTGATGAAGAAATAAAGTCCCTTGATAAAATGCTCAGCCTGATAGAAGAAGGCACAGAAATTTTAAGGCAGATTCCCGAAAGTGCAAGAAACGAAAATCTTAGTCTTCTTCTTAATATGGGTGAATTTTTATGCTGCTACGTAAGGACAGGTATAAATGCCAAGCATTGGTATTATTTAAGAAGCCACATTCATTTTGAAAAAGACCCCGAAAAAGTGCTTCAACTTGCAGCAGAAATAGAAAAGTTAGGGAAATTGGAAATCGAAAACGCGCAGAATGCAATTGAATTTGTAAGAAAGGATTCTCGTCTTGGATGGGAACCAAGTATGGAATATATGGCAGACGAGAAACGAATTTTATGGAAGATAAAGCATCTTAATTATGTGCTTGACTTTGAACTCGGCTGCTTTGTGAAAAATTGTAAATAAGGGGAAATCATTATGCTATACAACAAAAAAAACACACCAAAGCTTGATATGGACCTGTTTAAAAACCCCACCTCGGAATACCGTGGTGCACCCTTTTGGGGTTGGAACTGTGAGCTTGAGGAAAAGGAACTTCTCAGGCAGATAGATATATTTGAAGAAATGGGCTTCGGTGGATTTCATATACATCCCCGCTCAGGAATGAGGACAGAATATCTGGGTGAAAAATATATGCAGCTTGTGAAAAGCTGTCTAAAAAAGGCTAAGGAAAAAAATATGCTCTGCTGGCTTTATGACGAAGACAGATGGGCGTCAGGTTCCGGTGGTGGATATGTTACAAGTATAAAAAAATTCCGTCAGCGCACAGTTCTTTTTACAGTGAATAAGCGTGAGGACTGCCTTGATAGGGAAGAAGCAATAGAAAAGGGAAAGCCATATCTTCTTAATATTTTTGATGTTGTTTTAAATCCTGACGGCACCCTTAAAAGCTATAAAGCTATAAGCGATGAAACCCCCGTCAATGGTAAAAAATGGTATGTCTACAGTGCCAATCCTCAGGAACTCGGCTGGTATAACTACAACACATATGTAGATACCCTTAACCCCGAGGCAATTAAGAAATTCATTGATGTGACCCACGAGGCTTATTATAAAGAAGTAGGAGAGGAATTTGGCAAAACAATTCCCGCTATATTTACAGACGAGCCTGCAACAAGCGACAAGGATGCGATTTTCTTTTCTCACAGCAATATGAACGTAACGCTTGCCTGGACCCACGATTTGGATGAGTCGTTCATAAAAGAATATGGCTTTAATATTGTGGATTATTTACCTGAGCTTGTGTGGAATCTTGAAAACAATGAGGTTTCATACCCACGATATGCTTATCATAATCACGTGAGCAAACGTATGACAAATGCTTTTATAAAGCAGATGGGAGATTGGTGTAATGATCACGGCTTTTATTTAACAGGGCATATGGCAGAGGAGGACAGCCTCATTATGCAGAGCCGCCTGGTAGGCGAGGAAATGCGTGCATACCCCCATTTCGGTATCCCCGGAATTGATATGCTGTGTAATGCAAAACGCTACACCACTCTTAAACAGGCCCAATCAGTTGTACATCAATACGGCAAAGAGGGTATGATGGCGGAGCATTGCGGCGTAACAAACTGGAATTTTGATTTCAGAGGACATAAATTCCATATTGACTGGCTTATGGCATTGGGAGTAACAGCCCGTGCACATCACGGCTCATGGTTGTCTGCTAAGGGCGTGGCAAAGCGCGACTATCCTGCGTCTATCAATTATCATTCTCCGTGGCATAAGGAGTATTCCTATATCGAAAACCATGCATCAAGGCTTGCAACGGTTCTTACAAGAGGAAAAAGCGTGGTAAAGGTGGGTGTTATTCATCCCATTGAAAGTATGTGGGTGCTTTTCGGTGCTCACGATACCGCAGGATATAGGCAGAAATCATTAGAGGAGAATTTTCAGAATGTTACAAAATGGTTGCTTTTCGGTGGTATTGATTTTGATTTTATCAGTGAGGAGCTTCTTGAAGAGATTTATGGCGGAAGTAAAAACTGCGAATTTTGTGTTGGTGAAATGCAGTATAATGCAGTTATTGTTCCCGATTGTATAACATTGCACAAGGGTACTATACAAAAGCTGAAAGAGTTTAGAGAAAATGGTGGCAAGGTTATATTTATGGGTGCTTGTCCCGAATATATCGATGCCAAGAAATCCGACCTTGCAAAGCCGCTTTACGAAAAATCCTGCCGTATTCCCTTTGACAAGGCGGCACTGCTTTCAGCGGTAGAAAGTGAAAGATTTGTGGAAATTAAAAATTCCCTCGGTTTCCCTGCGGAAAATTTCCTTTATCAGCTTCGTGAGGATGGCAGCAGATTGTGGCTCTTTATCGCTCACGGAACAGATGACGATGATATGGGAAAGGGCGAGGAGATACATATTAAATTAAGGGGAACATATAAATGCACCTTGCTTGATACGGTAACGGGCGATAGTTATATAATAGACCATACCATCTGTGATGGCTGCACTTTCATAAAAAGGAAGATATATTCCTGCAATAGCCTTCTTCTGTGCCTTGAAAAGACAAGTGGAAAAGGCTATTGTGCGGAAAAAGTGGAAAAAGAGACTATTAAGACTTTTGACATAAAGGAAAAGGTTACATATAAGCGTGAGGAGGATAACGTGTATATCCTTGATATGGCACAATACAGCGAAGACGGCATATCTTTCGCAGAAAAAGAGGAAAACCTCAGAATAGACAAAGCACTGCGTGAAAAGTACGGCTATCCAAAGGCGACAGGCGAGGATATCCAGCCTTGGGCAATGGAAAATGATGGTGAACTTCGCCATATCTGGCTTAAATATGATGTTTTAAGTGAGGTGGAATACGAGGGTGCACAGCTTGCCTGTGAGGAGATTGTTTCAGCATCGTTTAACGGCGAGGAAATAAAGCTTGACGATTGCGGCTGGTATTTTGACGTGGCGATAAGAAGATACCCTCTCCCCAAGATACAAAAGGGTAGGAACGAGCTTTTGGTAAAGGTTCCGTTTACAAAAAGTGTTTCTCTTGAAAATATGTTTGTTCTGGGAGACTTTGACGTTCGTGTAGATGGATTATCAGCCGTAATACTTCCAAAAAGTGAAAATATTGCTTTCGGAAGTATTGTAGGGCAGGGTATGCCTTTCTACGGTGGAAATGTAAGTTATATTACTCAAATAGAAACCCCCGAATGCAGTCTTGAAATCAGCGTTCCTCATTATAAAGGAGCTCTTGTAAAAGTGTTTGTGGATGGAGAGGATAAGGGAATAATCGCTTATTCTCCCTATAAGGTGGAAATTGATAAGATTGCTGCCGGAAAGCACGAAATAGAGCTGAAATTCTACGGAAACCGATATAACACCTTCGCTCCGCTTCACAATTGCGGAGATATGACATGGGCAGGACCAAATGCGTGGTTTTCAACAGGAAGCAGTTGGTGTTATGAATACAATCTTAAGCCTACCGGGATTGTGGCAAGTCCCGTGTTTAAAATATTAAAATGAAGAAAAGAGAAAAATAATATGAAAAAAGTTATATCTCTAATTCTTACAGTGGTATTTGTAATTGCATTACTGCCTGTATTCAATGCATCGGCGGCAGTAAAGTGCTACACTGAGGATTTTAACAATGTTCCTACCTCGACAGGCTCTTTTGGAGGAGCTATATCATCCACCCTGTCGCAGATTTTCTGGGCAGGAAATGGTAACGGCTGCTTTGAAACAGCAACAGGCTATGACGGAACAGCAAATTCTGCCTTGAAGTTTGTTCAGGGAACAACGACAACTGAAAAGTATTTTCGTACAAAGCCTTTTATAAACACCTTCGGACTGACAGATGAAACACCGCTTATTTTCAATATGCGTTTTAAGGTGATTGGAGCTATCAGTGATACTTTGTCAGTAAGGATGCTTACTGCCGGCGGTGAATCCTCCGGTATCCTTGAAATCAAGGGTGATACAACAAAGAATACATACTATGTAGTAAGAAATGCTTCACATGGCGGCAAAGGGGACAGAGTAGATATTGCAGCAGATACCTGGTATAACGTGACTGTTAAAATCGGGTTAACTACAACTGTTTCAGATGATATCACGACAAAAAAACTTTCAGCAAATACAAGCGTATACAATGCCACAACAGGAGATGCAGTATTTTCTTCATCTGTCAGCAATGTTTCTGCTACTGATTCAGGTTCTTATATAACTTTTTTTGGTAAGGGCTTTGGAGAAAATGCGGGCGTTGTTTTTGACGATGCGAAGGTTTATTGCATTTCGCCTACTGCTGATTATCTTACAAAGCTTGAAGAGGGGTCAACCCAGGCAAATTCAAGAATAGATACAGACGGTACTGTAAAGGTTAAGTTTAACCAACCCATTTTTGCTACCACATCCTCCTTTAAGGTATATGAAAGTGATGGGACTACCGTGGTAAGCAATGCAATTGAAAGCGTTTTAATTACAGGCTATGACACGGCAGAGGTAGAGTTTGCAAATCTTTCTTATTTCTCCTCATACGTGCTTGACTATTCAGGCGTAACGGCAGTAAGCGGCTGCGTGATGGAAGAGAATGCAGTAAAGACCCTTGCCTTTTCCACCAACCCCAAGCCCCTTGTAACAGAGGATTTTAATAACAACTGGGCAAGCAACGGCACGTTTGGAAGTACAAGGAGCGAGCTTTTTAAAGACGGACAGGAAAACCATACATGGTATGCCGCAACAGGTTATGACGGTAGTACAAATTCCGCTTTGAAATTTGCATATTTTGAAGAAGCAGACGGCAGAGAAAGAACCATAAGCTATATGAGAACACGTCCTCTCGCAGGTGAGCTGGGACTTACGGAAGACACCCCCCTTGTGTTCAATATCCGCTTTAAGGTATCGGGAGATGCCACGGACAGTGCGGAGACGGCAGCAAAATTCAATTGCAGCTTCTATGTGGGCGGTTTAAATAATGGCTTTCTCTCCGTTGTAGGGGATGAAACAGAGAAAAAATATTATCTCGTACAAAATTATTATTACAACGGAAACGCCGAAGGGAAGACGTATATAGAAACAGACAAATGGTACAATTTGTCTGTGAAGATTACCACCACGGGACAATATGCATATGTTTATGATTCCCAGACAGGAGAGCTTATCAAGGACTCCGTTTCAAGAACGGCACCCACTATTACAGATGCTACGCAACTATATATTCACGCCTTGGACGGCTCTTTAAGAAACGGCAGAGAAATAACCTTTGACGACGCAAAGCTTTACTGCGACAAAAAGGCAGCAAGCCTTATTGCGAGTGAATCAACGGCGGAAAATGCACGTATAGCACCCACAGATGCTATCACCCTTAAATTTAGCACAAATGTAAATCCAACCCCCGAAATGTTCTCCATAAGTAGCGAAGAAGCTTATATAGAATCTGTCGGAGCAATAGACTTTAACTCTGTATGGGTAAAGCTGGGAGGTCTTAGTTATCTTACAGAATATACTTTGGATTACTCAAAGCTTCTGGCGGCAAATGGCACAGCCTTAGATAGCTCTGATGACGGTATCCTTAATTTTTCTACAACTGAGGATCCCGACAGTGAATTGAGCGTGGCAGGGGATATTCTTTGCAGCGGACTTGCCGCAGGAAGCAAGATAACCTTTGACCTTTACAGCAAGGACGGAAAAACGGTTGATTTATATGCGGCATTTTACGAGCGTTACCCGGAAAAATTTGTAGGTATTGAGGGAGTGGATGATTTAGTAATTCCCGCTTCCCAAAAGACTCCTGTGGAAATAACACTTTCCAAGGCATATGATGCGGCTAAGATAAAGCTCTTTATGTGGGATGGAGCAGGCACACTCGTGCCTATAATCCCTGCAACAGAGATAGTTGCCCCTGTGGAGAATCTTAAAATACTTATGATAGGTAACAGTCTTTCAGAGGATGCTAACAGATATTTGCATAAAGTTGCCGAGGCAGGCGGTGTAACCTTTGACGTAACGGTTAAAGGTATTGGCGGCTCAACCCTTGCTCACCATGCAGCAAACCTTAAAGCAGAACTTGCAGGGCGAACTGCTGATGAGGCTGACGCCAATAACCGTGAGCTTTACTTTACATACAGAAACGGCGTGATGCAAGAGGCAACTGACGAAAATCAGATTCTTCTCAATGCTCTTAAAGAAACGCAGTACGACGTAATATCCTTGCAACAATTCTCTGCATATAATGACGAAGACTTTGATGATGAGCTTCCATACCTTGTAACAGAAATAAGAAAATTACAGCCTAATGCTGAAATCGTTCTGTATCAGACATGGGCAAATTACGGCAGTAGCTCTACCCTTACAAGCCGAAACAACAGCTTCCTTAACACTGTTGAGCCGACTGTAAGAAAATGGGCAGAATATACCGGTAAAAATGTAAGTAATATTACATCAGGCGGCAAAGCGATGACCATTATCCCTGCAGGACGTGCATTTTATCTTGCAGATAACAAGTACGAATTTGCCGGCGTAACACCCTACGAAACGGGAAACACAAACCCCGGTGCTCAGGTGTCCACCGTTGGACTTAAAAATGCAACGGGCTTGTGGCGAGATGTAAACCACGCAAGCTACTACGGATGCTATCTGGCAGATGCTGTATGGTTTGAAATCTTTACAGGCAAGAAAGCAGGAACTATCCTTCCAAACGGCGACAGTGCAGTTCCCGCACCTACGGGAATTTCCGCTGCCGAGCATCTGGCAAGGCTGGAAAAGCTCAGCAACATTGCTCATATGGCAGTAAAAAATTATAACTAAGCTAAAAAAAGAAAGGACAAATACAGATGTTTATCGATATTCACGCACACGCATATTGGGAGCCGGTTCCTTACGTTGCAAATTTCGCTACACCGGAGCACCTCATTGAGGTTTATGACAAGTACGGCATCGAAAAGGGAGTTTTGCTCCCTGTGGTAAACTGCGAAATATATTTCCCCCAGACAAATGAGGACATCCTCAATATGGCGGAAAAATACCCCGACAGATTTATTCCGTACTGTAATATAGACCCCCGTGCAATGTCAAATTCCCCCGAAGCACCCCTTGATAAAATCCTCCAATATTACAAAGACAGAGGATGTAAAGGTATTGGCGAGGTAATGCCTAATTTGGAGGTTTTAAATCCCCTGGTGCAAAATCTTTTCCGCTGTGCCGAGAAGGTAGGTCTTCCCATCGTATTTGACGGTTCAATTCAAAAAACAGGTTGCTTTGGTCTTTACGACGACTTCGGTCTTCCTCAGCTGGAATACTCTCTTCAAAAATTCCCCAAACTTAAAATTTTTGGTCACGGCCCTGTTTTTTGGACGGAAATTGCAAAGCTTGACACCCCTGGAGAAAGAGGTGTCGGTATGCGTCCCGATATAAGTCAGTTCCACAGACTTCCTGATGGCCCCATTAAAGAAGAGGGCGTTGTTCCCAAGCTGTTCAGAAAATATGAAAATCTGTACGGTGATTTGTCTGACGGAACGTGCTATAAGGCACTTACCCGTGATGAGGAATACGGTCCCAAATTCCTTGAAGAATTTCAGGATAGACTGTACTTTGGTACAGATTATTGCAGCTGCGGTATGGATATCCCGCTCACGAGGAAACTCATTGAGTGGCGTGATAGCGGTAAAATCAGCGTGGAGGCATTTAACAAGATTGCACGTGAAAATGCTATAAAATTATTGGAGCTGTAATAAAAAAGGAGGAAGATTATGAGAGCAAATACACATTACACGCCTACCGGAGACGGTTTTCAAATCAGCGGCAGCTCGGAGCTTTTTAACCGTATGCTCTATGGCGGACATAAAAATGATGATAAAGAGGCAAAGTTTGTCACTCTTGCAGGTGATTTACCGCAATTTATGGGTGCGGAAACTGATTGGTCAGTATACGATTATTGCTTGCACGGAAAGAGAGGCACTCTTTTCAGCGGTCTGGCATTAACCCCCGGACAACGTATTGGCGGTGCCACAGAGCGCGTAGAGTCGGGTTCACGTTGGTTTCATAATGCAGATGACGTAGTCGCTGAATTTAAAAACGGATGGATGGAGTATGAACTTTCTCAAATATCTTCATATTTTCCTATTGTTAAAATTAACATTGAAGCATATCCGCTTCTGCCCGATGACGGATTTTTGATACATTATAAGATTAGCACAGACCAAAGAACGGTTTTTGCAGCGGGCTTTGGTGGTATCACGGATTACTTTGGCGATCTTATAAGAGGGGGCAGCAAGAGCTGTTTTGGTGCAAAGGATTGCGAGAAAAACACTGTTACATTAGGTGAAAACAGAGCTTGTGTCAAGCATACAAACGGCAGCTCGATACATATTGCAACAAGCTTTCCTGCTAAATTTGAGCTTGGCTCTGCAAAATCACTTGAAAGCTCCTCGCCGGCACTCTTTTTGGGTAGTGAGCCTGAAAGTGCCGATGATACAGTTGTAAAAATTTCAACAGTTATCGGGCAGGGAGAGGTGTTTGACGGATATATCATTGCAATAAACAATTCTGATGAGGATACCCTGAATAAGTGGTTGTCAATAAAAAAACCTACGGAATATATAAAACAACAAATTTATGAAAAGCATATATGTGTTGATGTAAAAACTCCTGATTCATCTCTGGATTTAACAATTGCTCCAACAGTAATTGCACTTGATGCTTCTTATCACAGAAATTCCTTTCATCATGGCTCTTTTGAATATCATTCTCCGTTTTTAGGCTGGCGAGGTTGGTATGCACCGACTGCCTTAGGCTGGAATGATAGAGTTGAAGCAGTAATGTCTGCTCATTTAAATCAGATTGTGAAGAAGGCAGATGGAGAAGAACGTATATGGTATGATGGAACAGGAGCAAGAGATTCGTGGGATAACGGACCGTCACCATATCATAACATAGAAAATTCCTATGGGTTTCTGCCGTATTTCTTAGGCGTAGATATGGCGTACTATAATATGCAGGAATGTGCCTTTGATATGATGCTTTATCATATTGAATGGTCGGGAAATCTTGAAATCGCAGAAAAATATTTTGAAGAATTCTGTATGATGCTTGATTGGGAGGAGAGAATTTTTGACCCCGATAATGACGGCTTGTATCAGAACTTCTTGAATACTTGGATATCAGACGGACACGCATATAATGGTGCAGGTTGTGCACAGGCAAGTGCATATAACTACCGTGCAAATATTGTAATGGCAAAAATCGCCGAAAAGCTAGGAAAACCAAATGAGATCTTCCTTAAACGTGCCGAAAAAATAAAGAAAGCAATGATTGAAAAATTATGGCTTCCAAACAGCGGTGTAATCGCAGAATCTATCGATACAATAGGTAACTGCCTGGTACATCCGTCTCCCGAGCTTTCTACCACATATCTTGCTATTGATTGTGATGTTGTAGATGCGTTTCAGTCTTATACAATGCTTAAATATACGGAAAACTATATAAAAAGCATTGTAACACCCGGTAGCGGAGGTCGCTTGGCATATTCATCAAACTGGTATCCCAAAAAATATTCAACCTGTGGAATATTCCCGGCAGAAAATGCTCATTTGGCTCTCAGCTATTTCAAGCTGGGATTAAAAGAAATGGGTAAGAAAATAGTGGATGGTCTTGTGGATTGCTATTTCACGGGAAAGAATCCCGGAATGGCCAGACATGTTCAAACAGCATTGGGCGTTGGTGATGGCAGTCTGGATTTTACAGATGTGTCAAGTATGTATTTACGCCTTATCGTGGAGGGATTATTCGGAATTAGAATAAATGCTCTTGACAAAAGCGTGATAATAGCTCCTAATTTCCCTGATGATTGGGAGAATGCGAGCATAAGTCTTAAAGATATTTCTTTGAATTATAACCAAAAAGGAAAGCAGGAAATATACGAAATCTACTGTGACAGGACAGAAAGAAAATGTATCAGAATACCAATGAAATCAAGCTGTGTTGACGCTGTATTTCTTGATGGTGAGTCGGTTGCTTATGAGATTGTGCCCGCGCCTAATAACAGCTTTATAATGATTGAAGTAAATAAAGTTGGTCGTTTTCAGCTTCGTGTAATACACGGTGGCGATGCAGTTCCCGAACTTAATTTCGCCAATAGGGTGCTTGCCGGAAATGAGATTGTTTTTGAAATTAATGACGGCGAATTCATTGAATTAAAGGATGCTTCTGATACGCTTGAAAATATTACTGTCGTTGGTAATAAAATATATGCAAAGGTAAAAGATATTGCAGGGCATCATACCCTCTTTATCCGTGTAAAGAAGGATGAATATGACGCCTATCTTGCGGCAGATTACGAGGTTTTGCAAAAGGAAACCATAAAAGAACCGCTTGCCGAAAAAGCTTTTGAACCAATCGATATTTCCAAATTCTTTAACTGCAAGATGACGGAGGTACATAATCAGGAATATCTCAGCCCCCGTCCCGAAGGATATTCAATCGGTACTCATCCTAATGGACGTTATGCGTGGGAATGGAACCATAAGGGTCATAATATGGTATATATTGACGACAGTACATTGAGGAACGCAAACGGACTTATACATACAGCATCGGGAATTCCCTTTATAACCCCTGCGGAAAATGAAAACTTAGCATGTGTTTCCCTGTGGGATAATTTCCCGACGAAAATTACAATTCCCCTTTCAGGAAGTGGACAGGAGCTTGCTATCCTTTATGCCGCAACCACAAACGCAATGCAGACACAGGTTGAAAATGTACGCATCACTGTAACCTATGAGGACGGAGAAACAGAGGAGAAAAAGCTTATTTACCCCTTAAACATTGATGATTGGCTTGTTCCTGCACTGCAAAAGGAAAGCGAAACATACTATTTTAATGACTACAACCACGCTACTGTGCAGAGAATTCATCTTGACAGCGGCAAAAAGCTTGCAAGCGTTACAATCCGTGCAGTTGCAAACGAAGTAATAATGGGCGTTATGGGAGTAAGCATAGGCAGATAAAAAAAGAGGTGCTTTTATGTATAAAATACTTATAGGAGCAGATGTTGTTCCTACCGAAACAAATTATGACTTGTTTGAAAAGGGTGATATAAACACTCTTGTGGGAGAAGAACTTGCGGACGTTTTAAGGGATGCAGATTTTCGCATATTTAACCTTGAAACCCCAATTTGCGATGAAAAAGCTCCTATTCCCAAGTATGGGCCCAATTTGATTGCGCCCATTCGAACTATGCCGGGAATTAAAGCGCTCAATCCATCGCTTTTGGCACTTGCCAATAACCACATCCTTGACCAGGGAGACCAGGGACTTTTTACCACACTGGAACAGCTTCAGAAATGGGACATTCCATATATGGGCGTTGGAAAAAACCTTGAAGAAGCAAAAAAGCCACTTATAATCGAGGCTAATGGTAAGAAAATCGGTATCTATAACGGTGCCGAGCACGAATTTACAATTGCTGAAGAAAATAAAGCCGGTGCAAATCCCTTTGATTTGTTTGAAAGCTTTGACGAGATTTCCCGTCTTAAAGAAAAGTGCGATTTTGTAATTCTTCTTTACCACGGCGGCAGGGAGGAGTACCGTTATCCCTCGCCCTACCTTAAAAAGGTGTGCCGTAAGGCGGTAGAAAAAGGTGCTGACCTTGTAATCTGTCAGCATA
Source organism: Clostridia bacterium (assembly GCA_017505525.1). Lineage (GTDB taxonomy): Bacteria > Bacillota > Clostridia > UMGS1883 > UMGS1883 > UMGS1883. Next base: position 46,700 of record JAFVPB010000003.1, read on the forward strand.
CTCACTGCATAGGTTGTGAAGAAAAGTATAATGGCGGCGTTATTGTATATGGTCAGGGTAATTTCCACTTTGACCATTCAAATAAGGAGGAATGGCAGACGAGCCTTTTGGTAAAGGCTTCCTTTGGCAATGAAATGAACGTGGAATACATCCCGGTTGCAAAATGTGGGAATGTAACACGATTGGCAGACAGTGAAAAGGCAAAGGAAATTATGGCAGGCTTTAACCGCCGTAGTGAGGAAATCAAGGAAAAAGGCTTTATTGAAAAAGCTTATAGAGAATACGCAATGATTTATAAGCAATGGTATCTTTATTGCCTTGCAGGCGGAAAAGCAACGCTTAACTGTGCATCAAATGAGTTTTTTCCCGAATATACTATGGCGGAGTTGTTACCACTTATGAATTACTATATGACAGAGCCTCATATGGAGGTTATAAATACAATAATTAAAGAGCTTATTAAAAAAGAAGAAGGTAATAGAAAATGAGTGTTTTAAGATTTGAAAATCATGACCCCAATCAAGTTTTTTATAACATGAAGGATGCCTTGTATAACCACGTGAAGACACGCAGCGAAAAAGCTTTCGAAGATGCGAAAGCAGTGCGTGCAAGCATAAACACTAAAGAAGAGCTATCTGCATATGTAGAAAATATGCGAAAAAACTTTATTGAGCGTCTGGGTGGAATTCCTTACGACAATTCACTTCCTCTTAATGCAAAAACTACAAATGTAATAGAGGAGGATGACCTTGTAATTGAAAATGTGATTTTTGAGGCACGTCCCTCGGTTTATGTAACGGCTAATCTCTATCTTCCAAAGCAGAGAAAGGAAAAATGCGGTGCAGTCCTTTTCCAGCTCGGTCATTCTGACGAGGGAAAGGCGTGTGCACAGTATCAGCGTGTGGCAAGAGCTATTGCATCCTGTGGAGTTATCGTTATGGTGATGGATCCCGTTGGACAAGGTGAAAGATGGAGCTACTACGAAAAGGAACTAAATGACGCAGCTGTATATGCAACAACGACAGAACACGACTATGCAGGGATACAGTGTGTGCTTACGGGAGACTCTATTGCACGTTATTTTATTGCAGATGCAATGCGTGCCGTGGACTATCTCATATCCCGTCCCGAGGTTGATCCTGAGAAAATCGGTGCAACTGGTTCCTCAGGAGGAGGAACGGCTACGTGTCACGCAATGATTTGTGACCCAAGAATTAAGGCGGCAGCTCCCGGTACCTTCGTGACAACAAGACAAGAATATTATTATAGCGGAAACGCACAGGATGCCGAGCAAATTTGGATGGGAGCTACAAAGTTAGGCTTTGACCATCACGAGGTGATTATGTGCTTTGCACCCAAGCCACTGTTACTCTTAACCGTTGCGTCGGACTTTTTCCCCGTGGAGGGCGCTGATGAAGTTTACAGAGATTGCAAGCGTTTCTGGGAAATGTATGGAGCAGGCGATAAACTCTGCATGGATCAGGACGAAAGTCTTCACCAATATACTGACAAGCTTGCTATGGCGGCAGGAGAGTTTTTTGCCCGTGAACTTAACGGTGAGGAAAAAGTAGTTGATAAGACGGCTCTTAAATCCATAGACAAAAAACTCCTTAACTGTACCCCGAGCGGTCAGGTAAGGGTTGACTATCACGATGCAAAATTTGTTTTCCACGAAAACTTAGAACGTTTTAATAGTTTGGATGTGCCCGAGGATGATTTAAAGACTTTCCTTGCTAAAAAAATGAACTTTAACCGCGAGGAAGTGCCTGTAAGACTAAGAACATTTACCGCCATACTTGGCAGAGGAATTAAAGCTGTTCCTCATATGTGGTTTAGTCAAAAGCATCTGCCAAACTACGCCCTTATGCTTACGGCATTCGGGGAAACCCCCACGGAAACGGTAATCTGCTTGTGGGATAAGGGTACGAATGACATTGAGGGACATATCCATACAATAAGAAAGCTCTGCAAAGAGGGAAAAGCGGTATTTGTGCTGGACCTTGCAGGTGTAGGCAAATGCGCCCCTGTTCTTCTTAATACTGGATATTCACAAAAGGGAATGTACGGTGTGCTTGACCGCCTTAACAAGGATTTATTCTTCCTTGATGATTCCTTGTGCGCACTGAGGCTTTTTGAGCTTAATTATGCTGTAAAAATGCTTCGTGAAAAATTTAATACAAAGGTGTCAATCCTTGCCGGCGGGGTGTCGGAAAGCTATGCCCGTCTGTATGGATATATAAACTCAGATATGGAGATAACATTGGAAAATAACACTCCTGATTACGGCGATATTGTGAAAGACCGCTATTTTGAGGAGTATAATATTCAGGGAACGCTAATCCCCGGAATAGCTCTGTATTTTAAATAATTTTAAAATTTTACAAGTTCGTGTAAAATTTTACAAGTGAAAATAGGAATTACAAGTGGTAAAATGATGGGTAGGAAGATATAAATTTTACATATATAAAGGAGAGAAAACAATGAAAAGAGTAATAGTCCTGGCACTGTGCCTGTGCGTGCTGATGGGAACAGTGACTATCTCCTCACTTGCAACAGACACAGAGGTAACTTACCTTGAAGACACCTTTGAATCTGCAACAGTGGGAACAAAGGGAAACAGTTATTCAAGCAGTGTGCTTGCAAAAGGTATGGCCACTATGGAAATAGTTGCAGGAATGGGTTTTGATGGTTCCATAGGCTACAACATTAAAGCAGACGGAATTACTTCTACCGATTTGGCAACAAAAAGCTTTACCCCTGATGCAACAAGCACAACCCTTATAGAGTACAAGATAAACGTAAAAAGCGTTACATCGGGAAGTCCTTGGGGTGGAGTAGGCTATAAGGCAATCTTCACTATTAACAAAAACAGTACCGATTCTACTAAATGGAATTTGGGAAGCAGTTCCGGCGGCTCGGTAGTGGCTTATGACCTTAACAGATGGTACACCGTTGTGACAAAGGTGAAAGCAGGGGAAGCCCCCGTTTCATATTTCTTTGACGATGCGGGTGCGTTTGTGGATAGCCGTTCAAATAGCGGGATTTCTGTAACAGCAGGAAGTGCCACTTGGGCATATCTTTTGGCATCGGGCAAAAACCCCTCAAATATCGTAATAGATGATGTTAAGATTTACACCGTTGCGGGACAGGGTCTGACCCTTAAATCAAGCTCCGTAGCAGACGGTGCAACGGCAGCCGTTGTAGGAAACTACGTTGACCTTACCTTCAACCAGCCTCTTAGTGCTCTTGCAAGCGGTGCAATTACTCTTACAAGTGGCGGCAGCAGTGTTGAAGCAAGCGTTGCTAATATTGGTAACGTTGTAAGAATTACCCCCAAGGCAGGTTTTGCACCTTCTACTGCGTATGAAATTAACATAACCTCTCCCGCAGCTCTTCTTGGAGCCACCTATTCCGGGGATACCCAGATTGCCTTTACCACAATTGGTGCAGTGACATATCTTGAAGACACCTTTGAATCTGCAACAGTAGGAACAAAGGGAAACAGTTATACTACAAGCAGTGTTGTTGCAAAAGGTATGGCCACTATGGAAATAGTTGCAGGAATGGGTTTTGACGGTTCCGTAGGCTACAACATTAAAGCAGACGGAATTACTTCTACCGATTTGGCAACAAAAAGCTTTACCCCTGATGCAACAAGCACAACCCTTATAGAGTACAAGATAAACGTAAAAAGTATTACATCAGGAAATGCTTGGGCGGGTGTAAGCAGTAAGCCCATCTTCTACGTTCTGAAAAATAGCACAGATTCCACCAAGTGGTATTTAGGCAGCAGCTCACAAGGATCTATAAAGGCGCATGACCTAAACAGATGGTACACCGTTGTGACAAAGGTGAAAGTAGGGGAACCCTCCGTGTCATATTTCTTTGATGATACGGGTGCACTTGTGGATACCCGTTCGAGAGATATAACTTTAACAGCAGGAAGCCCAACCTCTATGTATCTTCTGGCAGCAGGAAGAAATACCTTAAATGTCGTAATAGATGATGTTAAGGTTTACACCGTTTCGGGACAGGGTCTGACCCTTAAATCAAGTTCAGTGGCAGACGGTGCGGAATCCGCTGTTGTAGGAAACTACGTAGACCTTACCTTCAACCAGCCTCTTAACACTCTTGCAAGTGGTGCAATCACCCTTACAAGCGGCGGCAGCAGTGTTGAAGCAAGCGTTGCTACCTTTGGTAACGTTGCGAGAATTACTCCCAAAACAGGCTTTGCGTCCAATACAAATTATGAAATAAATATTGTTTCGCCCACTGCTCTTTATGGAACGAGCTATACCGGTGATAATCAGATAACCTTCAAAACCTCCCGCGGACTTATCTGCATCGCGGACGATTTTGAATCAGCAGTGGCAGGAACACAGGGTACCAGCTATTCAAGCACCCTATTAAAGGCGGTAAACGGTGCCGGTGCAACCATTTCGGCAACTGCCGGTTTTGAGGGCAGCAAGGGTCTTGCTTTTAATACCACAGGTGCAAATGCTTTGCTTTATGCACAAGATATCCCGTGGGACTCTGTAACAAGCGAGGAAACCATAGTCCTTGAATATAAGCTTAAAGTGAACAGCCTTTCTTCCGGAGAGGTTTGGATTGGTTCAACAACCGGCTCTATTACTATGGGCTGGACGAATATGAAAATAGTACGCAGCGGTGATGTTATTAAGGTAACAAATGGCGATGGCGGCTCGGCTATGGAATTAGCCACAGGAAAGTGGTATACTATGGTACTCAAAATAAAAAAAGGTGCGGCGGCAACGGCGTATCTTTACGATGAAACCGGTACAGAATATAAAATCCGTACAGCGGGCAATAAATGGGAATCAGGCACATTGCAGATATATCCCTTTGCCCCCATTGCAACGACTATGGATGCCGTAGTTGACGATTTCAAGCTTTACTACGAATCAGGGCAAAAGCTCGGCTTAAAGAGTAGCTCGGTTGTAAATGGTCAGGAAGAAGTAAATATAGGTGAATATATTGAACTTACATTTAATCAGCCTCTGGCAAGCAATGCGGCAAGTAAGATTGCTCTTTATATGGGCGAGGAAAAGGTTAATGCCACAGTATCCCGTGTTGGAGCGAGCGTCATACGCATAAAGCCCGCAACTCTACTCAAAGGTGAAACAACATACACCGTTAAATTTGACGATTCTCTTGCATCTCTTACGGGCAATACCTCTAATATTGCAGACATAAGCTTTACTACTGATAGGACATATCCCGTTGAGATTACCGCAACCACTCTCTCAATCAGCAGAAAAACGGTAAACAGTGGTTCCTATACAGTAAGTTTTGAAAACAATAGCGAAGATTCAACAAATGCAAAGTTGGCAGTAGTATTTTATTCAGGAGAGACTCTTGATAGGCTTATAGGCTGTGAATTTTTCGATTTAAGTATTGCAAAAGGCGCAAGTACCTCAACAATAGAACTTGCAAAAAACTATTTGCAAGTAGGCAGAGTAGAACTGCTGACATACGAATCGCTCAGAACTATGAAATCCATAGCTTTCAGGTATATGATTAATGAGTAATAAAGGAGGAGAATGAAGATGAAAACAATGAAAAAAACATTGGCAATAATTATGAGCGTGCTCATTTTTTGCACATTTTCCTTCGTGAGTGCAGGTGCAGAAACGGAGCTTGCGACAACATACGACAGGCAGAGTTATGTTGTTATCCGAGGTACAACAACTGCAGACCATGCAGGCTATAACGCAGATTTACTTTTGGTAAAGGCAGATGCAGACCTTGATGACGTAGAGGTATCTGATATAGGATATATCGGACAGACCACCATCGCCGATGACGGAAGCTATCAGTTTGAGTTTTATTTTGATGGATTTACATATGATAATTCAGGAAATGTAAATAATTACATCATCGTTCTCAATGTAGATGGTACAGATATGTCCAAAACAATTACTAAGGCAGAAGTGCTCAGTGACCTTGTAACATATACTATTGATTATTCAAATTTCGGCAGAGTAATAGCTAATATTACAAACGAGTATGACCTTAAGGCGTTCCCATATACAATGCTGGTAGGCTTTTACAATAGTGATGGCGTTCTTGTTAAGCTTATAACAGCAAATAAGCATACAGGGGATGACCCTGCTTTTACATACGGATATAATGACATTCCGGCGGAAGCTGTAACCTCAAAGGCATTTGTTTGGGAAAACGTGTCCCATATGGTACCTGTAACTCAGCCGCAAAGTTTCGATGTTGCAGCATTCACCGAAAATCGTGAGGTTATGATGCTCTCAATTGCCCCAGGCATTAATGAAACCCAGAGAAATTTCTCATGGTATGATCTTCCAGGAACAACAGGTGCACGCATCCAGTACGCTCTTAAAACTTCTGATGCTGACCTTACTACATTTCCCGAAGCAAATGCCATTGAAGTAGCAGCATCTTGCGGCGAGGTAGACGTAGAAGATTATATTGGTGATACGTACGGTACACATAAATTTTCTCACGATGTTGACTATTCCTGGGGAAAGGCAACAATTACAAACCTTGAAGCCGGGAAAGAATATGTTTACCGCATAGGTGACAGGTTTGGCTGGTGCAAGGGGATCTATTCCTTTAAGACCGATGCTGCTCCTGAGGACGGATTTAAAACTATCTTTATGAATGACGAGCATTTCACATCTACGGTTGGCAACCGCTATAATACCGCACCTACTGCCAGCCGTGAAAAGGCTCTGGATATTGCTCCTGATGCAAGCATCATCTATTCTGTTGGTGACAATGTCGATTTACCTTGGTATGAAGAAGCATATCGTCTGTACTTTGACCGTGAGGGTATGACCAGTATTCCTCAGGCGGCTGTGCCCGGCGGCACTCACGACTATATGTTTGGAAATCAAAGTGCAACTCTTTTTGGATATCATTTCAATATGCCCAATCAGTCCCAGACAGGCTTTATTAAAAACCTCGGTGGAAACTATTGGTACACCTACGGCGAGGTACTCTTCATAAATATTATCGAAAATCTCCCCAAAAACCTGGAGCAGACAAAGGCGTTTATAAAGGCAGCTTCCGATGCAAATCCCGATGCGAAGTGGAAAATATTAGTGCTCCATTATCCATTAGGTAATCATACCGACGGAGAAGCGGCTCTTGTACAGTGGTCTGCCCTTGCAGAGGATGACTTCGTCGCAGACAATGGTATAGACCTTGTGCTCAGCGGACATACACATCGCTTCCTCAGAACAAAGCCTATGCTTAACGGAGTAGCGACACAGGATGATATCACAAACGGAAATATTGTTAATCCTACAGGTGTAACATATATAAATATGAACACCTCAGGCATTTTGTCGGGCGGATACGGAACAACAGCGCCCGATTATGCCGCAGCATATGATGATGTTTCTGTATCGGGAACAAGTAGTGTTTCGAGTGATTATTATTATTCCCACTTTACAGTTGTGGAAGCAGATACATCAAAAACCAACAACACAACACTTAAAGTAACTACATATCAGAATAAGCATGCAAAAGCCACTCCAGGCTCCATTGCAGAAAACTATATCATTGATGAATTTACAATAACAAAAACAGAATAATAAACAAAGCGCAGGGATTGCAGAAAAAGTAGGTTACTGCAATCCCTCTTTTTAACTGACTGTTTTATATATTGGATTTTGGTGCGTTAATAATTATTTTATAGAATCAAGAAATTAATAATCCAGAAATTTTACGTTTGGTAGGATAGCGTAAATATTATAAAATTTGACCGTGATGGTGCGATACAATTGTTTTTGTGAATTTCGCAAATCCCCCCGATATTGTTGGCAACTGTAAAATTTCTGCTGATTGGGCAGGCTTACTTAGAAAGAACATTGAAAAAATACTTAACACAGGAAAGGGTAAAATGCTTATACCTAAAATTTCGAACTGATAAAAAATTCATAATAGGAGACTAACTATGAAAGAAAAAATAATACAATTTGGAGAAGGCGGATTTTTAAGAGGATTTGCCGATTGGATGATACAAAAGGTTAACGACGAGGCAGATTTTAACGGAAGCATTGTTGTGGTGCAGCCTATTGAAAATGGAATGTGCGATATGCTTACAAAGCAAAACTGTGTATACACGCATATCTGCCGTGGCGTTGAGGGTGTTGAAATTCAAAAGAACAACACCATTTCAAGATGCGTAAAGCCTTATGATGATTTTGAAGGATATTTAAGCCTTGCTGAAAATCCTGATTTTCGTTTTATTATCTCAAATACAACGGAGGCTGGAATAACTTTTTCGGCGGATGATAAAATCACAGATACACCTGCTAAAACTTTCCCCGCGAAACTCACTCAGCTTTTAAAGAAAAGATTTGATTTAAAGCTTAAAGGCTTCGTTTTTCTTCCTTGTGAATTAATTGATAAAAACGGAGAAAACCTTAAAAAATGCGTTCTTCAGTATGCCGATTTATGGGATTTGGGAGATGAATTTAAGGCGTGGATTGAAAATGAAAATATCTTCTGCAACACTCTTGTTGACCGTATAAACACAGGCTACCCCAAGGACGAAAAAATCGAGCTTGATTACGAGGATAATATGATTAACACCTCTGAATATTTCCACCTTTGGGTTATCGAGGGATATAGCGATTTGTTTAAAGAAATTCCGTTTGATAAGTGTGAACTGAATGTAATATTAACGGATAAGCTTGAAATGTATCGCACACGTAAGGTTCGTATTTTAAACGGTGCTCACACATCGCTTGTGCCCTATGCTCTTTTAGAGGGCTTTGATACAGTGAAAAGCTGTGTTGATGATGAAAAGATGAACGAGCATATAAGAAAATGTGTGTTTGAAGAAATTATCCCCACTCTTGACCTTCCAAAAGAAGAGCTTATCGAATATGCAAACAGCGTTCTTACAAGATTTGCAAATCCATATATTAAGCACTATCTTTCATCAATCGCGCTCAATAGTGTGAGTAAGTTTAAGGTTAGAGTTCTCCCCTCAATCACAGAGTATATAAAGCGTTTTGATAAAATGCCCGAAACTCTTATTTTCTCGTTTGCCAAATTAATTGAGTTCTACAGAACAGATATGACAAACGACGATAAAGACGTAACTGCTTTTATGAAAACGGCATCTGTTGGCGAAATTTTGAAGAATGAAAAGCTATGGGACGAGGATTTATCATACCTTGAAAGCGAGATAAAGAAATATGTTGATTAATAAACTTGATAACGTTGATGTAAACGTTGAAAACGGCCATAAATATGCGATTTGTGATATTAAAAAAGGCGAGAACATAATCAAATATGGTATGCCTATAGGCCATGCCACGGAAGATATTAAAAAGGGCGACCACGTTCACACTCATAATGTGAAAACAAATCTCTCGGGTAAGCTTGAATATACATACAACCACGTAACGTATCCCATTGAGAAAATCGATACTGATATGACGTTTATGGGATATGTGCGTGAAAACGGAAACGTTGGAATACGTAACGATATATGGATAGTAAACACAGTTGGTTGCGTTAACAAAACGGCACAGATTTTAGCTGAAAAAACGGGTGCTAAATATTTCCCGCATCCTTTCGGATGTTCTCAGCTTGGCGACGACCAGACGATTACGCAAACTATTCTTAAAGGAATGGTAAATCATCCGAATGCAGGCGGTGTGCTTGTTTTAGGGCTCGGCTGCGAAAACAACAACATTGATGTTTTCAAAAAGGTTTTAGGCTCTTGGGATGATAGCAGAGTGAAGTTCTTAATTGCTCAGGAATATGATGATGAAATAGAAAAGGGCATAGAATTAATAAGCGAACTTAAAGAAAATGCAAAAAAATATGAGCGTCAGAGAGTTAGCGTATCAAAGCTTAAGGTAGGATTGAAATGCGGAGGAAGCGATGGCTTCTCGGGCATTACTGCAAACCCGCTTGTTGGAAGATTTTGCGATAAGCACACATCGATGAATGGTAGCTGCGTGCTTACGGAAGTTCCCGAAATGTTTGGAGCAGAACAGCTTTTAATGCAGAGATGCGAAAGCGAAGAGATTTTTGATAAAACAGTAAAGCTTATAAATAACTTTAAGGATTACTACACACGCCACAATCAGGTTATATATGAAAATCCATCGCCCGGTAATAAAAACGGCGGTATAACAACTCTTGAGGAAAAATCACTTGGTTGCGTACAAAAAGGTGGCTTATCTCCTGTAGTAGATGTACTTGACTATGGTGATACAATAACAAAATCAGGTCTTTCGCTTTTAAACGGACCGGGTAATGATATTGTTGCAGTAACAAATCTTATGGCTGCAGGCGCACACATAATCCTCTTTACAACGGGCAGAGGAACACCGCTTGGTGCACCTGTTCCCACAATAAAGATTTCGACAAACAAAGCTCTTGCCGAGAGAAAGAAAAACTGGATTGATTTCGATGCAAGTCCAATGCTTGAAAACATTGATTTAACGGATGATTTGTATAATTTCGTTATAGAAATTGCTGAAGGCAAGAAAGCCAAGAACGAGTTTAACGGCTATGAAGAGATATCTATTTTTAAGGATGGAGTAACTCTGTGAGTTTTATATAATGAAAGGAGAATAATTATGGACAGATATACAACTGCAAAGGAAACATATGCAAAATTAGGTGTGGATACAGAAAAGGCGCTTGAAACGATAAAAAATGTGCCCATATCGATGCACTGTTGGCAAGGCGATGATGTTATTGGATTTGATAGCATTGGTTCTCTTACAGGTGGCATACAAACAACGGGTAATTATCCGGGCAGAGCAAGAAATCCCGAGGAACTTATGGCAGATTTAGACAAGGCGATGAGCCTTATCCCCGGTAAAAAGAAGATTAATGTTCACGCTTGCTACGCTGTATTTAACGGAGAAAAAGCAGAACGTGATGCCCTTAGGCCTGAACATTTCAAAGCATGGGTAGACTTTGCAAAGGAAAGAGGA
>JAFVPB010000011.1 GCA_017505525.1 Clostridia bacterium
CAAAGCAGACGATGCTTCGTTTTGCTTAAAAGCAAAACTTAAGCACTATGCTTTATTTTTCCTTCTCCCCAAAAAGCATTGTCTGCTTTTCGGGGTCCCCGAAAGTCGCAAGACTTTAAGGGGGAAAGGAGCAAACGAGCGATAAGTTTAGGTTTGATACAAACCTAAACCCAAGCGAGCCTTGCGACGCGCGAGAGGCGAAGTTTGTTCGTAGCAAAAAGGCTTATTTAAAAAGGAAAATCGAATAGAATGAGATTTTCAACCATAATCAAAAAGCACATTATTTAAACCCGTTTTATCCTTAATCTTCTTTGCCTTTTTGCGTTCTGGAGGATTTAAACATCCCCTTCTGTTTTTTTACTCTGCAGGGTTAGGTGCAGCCACAGGACATGTACCTGCACAAGCACCACACTCGATGCAAGCGTCAGCATCTATAACGTACTTGCCGTCTGCTTCGCTGATGCACTCTACAGGACAAGCTCCTGCGCAAGCGCCGCAAGCGATACAATCATCATTAATAATGTAAGCCATTTATTACACCTCTTTCCATCCTTAATATCTTCATTTTAGCATAAAAATGCTAAATTTCAATAGTTTTTTTAAATTTTGTTTGTTTTTGCTTGAATATGGCACAGAATTTCTATATAATAAACTTAAATTAGAATGGGGTATTATTATATGATTCAGATAGGAAATATAAAGCTTAAAAACAATATATTTCTTGCGCCAATGGCAGGAGTTACCGACCTTGCTTTCAGAATAATATGCGATAAATTCGGCGCAGGACTTTCATATACGGAAATGGTCAGTGCGAAAGCCCTCTCTTTTTCCGATAAGAAAACGCGTCGCCTTATGGAAACGGAAAATCTGCCAACGGCAGTGCAGATTTTCGGAAGCGAAAGCGAAATTATATCTCAGATGATACCGAAAATTGAATCACAAGGTCTTTTTGTCGATATAAATATGGGATGCCCCGCCCCTAAAATAGTGAACAACGGCGAAGGCTCGGCACTTATGCGCGATTTAGAAAAAGCCGAAAAAATAATAGATGCGGCAGTTCGCGTCGCAACAAAGCCTGTAACCGTAAAAATGCGCGCAGGCTGGGACGAGGGAAGTAAAAACGCCGTAGAGCTTGCCCGTATTGCTGAAAAATGCGGCGCAAGCGCCGTAACCGTGCACGGAAGAACGCGTGAGCAGTTCTACAGCGGAAAGGCAGACCGCGAAATTATAAGAAAGGTTTGCGAAAATGTTACTATTCCCGTAATTGCAAATGGCGACGTATTCTCCGCCGAAGACGGAGCTTCGCTTCTTCGCGAAACGGGTGCCGCTGCCGTAATGGTAGGGCGAGGTGCACAGGGAAACCCCTGGATTTTCAAACAAATGTGCGAACTTTTCGAGCTTGGCAAAGTGGAAACCTATCCCTCTCAGGAAGAAAGAATAAATCAGGCTATCGACCATATAGAGCTTATGTGCTCGCTAAAAGGCGAATATATAGGAATACGCGAAGCGCGCAAGCACGCATCGTGGTATATAAAAGGGATGAAAGGTGCGGCATCACTCCGCAACGAAATAAATACCGCCACAACCCTTGAACAAATGAAAAATACTTTACTTAAGATGATATAGGAGGAACGTTATGCGAATAGTAGTTAAAGTGGGAACAAGCACTCTTGCTCACGAAACGGGATGCCTTAATATAAGGCACGTTGAGGAGCTTTGCAAGGTGCTCAGCGATTTAAAAAATGCAGGGGAAGAAATCATTCTTGTTTCATCAGGCGCTATAGGAATGGGCGTTGGAAAGCTTTCACTCGGGCATCGGCCTAAGGATATGGAAACGAAGCAGGCGGCTGCCGCAGTGGGTCAGTGCGAGCTTATGTATACATACGACAAGCTCTTTTCTGAATATAACCACACAGTTGCACAGCTTCTTATCACCGCACCTGATATGGAAGATAGCCGGCGCCACACTAATTTCAACAATACTATAAACCGTCTTTTATCGCTTAATGTTCTCCCCGTTATAAACGAGAACGATACCGTGGCAACAGAAGAAATCTCGGTAGGAGACAACGATACCTTAAGCGCTATCGTAGCCTGCAGTTGCAAGGCAGACCTGCTTATTCTTCTTTCTGATATCGACGGGCTTTATACAAGCGATCCCCGCATAGACAAGAACGCCGTTTTAATTGAAGAAGTTAACGAAATAACTCCCGAAATTATTGCCCTTGCAGGAGGAAAAGGCTCCGATTTAGGCACAGGCGGAATGGCTACTAAAATCCGTGCCGCACAGCTTTGCAATGAAAATGGAATTGATCTGATAATTGCCAACGGCTCAAATCCCTCACTTCTCTACGATATATTAGACGGCAAAAAAATAGGCACAAAATTTATCGGAAGGAAAAATTAATATGCAGACTATCGAAATTTTAGAAAATGCGCGCAGCGCTAAAAAAGATGCAATGCTTCTTTCTTCCGCAAAGAAAAACGAAGCACTCAACGCTATGGCAGAAAGCCTTATAAAAAACACAGATAAAATTCTTTCTGCAAATAAAAAAGATGTGGAGAAAGCGCAGGGAATTATTTCTTCTGTTATGATAGACCGCCTTTTGCTTTCTGAAGACAGAATTAAAGCTATGGCAAACGGTGTTCTCGAGGTGGCGGTTTTACCCGACCCTGTGGGAAGTATTCTCTCGCAAACAATGCGCCCGAACGGACTTATCATAGAAAAAACCTCTGTTCCCATCGGCGTTGTTGCAATCATATACGAAAGCCGCCCCAATGTTACAAGCGATGCGGCGGCACTCGCACTCAAAAGCGGAAACGTGTGTGTTCTCCGTAGCGGAAAGGAAGCCTACGAAAGTGCGCGCGCCATTGTGGATGCTCTTCGCGAAGGGCTTAAAGAGTGCGGTTTGTGTGAAAATCTGATTAATTTAATTGATGATACCTCGCGCCAGAGCGCAACCGACCTTATGCAAGGCGTTGGCTATGTCGACCTTCTTATTCCGCGCGGCGGCGCAGGGCTTATAAAGGCTTGTGTTGAAAACGCAAAAGTTCCTTGCATACAAACGGGAACGGGAATTTGCCATATCTATGTTGACGAAAGCGCCGATTTTGATATGGCACTCGATATTATCGAAAACGCTAAAACAAGCCGCCCCTCCGTTTGTAATGCGGCAGAGGTATGCCTTGTAAACGAAAAGATTGCTCCCGCTTTTCTTCCTTTATTAAAGGAAAGATTATCAAAAGTGGAATTAAGGTGCGACGAGGCGGCTTATTCAATAATAGGTGGCACAAAAGCTTCGGAAACTGATTTCGATACAGAATTTCTCGATTATATTTTAGCAGTTAAAGTAGCTCGGGGCATCGAAGAAGCAATCGGGCATATATCAGCTCACTCTACGGGGCACAGCGAAAGCATAATTACAAAAAGCGAAGAAAATGCAAGGTTGTTCACAACGCTTATCGATAGCTCATCTGTGTATGTAAACGCTTCAACCCGCTTTACCGATGGTGGAGAATTCGGGCTTGGATGCGAAATGGGAATTTCAACGCAGAAGCTTCACGCACGCGGTCCAATGGGGCTTTGCGAGCTTACAACCTATAAATATATAATAAAAGGAAACGGACAGATAAGATAGAAAGGGCTGATAAAAATGTTTAAAGTTGGTTTTATCGGATGCGGAAATATGGGCGGTGCACTTCTTCGTGCAGTGGCAAAAAGCATTGGCGGAGAAAATGTTCTTGCTTTTGACCCAAACGAAGAAAAGCTTGATGCTGTTTCAAAGGAAACAGGTGCAGAAAAGGCAACACTTGAAAAAGTTTCACTTGAAGCAAAATATATTTTTATGGGAGTAAAGCCACAGATTTTTAAAGATGTGCTCTCGGGCATTCTTCCCTATTTAAAAGAAAGAAAAGATAAATTTATTCTTGTTTCTATGGCAGCAGGCGTTTCAATCGCATTTATAAAGGAAATTGCAGGCGATATAAGAGTGATAAGAATTATGCCAAACACACCTTGCAGCATAGGAAAAGGCGTTGTTCTCGTTTCTCCCGACGAAACAGTAACTGATTCCGAAACAAAAGAATTTCAGGCAGTGATGGGGAATGCAGGTATGACGGATGTTATCCCCGAAGGATTAATCGATGCCGCAGGATGCGTTTCCGGGTGCGGACCTGCGTTTGTGTATATGTTTATCGAGGCAATGGCTGATGGCGGTGTTCTTTGCGGACTTCCGCGCGATAAAGCGATTAAATATGCGGCGCAAACAGTGTGCGGTGCAGCACAGATGGTGCTTTCAGAAAACAAAAATCCCGAAGAACTTAAAGATGCTGTGTGCTCGCCCGGTGGCACAACTATTGAAGGCGTGCGCGCACTTGAGAAGGGCGGCCTTCGTTCAAGTGCACAGGAGGCAGTGATAGCTGCATACGAGAAAACTCTCAAACTAAAAGCTTGATCAAATGGCGCGCAATTTCCAATATTATAAAAAACTCTTGCATTTTTATGCAACAGGATTTATAATGTTAACGTAATTAAAAATTTTTGGAGGTTACATATTATGAAAAAGATTTTATCACTCATTCTTGTGCTCGCTCTTTCTGTGTGCGTGTTTGCCGCTTGCGGAGAGAAAGCAGAAAATGCAGAAACAAACAAGCTTGTAATGGCTACAAACGCAGAATTCCCACCATATGAATTCTATGATGGAGAAACTGTTGTAGGTATCGATGCGGAAATTGCAGCTGCAATCGCAGAAAAGCTTGGTATGGAGCTTGAAATTGTCGACACAGCTTTCGATTCAATCATCCCCGCAATCGTTGCAGGCAAGTATGATATCGGTATGGCTGGTATGACAGTTACAGACGAAAGACTTGAAGAGGTTAATTTCTCAGATAGCTATGCTACAGGCGTTCAGGTTGTTATAGTTAAGGAAGACAGCGAAATCACAACTGTTGACGACCTTACAGGCGACAAGAACTACACAATCGGCGTTCAGACAGGTACAACAGGCGACCTTTATTCTACATGGGACATCGAAGACGCAGGTCTTGGCACAGTTTCACGTTTCAACAAGGGCGCAGATGCTGTTGAAGCACTTAAAATCGGTAAGGTTGACTGCGTAATCATCGACAACGAGCCCGCTAAGGCATTTGTTGCAGATGCAGAAGGCCTTAAGATTCTTGATACTGCTTATGCAGAAGAGCAGTACGCTATCGCTATTTCAAAGGACAACACAGAGCTTCTTGAAAAAATCAACACAGCTCTTAAAGAACTCACTGCAGATGGCACAATCCAGACTATTGTTGATAAGTACATAAGCGCAAAATAATCTGTTTACTTATAACATATAAATTCAAGGGAGCAGGTACAACCCGCTCCCTTGAAATCATTTTCAGTCAGAAAGGCTGTGACGACCAATGGCAGAGTTTTTTGCTACTCTTAAATCAGACTTTATAAAGTGTTTTGTCACAAAAAATCGTTGGACTTTTATTACGGAAGGTCTTTCAACCACCCTTAAAATTACGCTTCTCTCCTGTATTATGGGTATTGTAATTGGTCTTATACTTGCTATCGTGCGAAGCACTTATGATAAAAACTATAAAGAAATGCACGGCGGAATAGGAAAATCACTTCTTGCCGTAGCTAATTTCATCGCAAACATCTATCTTACTGTTATCCGCGGAACACCCGTTGTTGTTCAGCTTATGATTATGTATTACATCATTTTCGCAGCCTCTGACAACGGCGTTCTTGTTGCAGTATCGGCATTCGGTATAAATTCCGGCGCATACGTTGCCGAGATTTTCCGTAGCGGAATTATGAGCATTGACAATGGTCAGTTTGAAGCCGGTCGTTCTCTTGGCTTTGGCTATATTCAGACGATGCTTTTCATTGTATTTCCGCAGGCATTTAAAAGCGTTCTTCCCGCACTTGCAAACGAATTTATCGTGCTTCTTAAAGAAACTTCCGTTGCGGGCTACGTTGCTATCCAAGACCTTACAAAAGGCGGCGACATCATCCGTGGTGCAACGTACGAAACATTTATGCCACTTCTTGCCGTTGCAGGAATATATCTTGTTATGGTAATTTTCTTCACCAAGCTTGTAAACATTCTCGAAAGGAGGCTGCGTAAGAGTGAACGATAATATAATCAAAGTTTGTGGTCTTAAAAAGCATTTCGTCGGTGGCACAGTAAAGGCTCTTGATGGAATCGACCTTGAAATCAAACGCGGAGAGGTTATTGTTATTATCGGGCCAAGCGGTTGCGGTAAGTCAACATTCTTGCGTTCTCTTAATCTTCTTGAAAAGCCTACTTCAGGAAATATTTTCTTTAACGGAGTGGATATTAACGACCCTAAGGTCGATATAAACACACACCGTCAGAAGATGGGAATGGTTTTTCAGCAATTTAACCTTTTCCCCCATCTTTCAATCCGGAAAAACATTACTCTTGCTCCTATAAAGCTTCTCAAAAAACCGAAAGAAACTGCAGAAAAAGAAGCAATGTCCCTTTTAAAAAGAGTTGGCCTTGAAGATCGTGCAGAGGCTTATCCCTCGCAGCTTTCCGGCGGACAGAAGCAAAGAATAGCCATCGTCCGTGCACTTGCAATGGACCCCGAGGTAATGCTCTTTGACGAACCCACAAGCGCACTCGACCCCGAAATGGTTGGGGAAGTGCTCGATGTTATGAAAGAGCTTGCACAAGAGGGAATGACCATGGCTGTTGTAACTCACGAAATGGGATTTGCAAAGGAAGTTGCCGATCGGGTAATATTTATGGATGGCGGTAAAATCGAAGAAATGGGCACACCCGAAGAAATTTTCGGAAACCCCAAAAGCCCAAGATTACGTGATTTCTTAGGTAAAGTTTTATAATTTCCAAACTCATATCGCAGGGCGTGACGACTCGGCACGCCACTTAAAAAGCTCAAAAAATAGTGTAGAATTATTTTCTACACTATTTTTCTTTTGGGAGATAGAAGAAATCCCCCCCTTTTCTGTTACACCGCAAGAGTTCCACTCTTGTTCTCAAGCAGTATCTGCATATCTTCAATAAATCCCGTCTGCGTGTTAACATAAACAAGGAAATGCCGTTTTCCCACAATTCCTCTTATCTGATAGCAACACGCCTCTTTTCCGTCTTCAAGAGGAATTATCGCCATAGTAACGCTTTCAATTTTAAGCGACTTATTCACTTTACCAAGTGCCTCTTCCTTTGTTATAACGGGCGCGGGAATATCGCGGTACTGATGATTCATAATATATCCCCGGCTTTCAAAGCCTGTTACCTCACCGTTATCAAGCGAAACCTTAACCTTAACAAGATCGGGAAATACCATATACTCATCCTGATAATAGGCAAAATTAAACACAACGCTGCCATCAAGATTTTCATAATAGCTTTCGCGCATATCGGGGTATCCGTTTTCGCTTAAAAACTTTTTTGCATATTCCTTTGCCTGTTTAATTGAAATTTTTTTCTCATC
This sequence comes from Clostridia bacterium, assembly GCA_017505525.1. Classification (GTDB taxonomy): domain Bacteria; phylum Bacillota; class Clostridia; order UMGS1883; family UMGS1883; genus UMGS1883. The sequence continues at coordinate 7,483 of JAFVPB010000011.1, forward strand.
TGTTGCTCTGTCTTTCATATATAAAAGAAGCGCCCCACCCTCTTTTGTGAATTCAACAGTTACATTTTCAGCCTCTATACTATATGATGGAAGCTTTCCCTCTATTTTATTTACTCTGCTTTTATTTTTCCCGATAAATTTTTTTGCAAGCTTTTCTGCGTGCGTTTGCGTAATTTTAGGCTTCCCTTTCACAAAAACAGCCTCTTTAAGATTTAAGTGCTGCGAAAACGGGCCATCGTAAATAAGCGAGGGATAATCATGAAATTCTTCTTCAAGATTCTGCATTTCCATAGAAACTCTACTTGTCTTATTCATCATATTTTTAAGTCTGCCCGAATTATTGCTGAAAGTTATGTTTCCATCGTTTATTCCCGCAAGCATTTCATCAAGGCCATTTTTCAGCTGCGAGGCATACTCAGTAAGCCTTTTTAAAGTATCGTATTCTTTTTCGCTTATTTCTTCGCCGCGCAAAGCTTTTCTTGAAATACTGTTTGAATATTCGCCCACCTGTGATAAAAATTCCGATGTTTTTTCAAGCTGAATATTTTCAAGCGGCAAAAGCGCAAGATTTGCTTTTGCCGCACTTGCCTGGCGGTAAAGCTCTGAAGAAAGCATTGAAATCTGCCTGGGAGTTTTTGCTATCTGCCCTTTTAAAAGCGATATTTCTAGGTCGTCTACATACTCGGTAAGCTCTGAAAAAACTCTGTTGTATTCAAGTTCGCGGCTATACTCAAGCTTGCGCGCCTTATTATACTGATAAACCCCGAACACCGTAACTAAACAAAGCGTTACCGAAAGTACCACATAGGATTTTTTGCCTTTTAACATATCAAACATAAATTCACCTCTGTTTTTAAAATCTGCAAATGGTAAAATATTATTCTTTCTATTGAAAATTTTTTATTTTGTTGATATAATACTTTTACCAGCTTGGATTTAAGGAGAGATACTATGAAACACGTTATAATTCTTGCCGACGGTTGCGCAGATTTGCCTCTTGAAATACTTGGCGGGCTTACTCCGCTTGAAAAGAGCAACACCCCGAATATGGACGAATTTGCCGCAAACGGTCAGCTTTATTTTATAAAAACAGTTCCCGATGGAATGAAGCCGGGAAGCGACGTTGCAAACCTTTCTGCTATGGGCTATAATCCGCTTGATTGCTACACAGGTCGTTCTCCGCTTGAAGCCGCAAGCATCGGCGTTACCTTAACAGATACTCAAACGGCTTTTCGTGCAAACCTTGTAACGCTTTCAGATGAAGAAAATTACGAAGATAAAACTATGCTCGATTATTCATCGGGCGAAATTTCCACAGAAGAAAGTCGTGCTTTGATTAAAGATATTGAAGAAAAGCTTGGCGGGGGCGACATTCATTTTTACGGTGGCGTAAGCTACCGTCACCTTTTCGTGTGGGATAATGCTCCCGAAAAATTTAATCTTACCCCTCCGCACGATATTTCCGACCGTAAGATTAAAGAATATCTTCCAGATAACCCAAAAATTTTAGAGCTTATGAAAAAAAGTGAAGAAATTCTTAAAAATCATCCAATAAATAAAAAGCGTGTGGAAATGGGCAAAAATCCCGCCACATCACTCTGGATGTGGGGCGAGGGCAAAAGGCCGTCTCTTCAGATTTTTAAAGACCTTTATAACAAAAACTGCACTGCAATCAGCGCAGTTGACCTTATCAAGGGAATAGCAATCCTTGCAGGAATGAAAAGCATTGATGTTGAGGGTGCAACGGGCAATATCCACACAAATTTCGATGGTAAGGCAAAAGCTGCAGCCGATGCACTTTTAAAAGATAATGCCGATATTGTTTATGTTCATCTTGAAGCACCCGATGAATGCGGTCATCAGGGAGATGCTCTCGGTAAAACAAAAAGCCTTGAAATAATCGACGAAAAAATTATTTCCTACATAAGAGCACGCCTTGAAGAAGCCGGCGAAGATTATGCCTTTATGGTTATGCCCGACCATCCAACGCCTGTTTCAATAAAAACTCATTCAAGCGAAAAAGTTCCGTGCGTAATATATAAAAAGGGCGATAATAAAAACAATCCCTATCGTTTCACCGAAAGCTTTGCAAAAGAATATGGAACGGTTATTGAAAACGGCCATGATATTATGAAAATTTTTCTCGAATATTAAGGTTTAATAATTTATAAAATAGAAAGAGTCAAACTCTTTCTATTTTTTTCTTTAAGGAGAAATATTATGGACAAAAGCCTTTTTTCTATGCTGAAAAGCCTCTCGGTAAATATAATTATTTTTTCAATTCCCGTTGTTGGTATTATTTATCTGTTTCCTTTTATTTTTAAGCTTATTTCCCCTTTTTTACTGGCGTTTATTTTGTATTCACTTTCAAAACCACTAAATCATTTTCTCCGCCGTTTTCATTTTAATCCATCGCTTTCCGCACTGTTCTCGCTTTTAATTGTTGCATCTGTTTTTTGTTATGTTGTGTGGCTCATTTTTTCCTCTGCAATTTCCGAGCTTCAGGGGCTATCTCTTCATCTTTCCGATATCTATACCTCTGCAACCAAAACCGTTCAAAGCGTTACAACAAGGCTCTCTTCAATCGATATTTTTTCAAAAAAGGTTATTTCCCCTCAAATTACGCAAAGTCTTCTTTCGCAGTTTTCAAAATTTATCACGTCGTTTACCGCTTCTCTTTTAGGCTATGCAAAAAATGTTGCAGGTATATTCGTGGTTGTGTTTACCTCTTTTTTCATATGTTTTTTTATGCTTAAGGATAAAAATCTTATTATTTCTTTCTTAAAAAATTCTCTCAGCAAAAACATTTACGAAGCATTAATCAAAACTAAGAAAACAACCTTTTCTGTTGCAGGAAAATACCTTAAAGCTCAGCTTTTAATGGTTTTTACCACGTTTTTACTGCTTCTTATCGGGTTTTTTATTCTGAAAGTGGAATACACACTTCTTTTAGCCTTTCTTATATCGCTTGTTGATGCAATTCCCGTTTTGGGAACAGGCACAATATTAATTCCATGGGCGGTAATATCGCTTATTTCAAAAAATTCTGCTTTGGGGTGGGGGCTTTTATCTCTTTACGGAGTTTGCGCCCTCACAAGGCAGATTGCCGAGCCTAAAATTATAGGAAACAAGCTTGGAATCCATCCTCTTATTTCAATTATTTCAATTTATATCGGGGTACAGCTTTTCGGTTTGTGGGGGCTTATTATCGGCCCCATATCCGCCGTTTTATTAAAAAATTTTCTGCCTGATAAAAATTTCCGCTAAATTTTACGAACATTTGTTTGCTTTTTCTATGTTTTTATGCTATAGTAAATATGAAAGGGCGTGAAAACGTGGATATTAACGAAAAACTTAAAATTCTTGCCGACAGTGCAAAATACGATGCTTCGTGTTCCTCCAGCGGAAGTGAACGTTCTTCTTTTGGCTCGTTTGGTGCTCCCACTGCTGCGGGATGCTGCCATGCTTTCTCGAGCGATGGAAGATGTATTTCGCTTTTAAAAATTCTCTATACCAACTACTGCATAAACGATTGCAAGTATTGCCACAACCGTTCTTCAAACGATATTCCGCGTGCAACCTTTACGCCCAAAGAAATCGCCACTCTCTGCATTGAATTCTACAGAAGAAATTATATTGAGGGGCTTTTCTTGAGCAGTGGAATAATAAAATCTCCCGATTACACAGCCGAAAGGCTACTCGAAACGCTGCGTCTTTTACGCTACGAGTATAAATTCAATGGCTATATCCACGTTAAAGCAATTCCCGGTGCTTCTCCCGAATTAACGCGCGCTCTTGGGCTTCTTGCCGACAGAATGAGCGCGAATATAGAACTCCCAAGCGAAACAAGTCTTAAAATTCTTGCTCCGCAGAAAACAAGAGAATCAGTTCTTTCCCCAATCAGGCTTATAAAAAACGGAATTGAGGAAAGCCGCGATAAAACGCTATCTTTAAGGCGTGCGCCAAGCTTTGTTCCCGCAGGGCAAAGCACACAAATGATAATAGGCGCCACAAAAGAAAACGATTATCAGATACTGAAGCTTACAGAGGGACTTTATAAGAAATTCAGCCTTAAAAGAGTGTATTTTTCGGCATATATCCCCGTCGGCAACCACCCGATTTTACCAAAGGATATTTCTCCGCCACTTCTTCGCGAGCACCGATTATATCAGGCAGACTGGCTTTTACGGTTTTACGGTTTTTCTGCATCCGAAATCCTCAGCGAGAAAAATCCCGTGCTCGACCCTCTTTTAGACCCTAAATGCAACTGGGCAATGAATAATCTTCATCTGTTTCCCATTGAAATAAACACCGCACCTTACGAAATGCTTTTAAGGGTTCCGGGAATAGGTGTTGTTTGTGCGCGCAGAATTATTGCCGCCCGCAGAGAAGCATCTCTTGATTTCGAGGCATTAAAAAAACTTCGCGTAGTATTAAAACGTGCCGCTTACTTTATTACCTGCAAGGGAAAATATATGTACCCCGTATTAAAAACGAACTATGATTTTATTTATAATTCACTATGTGCGGGAAGCCCTATGATTGCCGAGGTTAAAAGGCACGAACAATTATCGCTTTTTTCCTCATTTGATTCACTTTTACCGCCGCCCGCAGAAAAAATAACTTCTGTTACAGGTCAGTTCTAGAGAAAGCAGCCGAAACCAGCACAAAACGGCAGATTTTCGGCAAAGGAGGTTACTATGGCTTTTGATTCAGTTTTTGAAGATAAACAAATTCATTATACTTACGATGGCTCGTTTGAGGGACTTTTATGCGTTATACACAAAGCAGTGTATTCGCGCACCATTCCCGCAAATATCACAAGCGAAAAAGGTTTGCAGCTTTCACTGAATTCATTATACGTTCACGTCCCCACAGAAAAGGAAAAAGCCTTAAAAGTACTTGATGCTATGAAAAAACATGCCGGAAATTTTGGTTCTAAAAGGCTTTATTACGTATTTCTAAGTGATGCACCCAATAAAGATATGATAATCTACAAATATCTTATGCTCGCCTTTAAAAACGGCACTAAAATAAACAACGCACTTTCACAGCTTACAGTGTGCGAGGCATTTAAGATTTGTGAAAATGTTTCACGTGAAACAGAAAAGTTTCGTCAGTTCACAAGGTTTTGTGTTATGGAAGGCGGCGTGCAGTATGCCAGAATCACCCCAAAGAACGAAATTCTTCCCATTTTAATGCCCTTTTTTGTGAATCGGCTAAGAATAATACCATTTGTTATTCACGACCTCACGCACGACCTTTGCGCCGTTTACGATACTAATAAATGGTACATCACAACATCGGAGGGTATTTCTCCGCCCGATTTTTCGCTTGGCGAAAAGGCGGTGCAAAGGCAGTGGAAAACTTTTTTTAATGCAATATCCATAAAAGAAAGGATAAATACCGAGTTGCAAAAACAAAATATGCCATCGCGCTATTTTAAAGATGTATGGTCAGTAAAATAAGCTAACAATCGTTAAAACATCTGTAGGGGAGGATCTCTGTGCCCTCCCGCAAAAAAGCAAAACGGAGCAGTGATATTCACTGCTCCGTTTTATATATTTATAATATTCTTTTACTTTATAACTTTTCTTCCACCAAGATACGGAACAAGCACATCGGGAACTGTTACGCTGCCGTCTTCGTTCTGGTAGTTTTCAATAATAGCTGCAACAGTTCTTCCAACTGCCACGCCACTGCCGTTAAGTGTGTGCACAAACTGTGCTTTGTCGCCTGCAGCATCCTTAAACTTGATGTTAGCTCTTCTTGCCTGGAAATCTTCAAAGTTACTGCAAGAAGAAATCTCAACGTATCTGTTGTAAGATGGCATCCAAACCTCTATATCATACTTCTTGGCAGCAGTAAAACCAAGGTCGCCTATGCATATTTTAACAACTCTGTAGGGAAGACCAAGTCCCTGAAGAACCTTTTCTGCATCGTTTGTAAGCTTTTCAAGTTCTTCATAGGAATTTTCAGGCTTAGCAAACTTAACAAGCTCAACTTTGTTGAACTGATGCTGACGAATAAGACCGCGTGTATCTCTTCCGGCGCTTCCTGCCTCTGCACGGAAGCACGCAGTGTAGGCAACGTGCTTAATGGGAAGCTTTGAACCGTCAAGAATCTGTTCGCGATACATATTTGTAACGGGAACTTCCGCAGTAGGAACAAGGAAATAATCGGTATCTGCCACTTTGAAAGCATCTTCTTCAAATTTAGGAAGCTGACCTGTTCCAATCATTGAATTTCTGTGAACCATAAAAGGGGGAAATACTTCTGTGTAGCCGTTTTCTTCTGTGTGAGTGTCAAGATAATAGTTAATTACGGCTCTTTCAAGCTTTGCACCTAAGTCCTTATACACCGTAAAACGTGCACCTGTAATTTTAGCGGCAGTATCAGGGTCAAGAATACCAAGGTCTTTACCAATGTCCCAGTGTGCCTTGGGTTCAAAACCAAACTTTTTAGGTTCGCCAAACTTTCTTATTTCCACGTTATCCTCGTCTGTGTCGCCATCAGGAACGTCGTCCGAGGGAATATTCGGGATGGTGAGCATCATTTTATTAAGCTCTTCTTCTGTTTCTCTTACCTTTCCGTCGAGGTCCTTAACCTTTTCCGAAATTTCTTTCATTTCAGCAAGCACACTTGAAACATCCTTGCCCTCTTTTTTCATAGCAGGAATAAGCTTTGTAACCTCGTTCTGCTTTGCCTTAAGGTTTTCAACCTCAAAAAGAAGCTCGCGGCGTTTATCATCAAGCGCAATAACTGCGTCAATATCAACGTTTTCCTTTCTTCTTCCAAGGGCTTTTTTAACTTTTTCCGTTTCAGTTCTGATTAATTTAAGGTCTAACATCCTTTTTTACTTCCTTTCGTTATCTATATAGTAAAATTATAATTCTTATTTCAAAAGCTCGTCAACAAGCCTTGTAAGGTCTGCCACCGAATAATACTCTATTTCGATTTTGCCTTTTTTTGCGCCTTTTATCCTTATTTTCGAGCCAAATTTTTCCGAAAGTTGCTTTTCCACATCGGGATACACACTTTCTTTTTCCTTTTTCTTAGGGGTTTTCTTATCTGCAAGCCCCGTTTTAACAAGCTGTTCCGTTTGCCTTACATTCATTTCGTAGGATATAATCCTTCTTGCCATCTCAATTCTCGTTTTACCTTCAGGCGCGGAAAGAAGCGCTCTTGCATGCCCCACAGATAGCTCGCCCATTGTTAAAAGGTCTTTTATCTCGTCTTCAAGCGAGAGAAGTCTGAGCATGTTCGCTATATTACTGCGGCTTTTGCCAACTCTTTCACTAACGGCATCCTGCGTCATTCCAAATTTTTCCATCAGGGTTTTATATCCTGCGGCTTCTTCTATAGGATTAAGGTCTTCACGCTGAAGGTTTTCAATTAAAGCAACCTCTGCAATCTGTATTTCGTCGTACGTGCGCACTATTGCGGGCATTTCCGTAAGATTTGCAAGCTTTGCCGCCCTCCATCTTCTTTCACCCGCGATGATGCTGTAGTAACCGTTTTTTCCCTCTGTAACTATAATAGGTTGAATAATACCGTGTTCCGAAATAGAGGCCGAAAGCGCCTGTAATTGCTCTCTGTCGAAAACTTTACGTGGCTGGTCGCGTCTTGGCTCGATAAGGCTTGTTTTTATCATTTTTATCTCGTCTTTTGCCTCATCTTCTTCAATTTGCTCTGCCGTTTGGGAGAAAAGGGCATCAAGCCCCTGACCTAAAACTCTTTTCACAGTGCTTCGCCTCCCTCAATTTTTTCTGCGATCTCGCGCGCAAGCATCATATAGCTTTCTGCTCCGCGCGATGATTCATCGTAATATATAACGGGGCGTCCGAATCCCGGAGCCTCTCCAAGTCTTATATTTCTTGGAATTATTGTGCTGTATACCTTTTCGGGGAAAAACCTCTTAACCTCGTCAACTACCTGTATTGCAAGGTTTGTACGCGCATCATACATGGTCATTACTATTCCCTCTATATATAAATCTGGGTTAAGCGCCTTTTTAACTCTCTTGATTGTTTCCACAAGCTGACTAACTCCCTCAAGCGCGTAAAACTCGCACTGAATAGGAATAATAATACTATCTGCCGCCACCATTGTGTTAATAGTAATAAGTCCGAGCGACGGCGGTGTATCTATAAAAATATAATCATAATTGTCTTTTATTGGAGCAATTGATTCCTTAAGCCTGTTTTCACGCCCCATCACGCTGATCAAATCTATTTCTGCGCCTGAAAGTTCAATGTTTGAGGGGCAAACAAAAAGATTTTCGTAAGGTGTTTCTATTGCCACGTTTCCCATATTTTCCTCATTAATAAGGCAATCATAAACGGTCTTTTCACATCTGCGCTTATTTATTCCAAGTCCACTTGTGGAATTTCCCTGTGGATCTATATCTATAAGAAGAATTCTTTTTCCAAGCTTTGCAAGGCACGCGGCAAGATTAACTGCCGTTGTGGTTTTTCCCACTCCACCTTTTTGGTTTGCTATTGCAATAATTTTGCCCATATGCTTCCTCCTTTTTCGTGCTTTTTTCCTATTATAGCACAAAAATGTTTCACGTGAAACATTTTTTTGCATTTTTTATAAAAAAACGCCATATTTTTTACAAATACGGCGTTAACGCTCAGTTTTTATATATTTTAAACACAAATTCACTGTATTTATCGCATTCTTTTTCCTCCATTTTCACCTTTGCTCCGCTTTTTTTTAGAATTTCCACGGTTTTATCAAGAGTGTTTTTGTAAACAGAAAGCCTTTCTCTGAAACTCACAATGTTTTTTTGCAAACTTTCTTTCAACGGCTCATTTTTTATCATTGCTGCAATTTCATTTTTAACTTTTGTGCATAATTTTGAATATGTAAGTTCAGCATTTACGATTTCGTCAATAATATCAAGTTGCTTTTTCTCATCATGAACCTTCAAAAGTTCCCGGGCATATTTTTCAGAAATATCATTTTCCTCTATTTTATATCTTACGGCTTCGCTAAGATTCAATAATTGTATTTTTTCGTTAATTCTTTCGTTGCTTACTGAAAGATTTCTCTGAAGTTTATCTTTTTTAATTCTATGATACGCCATAAGATTATAGTATCCTTCTGCTTCTTCCACAATGCTGAGGTTTTCTCTTTGTATATTTTCAATCATTGAAAGCTCTGCACACTCTGCGTCGCCCACCCTCACAATAATTGCCGGAACCTCAGTTAATCCTGCAATAGAAGCTGCTCTGATGCGCCTTTGCCCGCATATAATTTCGTATCCTGTTATACTTCCCCTTAGAATAACGGGTGATAATACACCGTTTATTTTAATTGATTCTGCTAATTCAAAAAGAGCCTTTCTTTCAAAAGAACGTCTAATCTGATAAGGGTTTGGATATATGTCTTTTATTTTTACAAATTTAATCTTTTGCGAAAATCTCATTTATTACGCCTCCTATTAATATATATTATACCATTTCGGCGCTTTTAAAGATATATAAAGTTTTCGCCTTATGCTGACTAAAAACAACAAAAAAAGAGATGTAATAAAACAACTCCTTTTTATAATCACCGTTTTGCGGGCGGTCGTGAACGCCCGTCCCTACAAATTTATAAAATTATAATTTTGCTTGTGGTTGACCTACTTTTTCTACGGTCTGAAGAGATGATAAAATCATCTTTTTTTAATTATTTCAGCGGTTCTTTTGCAGGTTTTCCCGCTTTTCTTGGGTATGCAGCAGGTGTTTTCTCAACTTTTTCTATAATTACCAGTGTGTGATTAATTCCTGATGGAAGAGTTATTTCCTTAACCTCTCGTACTTGACCGCCAAGCTTTTTAATTGCAGGTTTTGCATTATTTACCTCATCAGATGGGGAATTACCTTTAAGCGCAACAAAAAATCCTCCAACTTTAACAAAAGGAAGAGCATATTCGCTGAGAACTGCTAAATCAGCCACTGCTCGAGCTGTTGCGACATCAAATTTTTCTCTGTAGTCTTTAATTCTGCCTCCCTCTTCTGCTCTTGAATGCACTGCTTTAATTTTCTTAAGCTTTAACTTTTCAATAACCGTATTTAAAAAACCAATTCGCTTATTTAAGGAATCAAGCATTACAACATCTATATCTTTTCTGGCTATTTTAACAGGGAGAGAGGGGAATCCTGCTCCTGCACCTATATCTATCATACTGGCATTTTCTTTAAGCTTATCGCTTAATAAAAGTGTGATTGAATCAAGAAAATGCTTTTCATCTATTTCGTTTTTATCAGTTATAGCCGTTAAATTCATAACCTTATTGTATTCAACCAGAAGATTTGCATATTCATCAAGCTGATTTATCATTTCATCACTTAATTCTATGCCGAATTTTATAGCTTCTTCTTTAAGATTCACTGTTTTTTACCTCCGTAGCAAGATAAATAAGTAAAACACCAATATCTGCAGGACTTACACCGCTTATTCTACTTGCTCGCCCTATGCTTTCGGGGCGCATTTTCTCAAGTTTCTGACGGGCTTCTATCCTTAGTCCGTAAACCTTTGAGTAATCTATATTTTCAGGTATGCGCTTCTTCTCGTTTTTCTTGAATTTTTCAACCTGTTCGTACTGCCTTTTTATATATCCTTCATATTTAATCTCTATTTCAGCCTGTTGCCAGTGAAGTTTTTTCATTTCAGGTCTGTTTTTATCGAATGGTGCAAGCTCCTCATAATTCAATTCAGGTCTGCGAATAAGCTCGGCAAGTTTTATTCCTGTAGAAAGGGGTGTGCTGCCCTTTTTTTCTAAAAATTCGTTGATTTCTTTTGACGGAGGAATATTTGTAGCCTTAATTCTTTCTATTTCAGCTTCAATTTCTTTTCTTTTTTCCAAATATTTCCAATATCTTTCGTCAGAAATCAAACCAATGTTATGTCCTTTTTCTGTAAGCCTTAAATCGGCATTATCCTGTCTTAATAAAAGTCTGTATTCCGCTCTTGATGTAAGCATACGGTAAGGCTCGTTTGTTCCCTTTGTTACAAGGTCGTCAATTAAAACTCCGATATAGGCTTCACTACGGTCAAGTACAAGCATTTCTTTTCCTAAAATACCCATAGATGCATTAATTCCTGCAATAAGTCCCTGTGCAGCCGCTTCCTCATATCCACTTGTTCCGTTAAACTGTCCTGCACCGAAAAGCCCCTTAATCTCTCTGAATTCAAGGGTGGGGTTAAGCTGAAGTGGGTCGCAGCAATCGTATTCAATTGCATATGCACTTCGCATTATTTCCACGTTTTCAAGGCCCTCCATGGTTTTAAGCATGGAAAGCTGAACATCTTCGGGAAGGCTTGTGCTCATTCCCTGCAAATACATTTCGTGTGTGCCCTCTCCCATAGGCTCTATAAAAACCTGATGTCGCTCTTTATCGGCAAAACGCACAACCTTATCTTCAATAGAAGGGCAATATCTTGGTCCAACACCGTCAATCAATCCGTTAAAAAGAGGACTGCGATGCAAATTATCCTTAATTATTTTATGTGTTTCAAGATTTGTGTATGTAACATAGCAGCAAACCTTATTTTCTTCTTTTTCTTCTGTTTCAAATGAAAACGGCACAATTTCTTCATCGCCATACTGCTTTTCAAGTGTTTCAAAGTTAATACTTCTTTCATGAACTCGTGTGGGGGTACCCGTTTTAAAACGCATCATACTCACGCCAAGTTTTTCAAGACTTTCACTCAATCCGTTTGAAGGAAAGAGACCATCAGGGCCTCCGCTGTAGGAGCATTCTCCTATAATTATTTTTCCCTCAAGATATGTTCCCGTTGAAATTATGACAGCCTTTGCGGTAAATTTTGTTCCTGTGTGAATGGTTAAAACGTATAAATCATCATCTTTTTCCACAGTTTTAACCTCTGCCTGTCTTATATAAAGGTTTTCCTGTTCTTCAAGACGCTTTTTCATTTCCATCTGGTATGCACGTCTGTCTGCCTGGGCACGCAAAGAATGCACTGCAGGTCCTTTGCCTAAATTAAGCATCCTCGTCTGCAGTTTTGTTTTGTCGGCAACTTTTGCCATTTCTCCTCCAAGGGCATCAATTTCGCGTACAAGATGACCTTTTGCAGTTCCTCCTATACTTGGATTACACGGCATATTTGCAATAGAATCAAGGTTAATTGTTATAATTACCGTTTTCATTCCCAGGCGTGCTGCTGCAAGTGCTGCTTCACATCCGGCATGTCCTGCGCCTATTACTGCCACATCAAAATTAAAATTATCCATTTAAATCACCTTACTTGCCCAAACAAAACTTTTCAAAAATTCTGTTTACCGTTTCCTGATTTACACTTATTCCTTCAGCTTCTCCCAAATAAGAAACTGCACTTTCTATATCAATTGATGCAAGATCGCTGAAAAATCCTTCTCCCACTGTTTTTATAGCCTTATCAATGCTTTCTTCAGCTCTTACAACAGCTTCAAACTGCCTTTCATTTGCAATAAAAGCTGTGCTTTCCGTGTTATCGGTTATTTCTGATATTTTTTTCTTGATAATATCTATTCCAAAATTATTTTTTGCGCTTATTCCCACAAATCCATCTTTGCTTTGCGGTGAAATATCAGTTTTATTTTCTACAAGAATATGTGGTTTTTCTTTAATTCTTTCAATTATATCTTCTTCCTCAGGTGTGAGATTTCTTCCCGATTCCGTTACAAATATACATATATCTGCACTTTTTATATAATCAAATGATTTTTCCACACCTATATTTTCCACAACATCGCTGCTTTCTCTTATTCCTGCAGTATCGCCAAATTTAACGGGAATTCCATCTATATCTATAAAATCTTCAACCACATCTCTCGTTGTGCCGGCAATATCTGTTACAATAGCTTTTTTTCTTTCCAAAAGAGCATTCAAAAGCGAGCTTTTTCCCGTATTGGGAATTCCGCAGATGGCACAAACAATTCCCTGATTTAAGGCTTCTCCTCGTCTTGCACTCATTCTTAATTTATTAAGTTCTTTTTTTGCATCCTGAAGTTTTAAAAGAAAATCTCCACCGGCAAAAGTATCAATATCCTCTTCCGGAAAATCACTTGCAACTCCTACTGCTGCCAAAAGGTCTAAAAGAGTATTTCTTATTTCTATAATAGGTTTTGTAATACCACCCTCAAGCCTGTTAACTGCGGCATAAAGAGCCTTATCGGTTTTAGATTCTATAATATCGTGAACTGCCTCTGCCTGAGTAAGGCTTACCTTTCCGTTAAGAAATGCCCTTTTGGTGAATTCACCTTTTTGTGCAACAGATGCACCGTTTTTAACAAGCTCGTCTATAATTCTTTCCACACTTACCATACTTCCGTGGCAGCTTATTTCGCACACATTTTCTCCTGTAAAAGAGTTTGGAGCACGAAAAACAGAAACAAGGCATTCATCAATATTATTTACTCCATCTGTTGCGCTGCCGTAAACAATTGTGTATCCCTTTGCCTCTTCTATGCTTTTTTTTGATTTAATTACCGATGCAGTAATTTTAAGAGCATCGTCGCCGCTTACTCTTATTACTGCAATACCCCCTTTTCCGCGGGGAGTAGAAAGTGCACAAATGGTATTCATATAATTACTTCCTTTTAAAAATGAAATCAAGCGAGGAAATTCCCCGCTTGAATATCTGTAAGTATAATTATGTGCGCGAGTACAATCCCTTTTACTCTGTTTTAAGTTCGTTTTCCTTACGGTTATAACGATACTTTGAAACATATTCCTCGCCATATTCTTTTTTCTTTGTTGTTATAACAACGCATCTGTTAGGTTCTTGTCCTGTTGAATATGTTGTTACATTTCTATAATTTTGAAGAGCAGAGTGGATAATTCTTCTCTCGTTAGGATTCATAGGTTCAAGAGTAACATTTCTTCTTGTTTTAAGGCACATATTAGCCATTCTTTTTGCAAGCTTTTTAAGAGTTTCTTCTCTTTTTTCTCTGTAGTTTTCAGTGTCAAGAGTTACTCTTATATATTCTTTTTCATCTTTATTTACAACAAGTGATGTAAGATACTGAATAGCATCGAGTGTATCTCCGCGTCTTCCTATAATTTTTCCAACGCTTTCACTATCGCCTACTATTTCAATTTTAACTGTTTCGTCTTCGTATGATCCTTTTAATACTGCATCTATTCCAAGACTTTTTATAACTTTTTCAAGATATTCTTCTGCTTTTTTAAGAGGAGATTCCTCATACTTTATTCTTACAACAGCATCCTCCGAGCCGATGCCCAAAATTCCACGCTTTCCTTCGCTTACAACCTCGATTTCAACCTCTTCTTTAGTAACATTAAGTTCGCTGAGTGCTGCACTTACTGCTTCGTCGATGGTTTTTCCACTTTTTTCTATTATTTTCATTTTATTTATTTCCTTTCAAAGCCATTTCTTTTTCTATAGATTTTTTTATTAAATCGTTAATGACGGTTTGCTGAATTAATTGAAATGCCGTTGAAACGAACCAGTAAAGAGACATTCCTGCAGGCATAATATAAGTGAAATAAGCCGTCATAACAGGCATTATCATCATCATTGAATTACCCATAGATGCAGCTTGCTGATTGCTTCCCTGTGTAGCTGCCATCTGTTTTTTAGAAAGAAGTGATGAACCCACTGTTGCAAGAGTTGCTAAAACAGGGAATATCCACAAACGCCAATCTCCCACATTTCCCTTAAGCATCTGTGTAAGATCAATTCCAAAGAAATCAAAATTTATCGGAGTTTTTCCAAATTCATTTATAATTATTTCTTTAACTTTATCCATTCCGCAAAGTGTTACCTGATAAGTTCCCACTCTTGCACCAACAGATTCCATAATATGAGCTATCTGTTCCTTAGAAAGCTGAAGAATATACTGAAGCGGGTCGTAAACAACGCGGATAAATCCAAAAAGAACAAACATCTGCACAATAAGTGGCAAACATCCACCCATAGGATTAACTCCATGCTTTGTATAAAGCTTTTGAAGTTCAATACTCATTTTTTGTTTGTCATTTTTATATTTTTCTTGTATTTTAGCCATTTCAGGCTGAATCATCTGTGTTTTTGTTGTACTCTTCTGCGACATTATTGTAAGAGGAATAGTCGCAATTCTGATTAAAATAGTTACTATAATAAGAGTTAAACCGTAATTTTGAATTAATTCATAAATAGGCCTTATAATATAGCCCAGAGGTTTAGCAAAAATATACATTTTTATTCTCCTTATCCTGTTATGGAACGGGGTCATATCCTCCCTTACAGAAAGGATTGCACCTCAAAATTCTTTTTACAGACAAATAAAGCCCCTTTATAAAACCGTATTTTCTCAATGCCTCGATGGCATATTCAGAACAAGTCGGCATAAAGCGGCAGCATGGTTTTTTTATAGGAGAAATATATCTTCTATAAAGCATTATAATCTTTATTAAAACATTTTTCATCCTTTTTTATTTCCGTTTCCATAAGTGCTTTTTTTAAATCTAATCCAATTTCGCTAAAATTTGAAAACGCCGCGGCTGTACGTGCAACTATAACAATGTCATAACCCTGATTTAATTCAAAAAGGCGATAGTTCTCCCTTATTAATCTTCTGATCCTGTTTCTTACAACTGCATTTCCAACTTTTGAAGAAACAGTTATACCAAGTCTGTTATAGTTAAATCTGTTTTTACGGTAATATAAAACTATCCTTTTTTTTACAACAGATTTTCCTCTGTAATATAGTCTTTTAAAGTCGCTGTTTTCTTTAATTGAAATTATCTTCATAATTTTTTAGAAGCAGTTCTTTCTGCATTACGCAGAAAGAACGCGTCTACCTCTTCTGCGGCGCCTGCTGAGCACCTTTCTACCATTGGCTGTACTCATTCTTTTTCTGAAACCATGATCCTTTTTTCTTTTTCTAACGTTTGGCTGATATGTTCTGAGCATTTATTACACCTCCTTATATATATACCCTTTAACAGGGCACTTTTACCTACTATATCATAACGATACCACCCTAGTATACATAAAGTTAGTATTTTTGTCAACAATTATTTTTATTTACACGTTTTTTTTTAAATTTTTTGTTGAAATTTTCCACGGCATTTGTTATAATATAAGCTATAATACGGGTATAATGTGCACATAAAAAAACCAGTTGTTTTTTTATAACAATTTATTAACAGAAATTATGACCTGTTTTGTCGAATTTATAGGTTATTAACAGTGTTTTTAACAGCATTGTTAAAAACTTTTTAAACTTTATTAACTAAACAAAGGAATGTTATTTTATGAACTCAGAATTAAATAAAATGTGGCAGGAATGTTTATCAATTCTTGAAAATGAGGTTTCATCTGTATCTTTTAACACCTGGATTAAAGATATTGTACCAATCAGTGCAGACGGTTTAACAATAACTCTTTCAGTTGAATCTTCAATTAAAAAGAATATGGTTGAAAAACTTTATGGTGATCTTTTAAAAAATACTATTCTTGAAATTACTGGAAAAGGTTACGACATAAATATAATTGTTGCCCAGGAAATTTTTAAAGAAGAAAAAAAACCTGAACCAAAAAGTTATTATTCAAAATATACTTTTGATAATTTCGTTGTTGGTAATTCAAACAGATTTGCCCAATCGGCAGCTTTGGCTGTAGCTGAAGCACCTTCTTATGCATATAATCCATTATTTCTTTATGGAGGAGTAGGACTTGGAAAAACCCATCTTATGCATGCTATAGGAAATTACATACTTCAGAATAATCCCGAGGCTAAAATACTTTTTTTAAGTGCAGAAAAATTTACAACTGAATTAATAGAAGCACTCCGTGATAATAAAACTCAGGAATTCAGAAACAAATACAGAAATATTGATGTTTTACTTGTTGATGATATTCAGTTTATTGCAGGAAAAAGTGCAACAGAAGAAGAATTTTTCCACACCTTTAACACTCTTCACGAAGCTAATAAACAGATTGTTCTTACAAGCGACCGTCCTCCTCGTGAAATAAAAACACTTGAAGAAAGACTTCGCTCACGTTTTGAATGGGGACTTATCTGTGATATTCAGCCACCCGATTTTGAAACACGTATGGCAATATTAAGTAAAAAAGCAAAAGATGAAAACATATCAATAAGTGATGAAATTATAGAATATATTGCTCAAAATGTTAAATCAAATATTCGTGAACTTGAGGGAGTTTTCAACCGTGTTGTTGCTTACCGCGGTTTAATAAAAAAAGAAATAACTCTTGATCTTGTTATTGAAACATTAAAAGATTATGGTGAAACAAGCTCTCGTTCTTTAACTCCCGAATATATAATTGAATATTGCGCTAATTTCTACAATGTTAAAAAAGAAGATATTTATTCTGAAAAGCGTAATAAAGAAATTGTCTTTGCACGTCAGGTTTGCCTTTACATAATACGTGAATTAACAGACTACTCATTAACTAAAATAGGACTTATATTTGGAAAAGATCATGCAACTGTTCTTTATGCTATAAAAAAACTTACTAATATAATGGAAAGCGATTTAAGCATAAAAATAAGCATTGAAAGTCTTATGAAAGATATAAGCGATCAAAAGTAATTAACATTTTATTGTTAATTAACAATTTTAAAAATAAGTTTTTAAAATTTTAAACAATTTAATTAACAGTCATTATCACTATATATAAAGCCATTTATAAAGGATATTAACATATTTAACATTACTACTACTTATATAAATAATAATTATATTATTATTATAAAAGAGATTGGAGATTATTATGAAATTTTATTGTGATTCAAAAAAATTATCAGAAGCTATTAATATTGTAAGTAAGGCAGTAAGCGTTAAGTCGCCGGTTGCTCATTTAGAAGGAATACTTTTAATTGCAAAAGGAGGAATATTAACTCTTATTTCAAATAATCTTGAAATTTCAATTAAAACATCCATCAGTTCTAATATAAGCGAAGAAGGAAGCATTGTATTAAACTGTAAGATGTTTTCAGATATTATAAGAAAACTTCCTGATGATGTTTGTGAAGTATCAGTTAATGAAAAAAATAATGTTACAATAAAATGTTTAAATGCAGATTATAAAATTGTTGGATTGAATGCAGAAGAATTTCCGCAGATGCCACAGGTAGAAATAAAAAATTCTATCACACTTTCAAGTAAGGTATTAAAAGAAATAATTTCAAAAACTCTTTTTGCAGTAAGCCTTGATAATGCAAGAAAAATTTTAACAGGTTCTCTTTATGAAATAGAAGACGGAACTTTAACTGTTGCAGCAGTCGACGGATACAGGCTTGCACTAACAAAAAAAGAAGTTAATACAGACAGTGATTCTAAATTTATAATTCCAGGAAAAACACAGGGTGAGCTTTTAAAAATTATAAGCGGAAATGAAGATGAAGATATTAAAATATCTTTCAGTGATAATTATGCTCTTATTGAGGGAGAGGGTGTGATATTTACATCACGTCTTATTGAGGGAGAATTTTTTGCCTACAGGAATACAATTCCTGCAGAATCAAAATATATTGTAAAAATTGATTGTTATAATTTCTTAAAAGCAATAGAACGTGTTGAACCAATTATTGATGAAGTAAGTAAAAACTGCGTAAAGTTCAGATTTGAAAACGGCAGAGTTAATATTAAGTGTGAAACTGTTTTAGGTGTTGTGAATGATGTTTGCGAATGTGAATATTATGGAGATGAAATTGAAATAGGATTTAACTATAAATATCTTCACGATGCAGTTTCAAGATGCGAGGGAGAAGAAATAGAATTAAAAATGAATTCTCCTTTTAATCCTCTTATAATTAATTCAGTTGATGATGATAAATCATTATTTATGGTTTTACCTGTAAGAATATAAAGATGATGGCAGTGCCATCATCTCGCAATTAAAGTTTTCTCAAGAAAACATTTAATTGCGAAAAAAGGGCTTGCCTACGCACCGCTCACCGCGGTAGCCCTTGTAAGGTGTTAAAATCGAGGTACACGCCCCCGATTTTAACAAATTTTACCATTAAGGGGAATCCCCTTAACAATCCCCTGAAAGAATTTTGTTATATAAATAAAAAGAGGAATAATTATGAAAGTACAAATTAAAACAGAATATATAAAGCTTGATCAACTTTTAAAATATATGGGTGTGGCTGAAAACGGAAGCCATGCTAAAGAAATTATTTTAGATGAAGAAGTAAAGGTAAACGGCGAAGTTTGCACAATGCGTGGAAAAAAGCTTTATAAAAATGATGTAATAAGTGTTTTTGACGAGGAATTTGAAATAGAATGAAAATTTCTGAGATAAAATTATATAATTTTAGAAATTACGAAAACGAAAAAATTAATTTTTCAGAAGGAACTAATATAATATATGGTGATAATGGTATGGGAAAAACAAACATACTTGAGGCAATATATTATTTTTCCTATGGAAGAAGTTTTCGTACAAATGGCAGAGAAATTATAAAAGATGGTGAAAAAGAAGCAAAAATAAATCTTTCGTTTGAGAAAAACGAAAGATTGTATGATGGAAAAATAAAATTTCTTTCCGGTAATAAGAAAGAAATTTTATTAAACGATATTGAATTAAATAAGACAAGCCAGCTTCTTGGAAATTTTCTATGTGTGTTGTTTACCCCTGATGAACTTAGGATTATAAAAGGGATGCCTGAAATAAGAAGAAAATTCTGCGACAGTGCAATTATGCTCTTGCGCCCGAATTATATTAAGGAATTAATAAGGTACCGAAATATTTTAAATCAGAAAACAGCGCTTTTAAAATCGCGGCGATACGATACTTTATCCGTCTGGAATGAAAAACTTTGCGAAAGCGGAGAAAAAATTATGAAAATGCGCGAAAGCTACATCGAAAGAGTAAAAGTAAAAGCGCAGAATCTTCAAAAAGAAATAACAGATGAAAAAGAAATTTTAAATATAATTTATACCCCCTCTGTGAAAAAAGGGGAAAATTATTTTGAAAAGCTGTGTGAATACACAGAAAAAGAAAAAGAAAATATGTTTTGTTTAGTGGGGCCGCACCGCGATGAAATTATATTTGAAATTAATGGGAAAAATGCAAAAAATTATGCAAGTCAGGGGCAGATAAGAACAGCTGTGCTTTGTTTAAAGCTTGCACAGATGGAAATAATAAAAGAAGAAACAGATGAATTTCCCGTTCTTCTTTTAGATGATATTTTATCGGAACTTGATAAAAAAAGGCGTGAATTTTTAATATCGAAAATAAAGGACAAGCAAATTATTATAACCTGTACCGATATTGAGAATTCCATCGTAGATGAAAAATCAAATATTATAAATATTAAAGATGGAAGAATGATTTAATATGTTTTTGCATATTGGAGAAGGAAAAATAATAAATAAAAAAAATATTATAGGAGTATTCGATCTTGAAACTGCATCGGTAAGTAAAAGAACGCAGGATTTTTTCAAGAAAAGCGAAAAAAAGGGAATTGTTACAACAATTTGCGATGAAATTCCAAAAACCTTTGTAGTTTGTGAAAACAAAAAACAAGAGGATTTATATATAACTCAGCTATCAAGTCAAACTCTTTTTAAAAGAGCAGAAAGGAATGAAGAATTTGGAACAGAAAACTAATGTTTCTTACGACGAAAATCAAATACAGGTATTGGAGGGTCTTGAAGCGGTACGTAAGCGCCCGGGTATGTACATAGGTTCAACATCAGCGCGAGGTCTTCATCATCTTGTTTACGAAATAGTGGATAACAGTATAGATGAAGCACTGGCAGGATACTGTACTAAAATATCTGTAACTCTCAACAGTGATAATAGTGTAACTGTTGAAGATAATGGTCGTGGTATTCCTCACGGAATTCATCCTAAAATGGGAATAAGCACAATCGACGTTATTTTTACTGTTCTTCACGCCGGCGGTAAATTTGGAGGCGGCGGGTATAAGGTGTCGGGTGGCTTGCACGGTGTTGGCGCAAGTGTTGTTAATGCGCTTTCAACAAAACTTGAGGTTGAGGTTCACGATGGGGAAAATATTTGGCGACAGAGCTATAAAAGAGGCGTTCCTCAGGGAGAAGTTAAGGTAGACGGAAAAACCGACAGAACGGGAACAAAAATCACTTTCTGGGCAGATGGCGAAATATTTGAAGAAACAGTATATGATTATGATATTTTATTAAAAAGGCTTCGTGAACAGGCATTTCTTAACGGCGGTATAAAAATAGTATTTAAAGACGACCGAGAAGAAAAAAGAGAAGAAACTCTTCATTACGAGGGTGGTATAAAGAATTTCGTTTCTTATCTTTTGAATGAAAAGAAAATGAGAAAAGATACACTTAGCGAAATTCACGAAGAAATTATATATGTAAGCGGAGAAAAAAACGGCTCTATGGCAGAGGTTGCGCTCGGCTGGAATAATGGATACGACGAGGTTATTGAATCGTTTGCAAATAATATTTCAACCACAGAGGGCGGTACCCACGAAACAGGTTTCAAGGCCGCACTTACAAAAGTACTTTTTGAATATGGAAAAAAATATAAGCTTATAAAAGAAAATGAAGAACTCACAGGTGAAGATGCCCGTGAAGGTCTTATCGCTGTAATTTCAGTTAAATTGGAAGAACCACAGTTTGAAGGGCAAACAAAAACAAAGCTTGGAAATTCTGAAATGCGTGGTCTTGTGGAAAATATGCTTAAAGAAAAACTGGCAGATTTTCTTGAAGAAAACCCAAATGTGGGAAAATCTATTATTGAAAAAGCACTTATGGCTTCCCGTGCAAGACTTGCAGCAAGAAGAGCAAGAGAGGCTACAAGAAAGACTCCTCTTGGTTCATCAACTCTTCCAGGTAAGCTTACAGATTGTATTGTAAAAGACCCCACAATGACAGAAATCTATATCGTCGAGGGTGATAGCGCCGGCGGTAGTGCAAAAAGTGGTAGAGATAGTAAATATCAGGCAATTCTTCCTCTTTGGGGTAAGATGCTGAATGTTGAAAAAGCAAGAGAAGATAAGGTTTACGGAAATGATAAGCTTACTCCTGTAATTCAGGCGTTAGGCACAGGAATAGGCACTGAATTCAATCTTGAAAAATTAAGATATGATAAGGTTATTATAATGGCCGATGCCGATGTCGACGGTGCTCATATCCAAACACTTCTTCTCACATTCTTCTTCAGATTTATGCGTGAGCTTGTTGAAACAGGCCATATTTACCTTGCAAAACCTCCTCTTTATAAGGTTTCAAGAGGTAAGAGAAGTGAAGTTGCCTTCTCTGATGAAGAACGCGACAGACTCAGTGAAGAATTTAAAAACGGTGATCCAAATGCAAAGGTAGATATCAGCCGTTATAAGGGTCTTGGTGAAATGGACCCCGAAGAACTTTGGGAAACAACAATGGATCCAAAGAGCAGAATTCTTCTTAAAGTTACTCTTGAAGATGCGCAGAAAGCAGACGAAATTTTCAGTATTCTGATGGGTGATGAGGTAGAACCAAGACGTCAGTTTATTGAAGATAACGCTCAGTATGTTACTAATCTGGATGTATAACGTACTTTCAAAGTTAAAATTTTCTGCGAAAATATTTTGCTTAAAATAAAGGGACTCGCACACCGCGGTAGCCCCTGCAAGGAGTTAAAAACGAGGTATATGCCCCCGTTTTAACAGATTTTATTGTCAAGGGTAAAACCCTTAACAAACCCCATATCCTTTTGGGGTACGAAAGGAATTAAATAATATGGCTAAAAATAAAAAATACGAAGATTCCCATTTCGAGGAATATTTTGATACTCAAACCATTTTAAATATTGATATTGAAGACAGAATGAAAGAGGCTTTCATCGACTACGCGATGAGCGTTATCGTAAGCCGTGCACTTCCCGATGTTCGAGACGGTCTTAAACCTGTACACAGAAGAATTTTATATTCTATGTACGAGGAAAATCTCACTCACGATAAGCCCTACTTCAAATCGGCTACCACAGTTGGTAACGTTATCGGTAGGTATCATCCTCATGGTGATGCCTCTGTTTACGATGCTCTTGTAAGAATGGCGCAGGATTTCTCTATGCGTTACCCCCTTATAGAAGGACACGGTAACTTCGGTAGTGTGGACGGCGATCCGCCTGCTGCATACCGTTACACAGAAGCAAGAATGAGCAAACTTTCAAATGTACTTCTTGAAAATATTGAAAAGGACACAGTTGACTTTGCTCCAAACTTCGATGAAAAGAGAAAAGAGCCAACAATTCTTCCCACAAGAATTCCCACTCTTTTAGTAAACGGCAGCTCGGGTATTGCCGTTGGTATGGCAACAAACATACCTCCACATAATCTTACTGAAGTACTTAACGGTGCAATGGCACAAATAGATAACCCCGAAATCACAGTTGAAGAACTTATGGAACATATTCAGGGTCCTGATTTCCCCACAAGTGCCACTATTATGGGCAGAAGTGGTATCCGCAGTGCATACAACACAGGTCGCGGTAAAATAGTTATCCGTGCAAAGGCAGAAATTGAGGAGCACAAGGATGGTACAAGCTCTATCATCGTAACAGAGCTTCCCTATCAGGTTAACAAGAAAATGCTTGTGGAATCTATTGCGGCACTTGTTAAGGAAAAGAAAATTGAAGGACTTTCAGATATCGACGACCATTCATCCGACCGTGTTGGTATCCGTCTTGAAATTTTCCTCAAGCGCGATGCAAATCCTCAGGTTGTGCTTAATCAGCTTTATAAATATACCCGTCTGCAAGACAGCTTCAGTGTAAACCTTCTTGCAATATGCGACGGAAAGCCCAAAACAATGGGCCTTAAGGAAGTTCTTGATAACTTTATCACATTCCAGAAGGAAATAGTTACAAGAAGAATAAAGTTTGACAAGGTAAAAGCAGAAGCAAGAATGCATATTCTCGAAGGTCTGCGTATTGCACTTGCAAATATAGACGAAGTAATAGAAGTAATCAGAAATTCATACGACGATGCCAAGGAAAACCTTATGGCACGCTTCGGCTTCTCCGAAATTCAGGCACAAAGCGTACTTGATATGCGTCTTGCACAGCTTCAGCGACTCAATGGCGAGAAAATTGATGACGAATACAACGAACTCACCGCCAGGGTGGAAGAATATATTGCAATTCTCGGAGATGAAGCTCTTCTTCTTGTTCAGATTAAGAAAGAGCTTACTGAAATCCGCGATAAATTCGGCGACGAAAGAAGAACAAATATTGAAAATGTTATGACTGAAATAGACATCGAAGACCTTATTGAGGAAGAGGAAAGTGTAATAACTCTCACGAATGCAGGTTATATTAAGCGTATACCTGCTTCCACTTATGCGAGTCAGAATCGCGGAGGAAAGGGAGTTAAAGGACTTTCAACAAAAGAAGAAGACTTTGTTGAAAAGATTATTGTGGCATCAACTCACGATAATATGCTCTTCTTCTCAAACAAGGGAAGAATGTATCGTCTTAAGGGATATCAGATTCCCGAAGCAGGCAGACAGGCAAAAGGCTCAGCAATAATTAACCTTCTTCCGGTTGATAAAGACGAAAAGATTACGGCATTTATTGCTCTTCGTGAATTTGAAGAAGACAAATATCTTCTTATGTGTACACGTAACGGTGTTATAAAGAAAACGCTTGTAACAGATTACGATACGTCAAGAAAAGGCGGAATTATAGCTATTTCTCTTGACGAAGGTGATGAATTAATAAAGGTTGAACTTACAAACGGTGAAAACGAAATTATTATCGGTACACACGATGGTATGGCTATCCGCTTCAACGAAAAAGATGTTCGTTCCATGGGCAGAGTAACACGCGGTGTTAAGGCAATAAATTTAAGAAATGACGACTTTGTTATTGGAATGTGCCTTGCACTCAGCGATACCGAACTTCTTGCAGTAACGGAAAAAGGTTATGGAAAGAGAACAGATATTTCAGAATACAGAGTTCAGTCGCGTGGCGGTGTGGGTATTAAGACTTATAAGTGCAGCGATGTAACAGGTAAGGTTGTGGGAATCTATTCCGTAACTGATAACGACGATATAATGCTTATCACATCGGAAGGCATTATAATCAGAATTCCTGCTTCGGGCATCAGCACAATCGGCAGAAGCACCAAGGGTGTGCGCCTTATGAGATTGAATGAGGGTGTTAATGTTGTTTCCGTTGGAAAAACCGACCACGAAGAAGCAGAAGAATCCGAAGAAACCGAAGAAACAACAGAAAACACAGAGACAGCAGAAATCACAGAGAAATAAAGGTGAAGAGGTGATTTTATGAATGAAAAAGATAAAACCGTTGAATTTAGTCCTGTAAAAGATGTGAATAAGGAAAGAGTAAGCCGCAATGCATCGGATGTTTACAGCAGTGCAAGAAAAAATTCTTATGGAAAGGCCCCGCAAAATAAATCGGATGATAATAATGGCCTTATCTATTTTGCAATATTTTTAACAGTGGCTCTTATTATTGCAATTGTTGTTGGAATAATTATTATAACAAATACAAATTCCATGGATAAAGGAAACGAGCCGCAAGAAAATATTGTTATTCCCGTGGAGGATGACATCCCGGAAGTAGAACCGGAAGAAGAGCCTGTAAAAGAAGAAAATGATTATAATATAATTTTCTATGGAGAAACAGTGAAAAAAAGCGGAAATAATTATACTGTTGCCGCAGATCTTTACGATGCATCGTTAAAAAGAGTAGGAAGCAGAAAGATAACTATTACTCCCGATACCGTTATAAGAGAAAGTGGAAAAAGAATGTCGGCAGAGGGCTTTGTGTATACTATAGAAAGCCTTACGGGAGAGATGATATCGGTAGAAGGAAAAATAAGAGAAAAAGATAATGTGGCCCTTACACTTTCATACGATGGCTCGTTCAGAGAGGAAATGGAAGAACCTGAAGAATCTGAAGAGCCAGAAGAAATTGTAGAGGAAGAAATTCCAAAAGAAGAATCAACTACTCCGCCACCAGAACAAGGGGGAGAAACGGAACCGCCCAAAACTCAGGAGCCATCAGCGGGAGAAGAACAACCTCCCCAGGAAACAATAGCGGAGCAAAACTAAATTTTATTGACAATGCCTTTTATATTTGGTATAATTCAAATAATTTATAAGGAAATAAGAGGGGCGACGGAATGAGAAATAATCATCATTGTAAAATCAATATGATGATGTGTATGCCATTTTATATGTGCGCTGTTTGTTGTGCAATAAAAAGTCGCTTATAAAAATACTGTTATTTACGGGAAGCGACATAAGCTTCCCGTTTTTGTTTAAATCTTGATGATTTAAAGAGGTGATTAAATGATTGAACTTAGAAATATTACAAAGGTTTTTAAAACCTTAAATGGCGATATTGCTGCACTTAAGGATATAAATCTAACTATAAAAGACGGCGAAATTTTTGGTATTATAGGACTATCGGGTGCAGGGAAAAGCACTCTTGTGAGATGCATAAATCTGCTTGAGAAACCTACCTTGGGCGAAGTTTTAATTGATGGGTGCAATCTTTGCGAGGTTTCTAAAAAAGAGCTTCTTAAAATACGCCGTTCAATAGGAATGATATTTCAGGGATTTAATCTTTTAGAGCAGAGAAATGTGCTTAAAAATGTGTGCTATCCTATGGAAATAGCGGGAATTAACAAAAAAGACGCAATAGAAAGAGCGCGGGAACTTTTAGAGCTTGTAGGTCTTTCCGACAGGGAAAAATCCTATCCCTCTCAGCTTTCGGGCGGGCAGAAGCAGCGCGTTGCAATAGCACGTGCTCTTGCTACAAAACCGCAGTATCTTCTGTGCGACGAGGCTACAAGCGCACTCGATCCAAGTACCACAGAGCAAATTCTTGATTTATTAAAGCATATTAATAAAACCCTTGGCGTAACTATTATTGTTATAACGCATGAAATGAAAATAGTTGAAAAAGTGTGTGATATGGTGGCAGTGATTGATAAAGGCCAGATTGCAGAAAAAGGAAATGTTAAAGATGTATTCTCAAATCCGCAATCGGAAATTGCAAAAGGGCTTATTCTTCCTAAAAGAACAGTTCTTCCCGAAAACAGAAAAAATACAATAAGAATAATTTTCGACGGAGAAAAAACAATAAAACCTTTAATTTCAGATATGATTTTATCACTTAAACTGCCAGTAAACATAATGTTTGCCGATACAACCGATATCGAGGGAATTTCCCGTGGGCATATGATACTCGAAATTCCCGAAAATACCGAAGACAGCGAAAAAATCTTTAACTGGCTTGAAGAAAAAGAAATTACATATTATAAGGAGGGATAAGAATGTTTTCAGATATGCTTGTTAGCCTTGTGGAGAAGGGCATTTTACAAATGGGTATATGGGAAACAATTTATATGACGCTTATCTCCACCTTTTTTGCTTACGTTTTGGGACTTCCTCTGGGTATTCTTTTATGTGTTACGGATAAAGAGGGAATTTATCCCATTACAGCATTAAATAAAATTTTAGGCGTTATTGTAAACATTTTCAGAAGCATACCCTTTATTCTTTTGATGATAGCCGTACTTCCTGCGGCAAAGATTGTAGTGGGAACAAGTATGGGAAACAGGGCAATGATATTTACGTTGATTATTGCTGCTGCACCATATGTTGCACGAATGGTAGAATCGTCTGTAAAAGAAGTGGACAAGGGGATTATTGAAGCGGCACATTCAATGGGAACTCCATCTTTTAAGATTATTTACAAGGTTTTAATTCCCGAAGCAAAGCCCTCGCTTATTACGGGTGGAATTATTTCTATGGTAACAATACTTGGCTATTCTGCTATGGCAGGAACAATCGGCGGAACAGGTCTCGGGCAGATTGCTATAAGCTATGGCTACCAAAGATTTCAAAATGATATTATCTGGGTTTGCGTTATCCTTACAATTATTATAGTTCAGATAATTCAGGAAATAGGAAACAGAGTAGCAAGAAAAACTGATAAAAGAATTAATTAAATTTAATACATAAAGGAGATTGAATTATGAAAAGAATCACATCAATTTTACTCGCACTCACATTTGTTTTTGCAGTTTTCGCTTTTTCAGGCTGCTCAAACAATGAAAATCAAATTGCAGTAAATCAAAAAGAAACAACTATTACCGTTGGTGCAAGCTCAACACCTCATGCAGAAATTCTCGAGGTTGTGAAAGAAGAGCTTAAAGAAAAGGGCTACACATTAAACATTGCTATATACGATGATTATGTTCTTCCAAACTCTTCTCTTGAGGGTGGAGCACTTGAAGCTAACTATTTTCAGCATAAGCCGTATCTTGATAGCTTCAACGAAGCAAACGGAACGACGCTTGTTTCTGCCGCAGCTATTCATTACGAGCCATTCGGAATCTATGGCAAGGACATAGCAAAGCTTGAAGAACTTAAAAAAGGCGCTACAATCATTATCCCTGCCGACGATAGTAACGAAACACGCGCACTTTTACTTCTTCAGCAGGAAGGTTTAATCACACTTCCCGCAGGAGCAAACGCACGTGCGGGAGTTACAACTCTTGATATAGTTGATGCTAAGGGTTACAAAATCACTCCTGTTCAGGCAGATACTGTTGCAGCTCAGCTTAACAACTCAGATGCAGGTACAATTGCTGTAATTAACGGAAACTATGCAATTCAGGCAGGACTTAAAGTTAAAGATGCTTTAGCTCTTGAAGATGCAAGTGGAGATGCGGCAACAACGTATGCAAATATTATTGCAGTAAGAAAAGAAGATAAAAATAGCGACAAAACCAAAGCTCTTGTAGAAGCGCTTAAAACAGAAAAGGTTAAAAAGTTTATCGAAGAACAGTTTGAAGGCGCAGTAGTGCCAATGTTTTAATTAAAAAAACAACCCTCTATGAGGCGTGTTCGTAAGGACAGTTTTAAAGGCTATGCAAAAATGCATAGCCTTTCTTAATTATATATTGAATATTTTTTTGTATTTTTCTATATTTTCTTTTTCGGGGATTGCATATGCAAAGCATTTCATACCAAGTGCTTCATATTTATGCTCTCCCATTTTATGATAGGGTAAAATTTCAATGTAACTGTAGTGGATATCCTTTAGAAATTCGGATATTTTTATTATTTCCTCAATATCATCATTAAACCCTGTTACCACCGGTATTCTTATTATAATGTCACCTTTAAATTTATCCGAAAGTTTTTTCAGATTTTCTAAAATAAGCTCATTTGTAATCCCCGTTCCTGTTTTATGCAATTGTTCTGAAAAACACTTTACATCGTAAAGGAACAAATCGGTACAGGACATTATCTTTTCAAAATAATGCCACGGCACATTACCTGCCGTATCAACAGCCGTATGTATACCATTTTCTTTGCATTTTTTTAAGATTTCTACAAGAAAATCAATTTGCAGCATGCATTCCCCGCCTGAAAATGTAACTCCGCCACCTGATGTTTCATAAAATGTTTTATCCTTAATTATCTCACTTAAAACTTCCTGAACAGTGTATTCTCTGCCGCAGATTTCTTTTGCATCGTTCAAACAGAAAAACTTTTCATTATCCACAGATAAATCTGCACATCTGCCGCAACCGGTGCACTTATTTTGGTAAAATAGTATTTCTTTTTTAAAATTCTGACTTTCAGGATTATGACACCACTTACATCTTAAGTTACAACCTTTGAAAAACACAGTCGTGCGGATGCCGGGACCGTCCACAAATGAATTTCGCTCAATATCAAAAAATGTCGCTGTTTTTATCAATTAGCCTAAACCTCCTCAAATCAATAGAAGTCTTTAAAAAATTCATTGTAGATGTCACCGGGTATATTTATTTTATACTTTTCAAAGCTTATTTTTAAAATATTATCTGCATGAACAGGAATAGCATATATATCTCCGTTTGGAGCTATTGCACCGCCTGCATAGTGCACTTTTTCTTTTTCGCTTAGTGAATAGTATTTTTTAAGTTCACCGGTAAGCGGATTAAACTCCCATACATCTCCGGTGTATCCGGGCAGACTGTAGAGTTTCCCGTTAATGCCATTTTTTGTGCCGTACGCTCTGATTATGCAGTCCTCATGTAATATGGATACTGTATCAGTTGATGTATCTATTTTTACAAGACCCCCTCCCACCGCACGGAAACCGTATATGTTTCCATCAGCTGCAACAACAGGATTAAAAGCCATACACGGAATCGGCATGCCTACAGATTCTGTTTTTTCCGTTTTTAAATCCATTTTAATAACACAAAAATCCTTTTCAGGTATAAAATAAGCATACCCGTTCGGGTGAATGACGCTTCCGCAGTAACGCGCATTTGCTCCGTTATTAATTTGAATTTTTTTACACGTTTTATTTTTAATATCCCACTTTAATATATGGTCGGAATTTCTTGGCGGCTGATAGATAATTCCCTCATTTGTGCACACACCGCCGTAATGATGCTCCTTTTCATACTTAAAATCACAAGGAATTTTTTCAGACGAGTTTGTTTCAGGGCAATATTTTAATAAACTGTTTTCAGTACGGGAAAATGCATATAAATCATTATCATATATACAACCGCCCGTCCATTTAAAATCGCTTTTATCAAAATCCCCCACGAAATCCATTTTGTTATTTAAAATATTATATATAAGCATTTTTTCCGAACTGTTAACTATCGAGTATAAGTTTCCGTTTAAAATTTGCCCTCCCACATATTGAAAGCTGTTTTGCTTTTCTGTCAGAGGAATATACTTAAACTCAGGAGTTAAATCCTTATTTTCATTAACAAAGCTCATATATTCGTCAAATAATTTTTTTGTCATTCTGATCACCTTTTTTAGTGTGTATGTTTCGTTCTGTCAATTATTTCATCCTGCAAGCCTTCATTCAAAAATACAAAGTAATCTGAAAAGCCTGAAACTCTTACTCTTAAATTTTTGTAGTTGTCAGGAGTTTTTTGCGCGTTTATCAAATCCTCTTTTGAAACATATGTAAGCTGAAAATGGGTGCCGCCATTTTTAAAGTAGGTTTCAAACAACGAAACAAGTTTGTTAAAATACTCATCATTTTTAATAAGCTGTTCCTCTAACAAAACATTGGTAACGCTCGGACCTGTCAGCACTGCATCCGGATCGCATTTTGCAACGGAATTTAAAAGCGCTGTAATGCCTTTTCTGTCCTTACTTTTGGTTTGACCAATACCGAAGTTTATCATATCGCCCGAAAATCTTCCGTCGGGAGTGGCTTTCGTGGCGTTTCCGAAAAACTTATGATGTTCATTGTATCCGACAAGATTGCCGAAAAGCCACTTTTTCCCGAGATAATTTTCGGTGTTGTTCCATTTACCGATACTTTTAAATAACCTCGTTGCAATTTCGTTTGAAAAGTCGTCGTCATTGCCGAAGAAATTGCCTTTTTTGAGAATCAGAGTTCTTAACTGTTCATAGCCACTCCAATTGTTTTTAAGAGCATCTATGAGTTCCGGCATAGTAATTATTTTTTCGTCATAAACAAATTGCTTTGTGACGGAAAGAGAATCTATTACATTAGACAGCCCTATCGGCAATCCGACAGCAATATATCTTGTAAGTCCGCCCTGAGTACAGCTTTTTGCATTTTCGATACAACCTTCAAGGAAAATGTTACTCACTATGTTACAATCCCGGCTTCTTATATCCTGAAACCCTTTGCTGATTCTTTCCGCTTCCTGCAAATCGCTAAACAGTTCTTCTTCATATATTTTGTAAAATTCATCAAAATCTTTGGCTTGGGTAATATCGTGATGTCTTTTGTAAAATGTATTTTCTACAGAACGGACAATGTTCATCGGGTCAAAACCAAAAACCATTCCGCCCGGAAGTGCAAGCTCGTTGCATCCCATCATTGTGTAATTTACAGCCTCTTTATACGAAAGCCCCGTATATTCCATAAGACCCTTTAATCTTGGCTCGTCATTTACAAAAGCAATTCTTTTGTTTGCATCCTTTCTTTCGCAATCCAACATATACCTGAGTACATCGGTTGGGGTTTTCTTTGTCCAGCGCAGAGAAATCTGAGGAATCCATGTTGGTAGCTCCATAAGGGCATCAACAATCAGTTTTGAAAGGTCGTTAAAGCCGTCCTCGCCATCTTCTGTATATCCTCCGATACAAAAGTGCGATTCTCCTCCGCGGTAAAAACGGTCGGACGAGATGTTAATTCTTGCCTGAAGCATTAAAAATAGCTCCTGCAGATATTCTTTAGCTTTCTCCGGGCTTAACGCTCCGCTTTCCACGTCATTTTTGTAGTATGGATATAAATATCGGTCAATCAGACCTATACTATCCGGGATGAAAGGATAGCAAAAATACAGACAAAGAACCGCTTCATAAAAATTCTCTGCAGGCTTTTCGGGAACCCTGCTTAAGCCTTCGGATAATTTTTCAAGATTATCTTTGTACTCGGGATTAACGGTTTCTTTGGCTTTTTCAAGCGCCTTTTTCGAACCTTTTTCTGCCCGTGCTATGATGGCATTGCACAAATCGGTTTGTGTTTGCAAAAACTCCAAAGCCCTTTCGTCATCCTTGTGGGAAAGTCTGGATTTTTCTATCTCCTCTTTTATCCCGGCAAGTCCGCGTTTTATAATTTTCTCAAAATCGCCAACCGAATGTTGCCATTCAAAAGTCAATAAATTATCAACCGGTTTATTGTAAAAATTCCGCATGGCAGTCTGGAAATTCTGGTGTCCTTTCCGATGAAATATATCTCCCTCCACACTGTCGTCAAATCTCATAAGTCCTGTGAAGCAGGATTCCTCCAGAATCATTATATCCTGATTTGCAATATACTCACAAACCCTTTTGCCTGTCATTTTTACAGGCGATAGAAACAAATCTGTCCTGTCATATTCTGTTTTTACAGGGTCAACCCACATCTCACCCTTAACAGTCTTTTCTGTCAGGATTTTTATTCTTTCATTCATAATATACACCCCCTGTCAGCGAATTGCATATGCACCGTCTAAAACTACCGTTTCTCCGCAAACCATTTCTGCTTCTTTGCTCAAAAGGTACATTGCCAGACTTGCAATCTCTTTGGTTGTCGCAAATCTTCCGAACGGGATGCGGTCGTGCTCCATCGGATCTCCCTCGTGCCAGTTGTTCATTTCGGTTGCAACTGGTCCGGGTGCGATTCCGTTTATTGTAATTCCGTCATTTGCGAACATTTTGCCCCAACCTCTTGTAAGTCCTGTTGCAGCAATTTTTGATGCACTGTATGCTCCGTAAACGGGCTCGCATCCCGCTACGGAAGTTATGTTCAGTATATTTCCTTTTATGCCGTTATCAAGCATATATTTTACTGCAGACTGCATTGTAAAAAATATGGAGCTTGTGTTTGTCTTCATAACAGATTCCCACTCATTAACAGTAGTTTCTAAAAGTGTTTTTTTGTTCCATTCATTGCGCTGAGCAAATATACCTGCGTTATTTACAACTATATCAAGACCACCCATAAGCGCCGCGGCTTCGCTGATTTTACTGTCAGCTATTTCAACTTTAGAAGCATCCCAGGCCATCGGAAGAACATTTCCCTCCATTTTTTCTGCTGCTTGTTGCAGAGTTTCAATGTTTCTTCCTGTGATTACAATACTGCAGCCGTTTTTTGCAAGCTCTTTCGCTATTGCAAAACCTATACCCCTGCTTGCTCCTGTAACGATTGCTTTATTTCCTTTTAGCATATCAAACACCTCCATTTTTTCATATTATAGCAAATACAAATATTAAATGAAATGTTTATATTGTCTTATTTTTGTTGAAAAAGGACATTTTTCTGTTGCCATTTTTTTAATGTGTGGTATAATTAAAAATTAAGGAGGGGAAAATTATGAACAATATTTTTAACTATCAACTCTCTGATAACAGCATTGTTTTTACTGATACACTGAAAAAAGGTTCCCCATATATTGCTAAAACTCCAAGAAACCACGAAAGTATTTTCTTTGTTACAAACGGAACTTTGTTGTATGAAAATGGGGATATGAAAGAGGTTATAGAGACAGGTCAGGTTGGATACATTGCAAGAGGATCATCAGATAAAAGCTCGGCGTATTTATGTGATGATGTTTCATATGTAGCTGTTAACTTTTCGTTTGATAAAGAAAACTATTTGCCCGAAAAAACACTTCCGTTTAAAACGCTTTGCTCTAAGGGGCTTGTTTATAATTATGAAAAGCTATTTAAGGATGCATTGAATCATTATATTTTGAAAATGCCGGGATATAACACAATATGTAACGGTCTTATTATGCAAATAATAGGTTGTTTGTATAATGAATATAATACCGATGTTACAAAATATGCAAAAATACAACGTATAGAGGCAGGAATAGAGTATTTGAACAAACACTATGATTCTCCGGAATTAAAAATAAGTGATCTGGCAGAAAAAGCATATATGAGTGAAAAACATTTCCGACGAGTTTTTTTCGATATATATAATCAAACTCCTTATACTTATTTACAAAAAATTCGTATAAATAAAGCAGAAATTTTATTATTATACACATCAAAAAATATATCGGATATTGCTCTGCAATGTGGATTCTGTGATATTTACAGCTTTAGCCATTGTTTTAAAAAACATACTGGAATTTCTCCATCTAAATACAGAGCAGCCCATATATGATTTGTGTCCGGTTGCTGTAACGAGCAGGGAAGATGTGTACCATCTTCCAAATTTTTAGGATATCCTAAGACCTTTATAAAAACGGTCGATTCGTGAATCTCCTCTACGACAAAAGGCTGAACGATTGATTTCGTTCAGCCTTTTAAATTACTATCCTTAAGAACATTTCGCATACGGGTTGTTTTTTATTATTTAAAATACATACTTTCTTCAGATAACATTTTGTCGTCGGCAGGGGATTTCAAAAACATCTTTTTATAAGCCTTATAAAAAGACGAATAATCACTAAAACCGCATTCTTTATAAATTTTAGTTGGATTTTCCCCCTGATAAATCAGTTTGCGTGCATATATCATCCTTTTTTCTGTTATATATTTATGCACAGAAACGCCAAGCTCGTTTTTAAAATACTGAAACAACGTGGGCTTTGATACACACATTTCCTTTGCAATATCTTCTACATGGATAACAGAGGTATATCTTTCTTCTATAAAAGCAATACACCGTGAAATCAGCTGTTCTTTTTCCCTGAAGCGAGGGAGAGTGGCATTTGAAATATCAAACCCTATTTCTGCAAGCAAGGAAAGAAATGTGCCGTAAAGAAAAACTTTTGCACTTTCCTTTTCAGAACTACAAATCACATCACACATTCTGTTTAATAGATGGCGTATGTTAACGTTAACATTTTTTATAATTCTGATTTGCGACATAGCAGAGGGAAGAATATCTTTAATGATTTCTGAATCGGGAAAATTTATCACGAATCTTACGTATTGATTTTGCTCCCTTATATGGAATTTGTGATACATTTCCTTAGGAATTACCAAAAGAGTTCCCGAAGAGAGGTCTTCTTTAAAATCTGCCGACAAAAAAGTTGCATTGCCGTCTATGTAATACAATATTTCATGAAATGGGTGAATTTCATTGCCTCTTTGCAGGGAACGCCCCCGCGCATACCTGAATGATATTTGGTTGTAATCTGCTTTTTCTTCAAAAAAATTATTCATAAAATAACCATAACATACTTTTATAGTTTTTGCAATATAAATATATTTTTTTTCAATATACATTTCAAAAAGTATATGATAAACTCTTTTTATAGATTGATATAACTTAAAGGAGTAGTTTTATATGGATCAGTTTGCACAGATAGCCGCAAATGGTATAGGAGGCAGAATGGAGCTTCTTGAAATGCAGAATCCGCAGGAATTTAGTGAAAATGTAGTTGCTTTAAAGGATACGCTGGATTTTCCAATTAAAACCAATGCTAAAATGTCGTCAAAAAAAGAGCTGATGGAAGAGCTTGAAAAAATGAAGAAAAAATACAGTTGCTTTTTGGAAAACCATGCGCCATCATGTGTGAATTTACGCAAAAGAATTGATGTAAAGAATTTTATCTGCGATGGTAAAAAAGTGGATATTCCAGAATATGGCGGACCTATGGGTGCAGCTAAAAAAACATATATAAAGGAAATAGAAATTCCGCAGATTAAAGAGGGGCAGACTGCATTTATACATTTTAACGGAGCAGATTACAGGGCGGTTGTGTATTTAAACAACACCTTTATAGGTGAGCATGAGGGCTTTTTTTCCCCTTTTGAATTTGAGATAACAGAAATTGTTAAAAACGGAGAAAACACCATTAAGGTTGAGCTTTTCAATGATTATATATTCCGCGGAAACGGGCTTAACGGCACTCCAAGACTTGAGGGGGATAAACTCTATGCCGCAACAGGCTTAGGTTGGGATGATCCCGAGGAGGGTTGGCATCATTGTCCTGCAGGAATGGGGATTTTTGATGATGTATATATTGAAATAAGAAACGAAATTCATATATCCGATATTTTTGTGCGTCCCCTTAAAAATAAGGCGGAGCTTTGGATAGAGGTTGAAAGTAAATCTTATCAGAACATAAATGCAGAGATTGTTTTTTCGGTGTATGGGCAGAATTTTAAGGAAACAGTTTTTGAAAACAAAAGGTACATTCCCGAAACCGTGCAAAAGGTTGGAATGGGTGATACTTTAACGGAAGCTGCGTGGAGCAAAACTCTGGGAAAAGGCATTTCTATGCCTCTTAAACACGGAAAAAACCTTTATAAGATACCATTTGAAATGAAAAACGCAAAATTGTGGGAGCTTGAAACGCCCTATCTTTACAATATACAGGCATCGGTTGTTGTGGATGGAGAGGTAACTGATTCCAAATCCCAGCATTTTGGAATGCGCGAATTTACTCAGGATATTGATAGCGAAATAAAGGGTATGTTCTATCTGAACGGAAGAAAAATCCGCTTGCGCGGTGCCAACACAATGGGATTTGAGCAGCAGGATGTAATGAGAGGCGATACAGAGCAGCTGATTGAGGATATTTTGCTTGCAAAAATCTGCAATATGAATTTTTTAAGATTGACCCAGCGCCCCGTTCAGGATAAGGTGTATGAATATTGCGACAAGCTTGGGCTTATGACACAAAGCGACCTGCCTCTTTTTGGATGTATGCGCAGATTTAAAGTCCCCGAAGGAATCCGTCAGGCAGAAGAAACGGAAAGAATTATAAGAAAGCACCCATGCAACGTGGTTTTAACCTACATCAACGAGCCTTTTCCCAATGCGCAGAATTCACCTCACCGACATTTGGAAAGATTTGAGCTTGAAAACTTTTTCGCCTGCTGTGATTTAATTGTAAAGCAATCAAATCCCGATCGTGTGATTAAGCACGTAGACGGAGATTACGATCCACCCACAGAAAGTATGCCGGATAATCATTGTTATCCTATGTGGTACAACGGCCACGGAATAGATATCGGAAAGCTTCATCGTGGATACTGGCTTCCCGTTCTTCCGAAATGGTACTATGGTTGTGGCGAGTATGGAGCAGAGGGGTTGGATTCGCTTGAGGTTATGGAAAAATTTTATCCAAAGGAATGGATGGCAGAGCCGTTTGATCCGAAAAATATTGTAAGGGCACAAACGGGAGATTTCCACTACTTCTTTTATGAAACACCCGAAGGACTTGAAAACTGGATAGAAAAAAGCCAGGAACATCAGGCGCTTGCAACAAAAATGATGACAGAGGCATTCCGGCGCAACAACCGAATGGTTTCAAATGCCATACACCTGTTTATAGATGCGTGGCCGAGCGGTTGGATGAAAACAATAATGGATTGTCTCAGAAATCCCAAAAAGGCATATTTTGCTTATCGCGATAGCCTTTCTCCTATAATGCTTTCTCTTCGTACAGACCGTTTTACATATGTGATGGGAGAAACGGCGGAAATTGAAATATATCTCTGCAACGATACAAACAAAGAAGAAGAATATACCCTGGTGTGCGAGCTTTATGACGGAAGCGGTAAATTAATAAAGAAAAACGAAGAAAAGGTATATTCAAACGATTGCAGTTCAAAATATGTTGCAACGGCACAATTCAGCGTAAATACAAATTCCGACAGGGAAAGTGTTACGTTAAAGGCTATTTTAATGGATATTAACAACAATGTAGTTAATTATTCAGAACAGAAATGTGAATATTTTGCAGATTGCAAAATAGAAGAAAATGATAATATTGTGCTGATAGAAAAGCTTAGTGCAGGAGTATACGAGATAGCAGGGGAGACGGTTGTTGTAAAAGAATGCGGAATGCATCCGCTTCATTTTGCATCAAGAAACTCAAACCATAGCGCAGTAGAGGAGTTTGAGTCAAGGGATTTTGCATATTGGTATAATAAAGAAGCCGATATGATAACGCCCATTATGAATGCAACTTTCACGGCAGAGGGCTTTACGCCTGTTATCACAAGCGGAAACAAAAACAACGATGGAGTGTGGGAAAAAGTATTGGCCGTTGCAGAAAAATATTACGAGGGGAAGCGCTATGTGATTTGTCAGCTTGATTTAAGGTGTGAAAATCCTGTTGCAAAAAGATTTAAAAGGAATTTGTTGAAAGGCAATATTTAAACGGGGAGCGAAATAAAGTGCTTGTAACTGATAAAGAAAAATTATTATTTTATTATACAGAAAAAAGAATGTGGCAGGGGATTCCCTCTGTTGAAGTAACAAAAAGCGGAAGAATTTTTGCCACGTTTTACAGCGGAAATATAAAAGAAACATTTGGGAATTTCTGTGTTTTGGTAAAAAGTAATGATGGCGGAAAAACTTTTACAGAGCCTGTTGCAGCAGCCGATGCAGGAAAAAAGGCAAGGTGCTTCGATAGTTGCCTGTGGATAGATCCTTTGGGAAGATTGTGGTTTATATGGAGTGCGATGCCTGAACTTATGGTATACGCAACAATATGCGACAATCCCGATAAAGAAACTCTTTCGTGGAGAGAACCTTTTAAAATCGGATATGGAATTATGATGAATAAACCTACCGTAGCTTCTGATGGATCGTGGCTCTTTCCGATTGCAGTGTGGAAAAAAGAAAGTGTAGCACTTCTCGGAGAAGAATTCGATAATAAAAATATTGAAGAAAGATTAGCTTTTGTATACAAAACAGCAGACAACGGAAAAAGCTTTGTTAAAACCGGCGGTGTGGATGCCGACGAGAGAACTTTCGACGAGCATATGCTGCTCGAGAAAAATGACGGAAGCTTAAAAATGTTTGTTAGAACAAGCTATGGAATATGCGAAAGCACTTCTGAAGACGGAGGCTATACGTGGACAAATGGATCAAACAGTAAATTGATATCTCCAAATTCCAGATTTTTTATAAGACGGCTTAAATCGGGGAGAGTGCTCCTTATAAGCAATAATGACAGTGAAGAGAGAAAAAATCTTACGGCATTTCTATCAGATGATGATTGCGCGTCCTGGAAATGGAGTATATGCCTTGACGAAAGAAATTTCGTTTCTTATCCCGATGCCGCAGAGGGCGAAGACGGGTATATTTATATAGTATACGACCGCGAAAGAGGCTCGGTGTGTAAGAGCCTAGAAGAGCTTCTTGAAAACAACAGAGAAATCCTTCTCGCAAAAATTTCGGAGGAAGATATTATTGCGGGAAAACTTGTGTGCCCCGAAAGCAGGGAAAAAATTGTGATAAGCAAGCTTTCGGGCTACAATGGTGATCTTGTATACTTATATGAAAATAAAGGTGGGGGGAACTGAAAATGAAAAGTGCAATAATAAATGAAATTATAAAAAACAAAATAATAGTAATTGTAAGAGGTGTGGAAAAAGAAAAATTAATACCGCTTGCAACAGCAATGTATAACGGCGGGATAAGGCTAATTGAATTAACTTACAGTGCCGACGGCAAAGTGAGCGACAGCGAAACGGCTTCTTGCATTAATATGCTTTCTGAAGAATTTGAGGGAAAAATGATAATTGGTGCAGGAACTGTTTTAAATGAAAAACAAGTTGAACTTACAAAGAACGCAGGCGGGAAATTTATAATATCGCCCGATACAAATGAGGCTGTTATAAAAAAGACGGCTTCGATGGGAATGGTTTCTATCCCCGGAGCGCTTACGCCCACGGAAATTCAAACGGCTCATAGCTACGGGGCAGATTTTGTTAAATTATTCCCTATTACAAGCATGGGAAGTGGATATGTGAAAGCCATTAAAGCACCTCTTTCACATATCAGACTGCTTGCCGTAGGCGGAATTGATGAAAATAATATGAAGGATTACCTTAAATCAGGGATAAATGGCTTTGGAATAGGCTCAAACATTGTTGATAAGAAGATGATAGAAGCACAAGATTATTCTGCTATAGAAAAACTTGCTAAAAAATATGTAAAGGCGGTTGAGAAAAAATGAGCTTTTATATAACTATTGATGGTGGCACAACAAATACGCGAATTAATCTTGTTAAAGACAATAATGTTGTTGATGCAATAAAAATAAATGTTGGTGCAAAAAAGGGCATCGATGGGAAAACACTTTTAATTGCAGAAATTAAAAGTGCCATTGAAGAAGTATTAAGTAAAAATAATTTGCAGGAAAGCAATATTCACCGCATATTGGCTTCGGGGATGCTTACTTCAGAATTTGGTCTTTGCAACCTTGAACATATAAAAACACCTGCAGGAATAAAGGAACTTCACAATAGTATGTATGAAACACAGCTTGAAGAAATATCGTCAATTCCCTTTGTTTTTGTGAGGGGCGTTAAAACAGACGGAAACGACATTGCAAGCATCGACATAATGCGTGGCGAAGAGACAGAGCTTATGGGAATTATTAATAATGAGTATGCCGACTGTATGTATGTTCTTCCCGGCTCTCATTCCAAACTTATAAAAACTGATAAAGAAGGAAGAATAATCGATTTTACAACAATGCTTACAGGCGAAATGATATCTGCACTTTCAGAAAATACCATTTTAAAAGATGCAGTTGATTTAAACGGCGCTGCATTGGATTGCGAGTATCTTTTAAAAGGTTATGATTTTTCAAAAGAAAATGGATTTAATAAAGCTCTTTTTAAGGTAAGAATTTTAAAAAGTATTTTTGCTTTGGAAAAGGAAAAAATCTACAGCTTCTTTCTGGGGGCGGTTCTTTGTGATGAAATTAAAGAAATTATAAAAAGCGATGCCAAAACCATAGTCATTGGTGGAAGAAATCAAATAAAAAATGCTATGAATGAAATTTTGAAACAAAAAGCCAATAAGGTCGTCAGAATAATAGCAGATTCCGAGGTGGATAAATCTGTAATTCTTGGAATAATAAAAATTTACGAAGAAAAGCTTTAATAAAAAACGTATATAATGGTGTTTCCGTCTAATTTTGCTGCGGCAATTCGGCTTTGTCTGCTTAGATTTGTGAAATAAAAAACCACAACCAAACGGTTGTGGTTTTTCTGTATGTTCTGTAAGATATAAAAGTTATCTCTTTGAGTTCTATAGAGAGTGTCTGATATTGTTATAAATCACCTGAAAACGCCTTAAACAGTAGGTTTTGTATAACCTATTGTTTATTTTTTTGCCGTAATGTATGTATTCTCTGAAGTTTTCAATATCGTGTTGTGGCAAATTTGTGGCAAACTCTTTACACATTAACAATCAGCTTCATTGTAAGCAGAAGTATCTTTTAATCGTTTAAGTTCCAGGTCGAAATCTGATTCTATTTTTTGGGTCTTGTTAAACGTTTCATATTCCTGTCCTGCCTTTTCCAATGCCTGCCTTCGAGAAATTTTGCCGTGATCTTTTAATATCTGATATCTGCGGAAAGACAGAAATTCATTGATGCTTTCAGCAAACTCTGTCATTGTAAAGGTGTTTTCTCTTTCTATTAAATCTTCTATGTAGTCAAAATAACCTGAGACCGTACGTTCCAGACGAGAGATTTCTTTTTCTGTCAAATAATTTTTTGCAATCACAACATCTGATTTTAATATTCTACCATCCGGAGCATTTTTCCATGTAGTAAGCCCCATATGCTCTTTGTTGCTATCTGCGTTTGTGTAAATGATTTCAGCAGCAGTTTGTCCGGTTATCGCGTAATGAAATTTATTTTGTACCATAGCATAAAATTCGTGTGTGATTTGCGCAGTTTTATCATAATCGATACTGCATTCTGCGAAGATATCCGTAATCTGTTGCCAAATACGTCGCTCACTCGCTCTGATGGAACGAACGCGCTCTAACAATTCACGGAAATAATCTTTACCAAAGGCTGCTTTTCCTTGCTTTAAACGCTCATCATCCAAGGCAAAACCTTTAATCATATATTCTTTTAAAACACCTGTTGCCCAAATACGAAACTGTGTTGCTCGACGAGAATTAACTCGATATCCTACGGAAATAATTGCATCAATATTATAGAAATTTGTTTCCTTGGTTTGCGTTTTATCTGGAATTGCCCCATGGACAGTGGTTGTTTCCATTTTGGAAACAACCACTTGTTCGTCCAATTCGCCTTCATCAAATATGTTTTTTAAGTGCTTACTAATTGCCGGAACTTGCACATCAAACAATTCTGCCATTGCCTTTTGAGTAAGCCAGATAGTTTCGTCTTTAATTACCGCATTGACAGAGACATCGCCCTCTGCGGATTGATAAATCAAAAAGTGAAAATCATTTTTCATTCTTATAACCTTTCTATGTGAAACTTTAATAATCAAAATTTGTAAATGACGACTATAAATTCACCATAGTATCAATTGTTCTTGTTTGATTATATCATATAGTTTATTAAAAAGCAATAAACCTCATATAAAATGATTTACGGTAAATTTTCAAAAGAATATACCTCAAACTGCTTTGCATTGTGGCAACTTTGTATATGTAATAAAGTGCTTTTCATTATTTGTCAAGAATAACTTCGGATTGTGTTGTTTATATTAGCTTTCAATCACACCATTCCTCATACAGCTCCAATGGAGTTGGAATATATCCATAATCAAACAACTTTACAACTTCGGTTGTGGCGGTTACATAACTGGTGTCTATATTAGTGAGCATCCAAAGCATACGGTTAAAGACCTTTTTGTTCATACATTTTTTGTACATTGAAATTGCCTTTGCTGCACTTCTGAAATGGTTGGAATACTCTATAAATTCTTTTAGCAGCTCTGCGTTTTCAGGTTTGTATTCTCCCATTTCAATTCTTTTCAAAGCCCCTGAAAGAGTGCAGATTTTTCCGTCGTTACATATTCTTGAAAGATAGTATCTGAATAAGTAATCTCCGATTTCTGTAGAAGCGTTCATAAAATCATTAATGCTTTTCAGTTTGTATTTCTTTTTTAGTTCACTCACTTTACCTTCCATACAACGAATTTCCATACGCACTACGTTTTCAGCTTTCTTTATTTCTGATTTGGGAAAGATGGTTTTATTTTTGCCCTTTTGCTCTTTAATCATCTGTCGCTGTTTGTTATATATAGAGATTGCAACATAGTGGTCATTGTATACTGTAAAATCATCCTTCATAGGCTTTGTTCTCTTTGCCTTTTTATCGTATGTTTCATATAGCTGTAGATGATTCGGAACATTTGCTCGCTTCATTGTTTTTATATAAGCCTTTACCTGCTCCTGGTTGTCAAGTTCTGCATTAATACAAAAGTCAATTCTTCTCATTTTGCATTCCTTGAGAGTAGGAAGCATCTTGCATTTATAGTGGAGAAGAGAATCCACTTCTTTTTCTAATTCTTCATAATTGTCTGTATCAAAAAGCCCGACAAAGTCATCATTATCTATGACTCGTCGGGCTGATATTCTATATATGATATTGTAGGTAAAATAGTCTTTCTTTCGGGTTATAAACATTTTAATCAGAATGCCTTTATCAGAAATTCCCCAATAGCTCATTCCGTTTGATGCTTTTGCCCATTTGGATGGGTCCGCATTTTTAAGCTTCTCTTGGATGAAATAGTACTCATCTCCGGGAACAGTGCAAGTTACTTCAAATGTATGTATAGTCATTGTAAATACCTCCGTGAATTAATTTGTATTAATATATTTTATACGCATTTTTATTTATGTAATAGTATGATTTATAACGGTATTTATAAAATACATAAAGACGGCGCAGACAAAATTCATACAAAGGAAAAAATTTACGATTATATCTGGGTTGGAGAAGGAGTTAAGAGCATAGATAGTGTTCGTGAGCGTACAAAGGTTTACGAGCCGTATGTTGTGCCTGATTTTAATTTCAAAACTGATAATGAGGCCGAAAGATATTTGAATACTATGCTTAACTACTATAAAGGGTTGTGCTTAAAGGCCGCTAATTGCAAAATAAATTTTAAAGATGGTACATATTATATGATGAAGTCGGAGAACCGGGACTTTGAACTATCAAGTATTTATCTAAACTATAACTCAAATAACTTCGAAACATAGAAAGGAGGTGCGAAACCCGCATAAAATATAGAGTTTTAGGCTTCGAAGTTCCGTAATATTTTAATGTTTTAAACTTCGAAAATGCCTTTGGAGATTGAGACAATAAACTGCCTACAACTGTAAGCGAGGCAAGGATAAAATATCGGGAAAATAACTTGATATCAAGTTAAGGTAATCTAACAATCCGGTGGCGCAATTGCCATCGGGAATTACACCGCAGAGGAGGTGGAAACACCCTTGGGTATATAGACGTAATTCGCCGTACTATATACGAAGAGGATAGCGAAAATATATTTTGTGAGGTAAACAATATGGAAAAAACTATGCCAAAAATGATGACAGTAAGACAAATAGCAAAAACGGGACTTCTCCCGGAGAATACAATAAGAGTAATGCTCAAAAACGGGCAGATACAAGCCGTGTATTCCGGCAAAAAGGCTCTCATAAACTTTGATAATTTATGTGATTATCTAAGAACTTTGACCGTTACAGCATAAGGGGGACTAATAATGGCACAGAAAATAAGGAAAGTTGCCCCTGGTATCAGGAAAAGGGGCA
The DNA here is from genome assembly GCA_017505525.1 of Clostridia bacterium. Lineage (GTDB taxonomy): Bacteria > Bacillota > Clostridia > UMGS1883 > UMGS1883 > UMGS1883. The sequence goes on from JAFVPB010000011.1 coordinate 52,432, forward strand.
ATACATATGAGTTTAATGTGTCAGCAGGCTACGATGGGGCAGGAAAGCATATCCGACATTACGGAACCTTTACTGCTCCTGAGGGAGTCTCAGAAACCAAGGCTGACAGACTGGCTATGGAAGCTTATGTTGAGTTTTCCTGCAAGGCCAGGGGAAATAAATCATTTGGAGAAAATATGCGTTTTAACCAGCTGTGTGAGATTTATTTCAGGGAGTATGCCCCAAATAAACTTAAGCGGGTTACAATAGAACACTACAAGTCAAATGTAAGAAATCATATTGCACCTGTTTTTGGAAATAGGAAGCTCAAGGATATTGAGACTTCTGATGTGTCGGCTTTTCTTACAGGACTTAAGTGCAAACCTCTCACGGCAAATAAGATAAAAATTGTATTTCATAGTATATTGAAATACGCTGTGAGTCAGAAGTACATTGACAATAATCCGTGTAGTGGAGCAATATGGAAAGAAAGTACAGAAAGAGAGTATGGAAAGATAGAAAATGTATTAAATCTACAGCAATCGCAAAAGCTAATGTTATTGCTAGAGGAATATAGTGCTTTTAATACTATAGTAAAACTACTGCTGCTTACGGGGATGAGATCCGGAGAATGTCTCGGCTTACGATGGAGTTCAATTAATTTTGATAACAAAACCATTTTTATTGACAAAACTTTGTCTTACGCAGAGAATGAATGGTTTCTTTCTGTGCCGAAAACAGAGAGAAGTACAAGAACTATAGCTATTGATGATAAAGCTATAGAAATCCTGAAAAAACATAAGGAGGAGCAGGACAAGCAAAAGGAAATTGTTGGGGCAGCGTGGCATCATCCCGAACTAGTATTCACAAGCTGTACAGGTCATTGGTACGACAGAAGCTTGCTCAATGCTCAGTTCAGACGTTTTGTGAATAAGCATAGGGAAGAATTGAAGCTTGAACATAATCTGACAATTCATGGGTTAAGGCATACAAATGCGGCATTACTACTTTTTTCAGGAGAATCTATCGAGAATATCTCAGCACATTTGGGTCATGCGAGTTCTGACATTACATCCCGTGTGTATGCCCATATGTACGCAGAAGTGAAAGTAAGAATGGCAAAGACCGTTTCAAGCGCTTTGTTTGGGTGAAATATAACAATACCCCGAATGTTCTATTCATTCGGGGTATTGTTATATCTATCTGCAGCATCAAAACTATTAATTGCTTTATCGCTTAGTTTACGCAGCAAAAGTAATAACAAGTTGTTATATTCTCCATCAAAAACAGAAAAAGCTAGTCTATTTATATTATATAAACAGCCCAATGCATTTGAAGCGGGTTTTAAAAATCCAACGGCACTACCATCGATATATATTTGCTTGTTGTCTTGTCTTTTGTCCCAATATCCAAAGATACCTGTACTAGAAATATGAAGCATTTGATTTGATATTCTATATTCTTCTATCCAATCTGCATATGTATTTCCATCAGATTTATGCTCTAAACGAGTTTTATCCAATTCGCTATTTACATATGTTTGTAAATCTTCAAATGAATATTTACGATGTTTAGGGATAACTTTGTCGCTCTTCGCCCAACTGTACTGGTTTTTTGGATTGTTGTGGTTGATAAATTTTTTAGCCATATTATTGTCGTGTCTTGAAATATATTCCATAATAATCCACATTTCATATAAGGTTCTCCATCTGGCGACAGCACCGTGTGGAAACCCATTTTTTAACAAACATAAAATTTCTTTTGAGGTTCTAATTGCAACTCCATTAAATATTTTAAATAAAATCGCTAAATCTTTTGAATTAGACTTTTCATATTCCTCGTAGCTGAGCTCATAATATTCGTCGCAAATATCAGCGAGCAAATTTAAATATAAATCAAATAAGAAAAATGCCTCGCCATATATATCATTTATGTGACTTAAAAAGTGTTCTTTGCATCTTAGCGCGGTCGTATTTTGTGCATGTGAGTCGTTGATGTAATCGTTAAGTATAGCTGAAGTAAACATATCGAAATTTTGGACGTAATCAACCGTAAATTCTTCGTTGCCAAAATAATCCTCTATTTGAGCTTGATTGCATTTGTTTCTTTTAAGAGAAACCAGTTTTTCGTTTATATACCGTTCTTTCTCAAGTTTAAATATATTATAAAATTTCTTGTCTTTCATATGTTATGTACCTTTTCAATTTATGACTTGTGGCAAATTTGTGGCAAAATGGGTAAAACAAATCCCACAAACCGCTTGGTTGTGGGATTTGTAAGATAAAGTCTTTATCTTTTGCTGAACTGAGGTGCACGACGAGCTGCCTTTAAGCCGTACTTCTTTCTTTCCTTCATACGAGGATCACGTGTAAGGTAACCAGCCTGCTTAAGAGTAGGACGGTAAGCTTCTTCATCTACTTTAAGAAGAGCTCTTGCTATACCGTGACGGATAGCACCTGCCTGACCTGTGAAACCGCCGCCCTTAACGTTACAGATAACATCAAAGCTACCATCTGTTTTTGTAGCTACGAGGGGCTGACGAAGGATAACCTTAAGTGTTTCAAGACCAAAATAATCGTCTATGTTTCTTTTGTTGATTGTAATCTCGCCTTTTCCGGGAATAAGGCGAACACGAGCAACAGATTTCTTTCTTCTACCTGTACCAAAATACTGTGTAACTGCCATTTAATTCACCCTCCCTTATTTAATATCGCGAGTCCAAACCTCGGGCTTCTGAGCCTCGTGGTTGTGTTCGCTGCCTTTGTAAACTCTGAGTCTTGTAAGAGCTGATCTACCGATTGTTGTATCGGGAATCATACCCTTGATTGCAAGGAACATTGCTCTGTCGGAATTCTTTTCCATCATATCCTTTGCACTAACAGTCTTAAGACCGCCAATCCAGCCTGTATGACGATAGTAATTCTTCTGGTTAAGCTTGTTTCCTGTAAAAATTGCCTTGTCGCAGTTGAGAACGATAACATGGTCGCCGCAGTCAACATGTGGTGTAAAAGTTACTTTTTCCTTACCGCGGAGAATGCTTGCAGCAGCAGCAGCTACTCTGCCGACGCTTTTTCCGGATGCATCTATGATATACCATTTTCTCTGAACCTGACCGGCCTTTTCCATATAGGTCTTCATTCGGAATCTACCTCCATCAATTTAATTTTTTATTTTCAGCAAGAGTTATTGTAATATAAGTGCGCGCATTTGTCAACACTTTTTTTGAAAAAAATTAATTTAACATTAGCTTTCTTTAAAATGCTCGCGTTTTCTTTAAAATGCTCGCGTTTTCTCACTTTCCAAATTAAAAAAATTTATTGATAAAAACACTTTTTTATTGTATAATTGGAGAAAATGAGGTGTGTTTATGCAAAAACTACTTAGCTTCACGCGTCGCGCAATCGACGATTACAATATGATAAATGAAAACGACCATATAACGGTTGGCGTTTCGGGCGGGAAAGACAGCCTGGCGCTTCTTTACGGACTGGCAAAGCTTAGGGTTTTTTACCCAAAACCGTTCAAACTTTCTGCCGTTACGCTTGATATGGGTTTTGGAATGGATTTTACTCCCGTAGAGAGGCTTTGCGACGAACTGGGCGTGGAATACATCCTTAAGCATACAGATATTGCCGATATCATATTTAATATAAGGAAGGAATCCAATCCCTGCTCGCTTTGTGCGAAAATGCGTAGAGGGGCGCTTCACGATGCGGCTCTTGAAACAGGAAGCCACAAGGTGGCGCTTGGCCATCATCAGGACGATGCGCTTGAAACGTTTATGCTTTCGCTGATTTACGAGGGGAGAATAAATTGTTTTTCTCCTGTAACATATCTCGACAGAAAAGATATCACCCTTATACGCCCGATGATTTATGCGCCTGAAAATTTTATTATCGGTGTGGCAAAGAAGTATGAATTCCCTGTGGTAAGAAACCGTTGTCCCGAGGATAAGCGGAGCAAAAGGGAATATGTTAAAAATCTTATAAAATCTCTTGAAAAGGAAAACCCCGGGTTTAAAACAAGGCTTTTCACTGCCATTGAGGGCGGAAAAGTGGGAGGTTTTGGAGAATTTTTGTGATAAATATTTGTTAAAGAATTATGAACTTGTATTGACAAATAATACCATAAGTGATAATCTATATTAGCACTCTGAGAATGAGAGTGCTAAAGAAAGGAAGTTTTAATTATGGCAAAAAAACAATTCAAAGCAGAATCCAAGCGTCTGCTCGATATGATGATTAACTCGATATACACTCACAAAGAGATTTTTTTAAGAGAAATCATCTCGAACTCTTCAGACGCACTCGATAAGCTTTGCTATAAATCGCTTACGGAGGAGGGCGTGGGTGTATCTCGCGATGATTTATTTATAAAAATCACAATTGATAAGGAAAACCGCGTTATTAAAGTAAGCGACAACGGTATCGGTATGACGGAGGAAGAGCTTGAAAAGAACCTTGGCGTTATTGCTCAAAGCGGCTCGCTCCATTTCAAAAACGATATGGAAAAGAAAGAAGAAATAGATATTATCGGTCAGTTCGGTGTTGGTTTCTACAGTGCCTTTATGGTAAGTGAAAAGGTAACCGTTGTTACAAAAGCTTACGGAAGTGAGCAGGCTTATGTGTGGGAATCTGACGGGTCGGACGGATACACAATAAAGGAAACAGTAAAAGACGGCGTGGGAACAGATATATATATGAAGATAAAGGCAGACAGTGAAGAAGAAAAATACAGCGACTATCTTGAAACATATATGCTTCGCGGGCTTATCAAAAAGTATTCTGATTATATCCGCTATCCTATTAAGATGGATATTGAAAAATCAAGAAAAGTTGAAAAACCCGATAGTGAAGCTCCCGAATACGAAAAGTATATAGAGGAAGAAACTATCAACAGTATGGTTCCTATCTGGCTTTTAGGAAAAGACAAGGTAACAGAGGAAGAGCTTAACCGCTTTTATAAGGAAAAGTATTTCGATTCTAGCGACCCTGCACTTGTAATCCGCGCAGACGTTGAGGGAAGCTTTTCATACAAGGCGCTTTTATTCATTCCCTCGAGCACCCCTATGGGATACTACACAAACGAATATAAAAAGGGTCTTGAGCTTTATTCATCAGGCGTTATGATAATGGATAGCTGTGAAGATATTATCCCCGAGCATTTCCGCTTTGTAAAAGGCGTGGTTGATTCGCAGGATTTATCGCTTAATATTTCGCGCGAAATGCTTCAGCACGACAGACAGCTTAAAGCAATCTGCACCAATATTGAAAAGAAAATCAAGCAGGAATTAAAGAAGCTTTTAACAAACGACCCTGAAAACTACGAAAAGTTCTGGAAGAGCTTCGGGCTTCAGCTTAAATACGGTATGGTATCGGACTATGGCGCACACCGCGAGCTTCTTCGTGATTTGCTTCTTTATTATTCTTCGCGCGATAAAAAGATGCTCACACTTGAGCGCTATATTGAAACAATGCCCGAAGACCAGAAATATATCTACTACGCTTGCGGAGATACCATTTCAAAGATTGATAATCTTCCTCAAACAGAGCAGATTAAAGACAAAGGCTATTCAATCCTTTATATGACAGACGAGGTTGATGAATTTGTTGTAAGTATTATCGGAGAAATCGACGGAAAGCAGTTTAAATCGGTTAACGATAAGGATTTGGGGATTGAAAGCGAAGAGGAAAAATCAGATACCGACGATAAGCAGGAAGAAAACAAGGTAATGCTTGATTACCTTCGTGATGCACTCGACGGCAAGGTAACGGCAGTAAGGCTTTCTCACAAGCTTAAGAGCCATCCTGTGTGCCTTTCAACCGATGGCGAGGTCAGCCTTGAAATGGAAAAATATTTTGCAACAATCCCAGGCGACCATCCCGAAATCAAGGCACAGCGCGTGCTTGAAATCAACCCCACTCACAAGGCATTCTATATGCTTTGCGATACATGGCAGCTCGATAAAGACAGATGCGCAAAATTAGGCAAGCTTCTTTACGACCAGGCACTTTTAATTGCCGATATGCCGCTTGAGGACCCAAGCGAATATACAAACCTTTTCTGGGAACTTATTATATAAATTAACGAAGGGAAGATGAATTATGCCGCTTAGCGAAGCACGTAAAAGAGCAAACGCAAAATACAACCAGAAGGCATACGACAGAATTGAAGTTAAAGTGAAAAAAGGCAGAAAAGAGGAAATCCGCGAATTTGCTGAATCTCAGGGCGAAAGCATAAACGCTTTTATTAACCGAGCTATAGCCGAGGCAATGGGCGAAGCCGAGAGGAAGCAGGCTGTGAAGCAGAGAAGAAGAAGCGATATCTCGGTAGAACTTCTTTAAGAAACAGGGGAGGTTTAAAAAAATTAAACCTCCTCATCATAAATGCGCCTGTAGCTCAGTTGGATAGAGTGTCAGACTCCGACTCTGAAGGTCGTGCGTTCGAATCGCATCAGGCGTACCACGAAAAAAGCGTACTGAATTTTTCAGTACGCTTTTTTCAGCGATATAAATCAAATAAAATTTTTACATTTTACAGAAATTTTTACTTTTTACAATGGTTTTCAGGGAAATTCATTTGCCGTATTGACAAATCATCTTTCAGTAGATAATATAAGTGTGAAAACATCTTTAAGGAGGAGAATAAGATGGCGTGGTTCGTAAAAATGGATAGTTCCTGGAAAAATACAGAGTATGAAAAAAAGGTTTTTGAATATATGCACAAGCGAATCCCCGATAAGGTTTTTGATGCACACTCTCACTTATCTAAATTCGAGATTGAGGGATTCACAGAAGAAAATGTATTTACAGAGTCGATTCGTGCAACGGAATCTGTTATAGGTGAGGGTAAACTCAAAGGCGGGCTTACTATGGGTAATCCGTTCGACAGATATACCCCAGAAGAGTATGAAGACGACAGACTGTTTTCCTGCGAAAATGCAAACAAGTACGAGGGATTTGTAACAGGTCTTCTTGTAAGGCCTACAGACAAGCCTGAAGAAGTGGAAGAATGGCTAAAAAAATATCCGCGTATTGTAGCTCTTAAGCCGTACCGCAATTTTGCAAAAGGTCTTGTTGAAAATATTAACGAGGCAGATATTCTTACATTTGCACCCGAGTGGATGTGGGAACTTGCCGAAAAGTGGAATCTTGTGGTTGTGCTTCATATATCCCACGACAATCGTATGCTCTCTAGCGAAAAGAATATGGAGCAGATTCCCTACATATGCAAAAAATATCCAAAGGCAACAATGCAGCTTGCTCACTGTGCAATGGGGCACAATCCGTATATGTTTAAAAACGGATTAAAATGCCTTGAAGGGCTTGATAATGTGTGGCTCGACACATCGGGAATATGCGATGCCCTTACGCTTATCTACACGTTCCGCGATTTCGACAGGAAAAAGATTATGTATGGCTCGGACGGTTACAACTATGGCCATAATATGATGGGTAAGTGCTTTGGAGTGGGCGAAACGCTTTCTTGCCGCTATACGGGAAGCTTGCTTCCGGGCGTGGATGAACCGCCGTATCTTTTTAAAGGACTTAACACAATGACAGAAAGCCTTATAGCGCACTTTGCTGCAGGCGACGTGGTTGGACTTAGCGAAAATGAATACGAAGATATATTCTATAACAATGCGGCTAATCTTTTCTACAATAAAGTAAGATAAAAAAAGGATGTTTAAAACAAAAGTTTTAAACATCCTTTTTATCGTTTGGGCATTTTAAATATCCCCGGAATTATTTGGTTACCAAAACACGTGTATAAAGCGGAGTAACGGTTGAAAGCCAGTTAATATCTTCAGGTCTCAGGCGTACGCAACCATGCGAAATTTTCACGCCAACGCGGTTATCATACGGTACACCGTTGTATTTAATAAGTGTTGAGTGGATGGCATATCCCCTGTAGAAGCGCATTATAGGTCCGCAGTAGTAGTTTGAATAAGTCCATCTTGTCTGATACTGATGATATTCAAACGAGCCCTCAACAGTTGGGGTGTTGGGTGCGCCTATTGCACAGGGCACTGATTTAACAAGTGTCCAGTTTTTATTTGAACCCTTGAAGAGACTAACCTCAAAATTAGATTTGCTTACCCAAATAAGATAATCTGTGCGGCTTGTGATATCGCGGCTGTTTACATATTCCTCTTTCTGATAATTTTCAGAATAAGCTGAGGCAGTAAGAGAAATCACACGTGTGTATTCATCTTCGGATTCCAAAGAGTAGTTGCATGCAAAATATGTTGCAACCTTTGAAAGTGGAACAAACGGACTTCCGTTGATTTCAAAAGACGGTATATCAAGGTTTAAAGCTTCATTTCCGATAACGGCATACACATCGTTTAAATAGAATGTTGCCGAGTAGCCTTTTTTATAGGAAGTAAGTGTAAAATATGGCTTTTCTGCTTCGAAATTCTTTGTGCATTTAATACCAAGCACGTCCAGAAGATCTGTGGTTACATATACCTCGTTATCTGTAAGGCAATGGTAATAAAGAGTTTTATCATTTCCTCTTACCTTGATAACGGCTTCTTTGTTGAAGGCGGGCTTATATGCCATATAAAAGCTTGTCTGATTAATTAAAGCACCGTTTTCATCGGGATAAGAAAATGTTTCAAGCGTGTGTGTGCTTCCCTCTGCACCGCAGAAAACAAGAGATTCGTTTTCATTTGCAAGAGAAAGCGTGAATTTTGTTCCGATTGCATATGCGGGAACATTAAATGTTGTTTCATAATATCTTGTGCCACGCTTAACACTTATCGTTTTTGTATCAAGAAGAGTTGCACCGCTTTCATCATAAAGATTGAGAGTAGCATCGTCTTCAATCACTGTGGGGATTTCGCCTGCATCAAAATGCACTTTAACGGTTGAAAAAACTTCGCCCTCTGCCATAGCGGTAAAAGGAAGAACCATTAAAAGCACTAAGAGAATCGCGACTATACCTTTTTTCATAAAAACACCTCGTTTAACTGATTATGTTACTATTATACATTTCAGGAAAGGAATAGTCAACAGAGGAAAATGGAAAATATTATCATTTTTCGCTTTTAAATTTGCTTTTTTTGAAAAAATATGATAAAATAGTTATATCTGTATGTAACGGAGGAAATGAAAATGAACGAAGAAAACATTTCTTTAACGCACCAGGGTATAACCGAAACTCTTGAAAAAAACTATATGCCCTATGCGATGAGTGTGATAATATCGCGTGCAATCCCCGAAATAGATGGGTTTAAGCCGTCCCACAGAAAGCTTTTATACACAATGTATAAAATGGGACTGTTAAACGGTGGCAGAACGAAAAGTGCCAACGTTGTGGGACAGACCATGCGCCTTAACCCGCATGGTGATGCCGCAATTTATGAAACAATGGTGCGCCTCACTGAGGGTAATATGGCACTTTTGCACCCTCTTGTAGATTCAAAGGGTAACTTTGGCCGTCAGTATAGCCGCGATATGGCTTATGCTGCATCAAGATACACCGAAGTAAAGCTGATGCCTGTGTGCGGGGAAATATTTGGAGATATTGATAAAAACACAGTTGATTTTATCGATAACTACGATGGCACTATGAAAGAGCCGCAGCTTCTTCCCACTGCATTTCCAAACATTCTTGTAAATCCAAATCAGGGTATTGCAGTTGGTATGGCAAGCAATATCGCAAGCTTTAACCTCCGCGAAGTATGTAATGCTACAATAGCATATATGAAAGATAAAAACTGCGATATTTCTGAATTTATCAAGGGCCCCGATTTTTCAACGGGCGGGTATCTTATAAAGGATGACGAGGCGCTTGCAAAAATATATGAAACGGGCCGCGGAAGCATTAAAATCCGCGCAAAATATGTTTACGATAAAAAGAACAACGTAATTGAAATTACGAATATACCCTACACAACAACGGTTGAGGCAATTATAGAAAAGATTGTTGAACTGATTAAAACAGGAAAAATGCGCGACTTAAACGATGTGCGCGACGAAACCGATAAAACAGGTCTTAAGCTTACATTTGAGCTTAAGCGAGGAGTCGACCCCGAAAAATTAATGGCACGTCTTTTCAAGATGACGCCTCTTGAAGATTCTTTCGGCTGTAACTTCAACGTGCTGATTAACGGCGAACCTCAGGTGCTTGGCGTGAGAGCGCTTTTAGGCCACTGGGTTAATTTCCGTATGGATTGTATACGCCGCCGCGTACTTTTCGATATTGAAAAGAAATCGGCACGCTTAGAGCTTTTACAGGGCCTTGAAAAAATACTTCTGGACATCGATAAGGCAATTCATATTGTTCGCAACACTCCCGATGATTCGATGGTAGTGCCAAACCTTATGGAAGGCTTTGGAATAAATAAAACACAGGCAGAATTTGTTGCGGAAATAAAGCTTCGTAATCTTAATAAGGATTATATCGTTAAGAGAATTGCTGAAATTGAAAACCTTATAGCCGAGATTGACGACCTTAAGAAAACTGCTGAAAGTGATGCAAGGATTAAGAAGATAATTTCAAAACAGCTTGGCGAAATCGCAGAAAAATACGGAAAAGACCGCCTTACAGAGGTTGTCGAGTCCGACGGCGAGAGCGAGAACATTGAAGCTGTGCAGATAGAAGACTATAATGTGCGAGTATTTATGACGAGGGATAACTACTTTAAGAAAATCACTCTTGTTTCGCTTCGTGCAGCTGCCGAACAAAAGCTTAAAGAGGGCGACGTTATGCTTTGCGAGGCTGAAGCTACTAATAAAATGGATATGCTTTTCTTCTCGGACAAGCAGAATGTGTATAAAATGCGCCTTTACGATATACAGGACACAAAGGCGAGTGCTCTTGGTGATTATATACCGAATATAATCGAAATGGAGCCTGATGAAAAGATTGTTTATGCAACGCCCGCGTATAACTACGGAGGATTTATGCTCTTTGCGTTTAAATCGGGTAAGGTTGCAAAAATCGATATGAAGAGCTACGAAACGAAAACAAACCGTAAACGCCTTACGGGTGCATACGGAAAAGGCGACCTTGTAAGCATTCTTTATGTTCCTGAAGACCGCGAGGTTGCTCTTTTATCAAATATTGACAAGTGCGTTGTGTTTAACACTAAAGATATTCTCACAAAAACAAGCCGTTCATCTCAGGGCGTGCAGGTAATGACGATGAGGCGCAAATCTCTTCTTAAAAAGATGGACTTTCCTGAAAAATGCTTGAAGAGTGTGGAGGGCTATCAGGCACGTGCTATTCCATCTTCGGGATATTATCTTAAGGATGAAGACAGTGCCACAGTTCAGCTTTCACTATTTGAAAAAGGATGATTTAATTGATATATTTGGATAATTCCGCCACAACTCCGCTTGCCCCCGAGGTTATCGAAGCATTCACAAGCTATATGAATACAAGCTTTGGAAACCCCTCGAGCCGCCACGCGCTGGGGCTTGAGGCATCAAAGATTGTTTCCTCGGCACGCGCAAAGGTGGCAAAAGCGATTGGGTGCGGAGCCGATGAGGTGTATTTCACCTCGGGCGGCACAGAGGGCGACAATATTGCAATCCTCGGTGCAGCAAACATTAAAAAAGGAAAAAGAATTGTTACAACGGCGGTGGAGCACCACGCAGTGCTTAATACTATGAAGCATCTTGAAAGCCTCGGCTTCGATGTGGTATATATAAAGCCCGATAAAAACGGGCAGATTAAACTCGGCCAGATTGCTGATAGCATCACACCCGATACGTGCCTTGTATCGGTTATGCACGTTAACAACGAAACGGGGGCAATTTTCCCCGTTGATAAAATAAAACCCATACTGAGTAAAATTGCACCAAGGGCACTTTTGCATGTTGACGCGGTGCAATCGTTCGGGCATATCCCGTTTAAACCTGCGCAGTGGGGGATAGACCTTGCAAGCGTAAGCAGCCATAAAATTCACGGTCCGAAAGGGATTGGTGCGCTCTACGTAAGAAAAGGCGTGGCACTTAAACCAACTGTTTTTGGCGGAGGTCAGGAAAAAAATATCCGCAGCGGAACTGAAAATGTGGGAGCAATTGCCTCGTTCGCTGTGGCAACCGAGCTTATTAATTTTGAGGAAGCAGCTAAGGTGCAAAAAATTAAGGATAAGCTTTTAAATGCACTTTTAACGGTTGACGGTGCAGTGCAAAACGGCGGCGGCGAAAACGAAAGCCCGTATATACTTAATATATCGTTTGGGAAGGTGCGTTCCGAAATTATGCTTAATGCCCTTTCAAACGAGGGGATATATGTTTCAAGCGGGTCGGCGTGTGCATCGGGCACGCGCGGAAGCCACGTGCTTGAGGCTATGGAAGCTCCGCTTCCCGATAGTGCAATCCGATTCAGCCTTTCGAGGTACAACACCTTGGAAGAAGCGGATATTGTAATTGATAAACTGATTGAAATTGAGAAAGGTCTGAGAAGATGAAGGAAGTAATTCTCGTAAAATACGGCGAAATAATTCTTAAAGGATTAAACAGAAGCAAATTTGAAGATTTGCTTATCAGAAATATAAAAAAGGCGGTTGGAAAACAGAATCTTCTTTCTGTAAAAAAGGCACAGGCAATTATTTATCTTGAGCCTCAGCCCACTGCCGATGTGGATGCCATTATGGAAAAGCTTCAGAAGGTTTTCGGAATTGTTAATATTTCCCGCGCGGGAGTTTTTTCAAAGGATATGGATGAAATCCTCACAAAAGGTGCAGATTATGTAACAGAAAATATGTATGGCGTGGCGACTTTTAAGGTTGAAGCAAAAAGAAGCGACAAAAAATTCCCGTTTAAATCACCCGAAATCTGCCGCGAGATGGGTGGCGCAATTCTTTCAAGGCTTCACAAAATCAAGGTCGACGTTATTAACCCCGAAATAACTGTGCGCGTTGAAATCCGCGACAGCGAGGCTTACGTGTATGCCGACAGTGAAAAATCAATCGGCTGCGGCGGTATGCCGATAGGAAGCAGCGGAAAGGCAACAGTGCTTCTTTCGGGCGGAATTGATAGCCCCGTTGCGGCGTGGATGATTGCAAAGCGCGGAGTAGAGATTGATGCAGTTCACTTTTTCAGCCCACCGTATACAAGCGAGCGTGCAAAGGAAAAGGTTATCGAGCTTGCACGCATTGTAGCGGGTTACACGGGAAGATACAATCTTTATATAGTTCCGTTTACCGAGCAGCAGCTCGCAATCCGCGACAACTGCCCTGAGGAGCATTTAACGCTTATAATGCGCCGTCTTATGATGATGACGGCAGAGCGCATTGCACTTAAAAACAGGTCGCTTGCGCTTATAACGGGCGAAAGCCTTGGTCAGGTTGCAAGCCAGACTATTCACGCGCTCGGCGTTACGAATGAATGCATGGAAACTCTTCCCGTTTTCCGCCCTCTTATAGGTATGGACAAAAACGAGATTGTTGATATTGCACGCAAAATAGGAACTTTTGAAACTTCAATTCTTCCTTACGAGGATTGCTGTACGGTGTTTACGCCAAAGCATCCCACAACAAAGCCTGTGCTTGAAAAAATTATGGAAAGCCAGGCAAAAATCGATACGGAAGCGCTGATAAATAAAGCGGTGGAAGAAACAGAGTGGGTATTAATAGAGCCACAGGAGTGATTTTATGAACGCACAATCGGTTGTAGATATTTTAAAAGAAAAAAATCTTACGCTTTCAACGGCTGAAAGCTGCACAGGCGGAATGATAGGCGAGCTTATCACCTCCGTTTCGGGTGCAAGCGAGGTTTACGGCTTTGGGTTTATCACGTATGCCAACGAGGCTAAGGAACAAATTCTTGGCGTAAAGCATGAAACGCTTGAAAGGTTTGGCGCCGTAAGTGAAGAAACGGCACGCGAAATGGCGCTTGGCGCGAAAAGGGTTTCGGGAAGCGATATTTCTGTAAGTGTTACGGGGATTGCCGGACCGGGCGGCGGAACAAAAGAAAAACCCGTGGGGCTTGTTTATACTGCCATTTGTTTTAACGAAAAGGTAGAGACTTTTAAGCTTCTTTTAAAAGGCGACAGGGAAAGCGTGAGAAAACAAACGTGCGAGAAAGTTTTTGAAAATATAATTAATTGTGCTCAAAATTTGTAAAATGGTATTGACTTTTTAAATTTAATGCTTTATAATGTGAACAGATGTTCGTGTTGAGCGAGGAGGATTTACTATGACAGACGAAAGAAAAGAAGCCCTTGCCCTTGCAATGGCGCAGATAGAAAAGCAGTTTGGTAAAGGCTCGGTTATGCGCCTGGGCGAAAACAGTCATTATAATGTAGCATCAATTCCCACGGGTGCATTAAGCCTTGATATTGCTCTTGGCATAGGCGGTGTTCCGCGCGGAAGAATTATTGAAATATACGGACCTGAATCAAGCGGTAAAACAACTATTGCGCTTCACATTGTGGCTCAGGCTCAAAAGCTTGGCGGAGAAGCAGCATTTATCGATGCCGAGCATGCGCTCGACCCGAACTATGCTTCTCAGCTTGGTGTGGATGTTGATTCTTTAGTTGTTTCTCAGCCCGATACGGGTGAGCAAGGCCTTGAAATTGCAGAGGCACTTGTTCGCAGCGGTGCGCTTGATGTTATAGTTATCGACTCGGTTGCGGCGCTTGTTCCAAAGGCTGAAATCGATGGCGAAATGGGTGATTCACACGTTGGACTTCAGGCTCGTCTTATGAGCCAGGCTCTTCGTAAGCTTGCAGGTATTGTAAATAAAAGCAACTGTATTTGTATTTTCATAAATCAGCTTCGCGAAAAAATCGGCGTGATGTATGGTAACCCCGAAACAACGGCAGGCGGTCGTGCGCTTAAGTTCTATGCTTCTGTTAGAATGGACGTAAGAAGAGTGGAAACTCTTAAAAACGGCTCTGAATTTATCGGAAACAGAACGCGCGTTAAAATTGTTAAAAACAAGGTGGCTCCTCCGTTTAAGGAAGCTGAATTCGATATGATGTATGGCAAAGGCATTTCGCGCGAGGGAAATATTTTGGACGTTGCAGTAAATCTTGATATAATTAAAAGAGGCGGTGCGTGGTTCAGCTATAATGAAGAACGCCTCGGTCAGGGCAGAGAAAACGTTAAGCAGTATATGATAGAAAACCCCGAATTCACAAATAATATCGAAAATCAGATTCGTGAAAAGTTAAATATGCCCCTCTTAGAGGATTAAAAAAAGAGGATGTTTAAAAACTTTTGTTTTTAAACATCCTCTTTTTCAGGGGATAGGAGAAATTTTTCAGAACGGACAAACTGAGCCAAGCGAAGCTTGGGTTACCCGAAGCTGTATGTGTATACAGCGAGAGGCGAAGTTTGTTCGTAGCAAAAAGGCTTGTTTAAAAGGAAAAATTGAATAAAATGAGATTTTTCAACCCAAAATCACAAAAATTCATTATTTACACCTTTTTAATCAGCATAACTTACACCTTTTTGCGTTCTGGAGAATTTAAACATCCCCTTTTTTATTAATTATCGATTACTTTTGTACGGGAGGGCTTCCATGCCCTCCCGTATTATTTAAAACCACAATTATTTTTTGGGAGGGCTTCCATGCCCTCCCCTACGATAATCATATTAATTCAATTATAAAAGCAATCCTGCTGCCATTTTAAAACATTTGTGTCTATATATTCCCATATTTTTTGATAATCGTTTTTATCACGGATAATATGGTCGTGGAAAGAGCGTTGCCAAATGTTTTCCCCGTATTCCTTATTGCAAAATCGTTTAAACGTGCTTATAAATTGTGCAATTAAAGAATTCGTAGGGACCGGCGTCCCCGACGGTCCGTTTGGTTTAGCCATATCTGTCACTTGAATCAGCATATGAATATGATTAGGCATAACAACAAATTTATCTATTTTAATATTTTCATAAAAATTGCTCATATTAATAAGATGCTTATTAGCAACTTCTCCATA